>NZ_CP132333.1:1212246-1515308 GCF_030758935.1 Geothrix sp. PMB-07
GTGGACGTCTAACGAGAGAAGCTAACCGGCCCTATTGCTGCGGGAACCTGGATGCTGAATTGTTTGAGGACACTAGCGCGCAGCGATAGGGTCCGAGTTGAGCGGAAGGTTAGGCCGTTTGTACATTTGTCTTCGTTCGCTTAATGTACAAACTGAACAAGAAAACTATGGCGAGAACGCCGGTAAGAATCAGAACAACGGTGAATTCACAGGCGTATAAGTGTTTCACTATTGAACTGAGAAAATAGACCCCAAAGAAGATGTTTGATAGCAGGGAGAAACGATTCGTTTTGGAAGATAAGACTGCAGCGATGGAAATTCCTACGAGAAACAGGTCGAATTGGCCTGTCCCCTCCAAATAGAGCCAAGCTAAATGTTAAGGTCCACTCCAAAGGAGTCGGATCCAATGAGGACAAGCAAGTTCACCGAGGAGCAGATCGTGGGGCTTCTCAGAGAGGCGGAGAAGGGGGAGCAGACGGTCGATGCCCTCTGCCGGGCCCGTGGGATCACGGCGCAGACCTTCTATCGATGGCGAAAGAAGTATGGCGGAGTCGAGGTTTCCGATGTCCGGCACATGCGGCAGCTTGAGAAGGAGAACGCCCAGCTCAAGCGCCTTCTGGCAGAACGGGAGCTGGATATCGCAGCCCTGAAAACGGTTCTTCGAAAAAAATGAGTGGCGCGTCGCAGCGAAAGGAGGGGGCGGCATACCTGACGGCCACCGGCTTCTCCCAGCGGCGCGCTGCCCGGGCCATGGGCCTGAGCCGTTCCTATGTCCGGTATTCACGCCGGGTGAAACTGGATGGGCTGGACGAGCGGATCGTCCAGCTTGCCCATGCCAACCCCCGCTATGGCCACCGGCGCGTCTGGGCCCTCCTGAGGCGGCTCCAGCTCCGGGTGAACCTGAAACGGGTCCACCGGGTTTTCAAAGCCCATGGCCTCCAGGTCCGGCGGCGTCCCAAAAAGCACCTCCGGACCGGCCAGCATGTGCCGATGAAATCCGGGTATCCCAACCAGGTCTGGTCCTACGACTTCGTCCACGACAGCTGCCTGAACGGCGAGGTCGTGAAGTGCCTGACGCTCACCGACGAGTTTACGAAGGAGGCGTTGGTCATCGAAGTGGCCTCCTCCTTCAAGGCCGAGGAGGTCATGCAGGTCCTCAAACGCTTGTTCCAGACCCGGGGATGGCCCGCATTCCTGCGCAGTGACAACGGCCCCGAGTTCATCGCCCATGACCTCCAGGTCTGGCTGATGGCCACCGGTGCCCAGACCTTCTACATCCCCCCGGGCTCGCCCTGGGCCAACGGCGTGGCCGAGAGCTTCAACAGCAAGTTCCGGGACGAATGCCTGAACATGGAGGCCTTCTCCAGCCTGGCTGAGGCCAAGGTCATCGTCGAAGCCTGGCGCCGTCGCTACAACGAGGAGCGCCCGCACAGCAGCCTGGGCTACCTCACCCCAACCGAGTTCCGCTGCACCATTGAACTGGCTCAGCTCGGTCTCCCTGCGACGGGGGCTCTGCCCCCGGACCCCCGGGATTTATCGCTTTGGGCACCCCCGGTGGAGGCCAACGCCCTGACAGAAAAGGCCAGGGCGTTTCCCCTGGCCAACACCGTCCGGTGCATCTCCGAAGCGCTCAAGTCGCTTCCCAGCGTTGCTCTACCCTCTCCGGAGATGGAAGCCAAGCTACCATCTCCTGGAAGCTCCTGGCCAACCGGCCATTAGCTCTCTCTTTTTCAACCCGACCTTCACATTTAGCCCGGACCTAAATCTGGGAACCGGCCAGAATAAGTTATGGACATAAGTGGCTTGCGATGAATTGTTCAGTCCGCCATGGATTAACCAACTCACAAGGTCAAGTGCAGAGCTGAAGCCAAGAAATGCTACAAAAAAGGCCATGCCGAAGTTCGACTTTGGTTCCGAAGGGAAAACAACCTTTGTGTCCATAGGGATCTCCAGCTTGTTTCTGAATTGAGGGAAGGCCTAACGAATGAAGCTAAGCGGCACCGCCTGCGCCGAGATGACGAGCAGAGCCGAGATAGCGAAATGTTGAGGGAGAGCGAAAGGCAATGCAGGCGGGGTCCGACTTGAGCGGAAGGTTAGACCGACCGCGCTACTCATTTGGAACCAGACTTTTTCAGCCGGTCAGCCAAGAATACTGCGGCTTGAAGAGGGGCGGCTCCAAGGAATAGCAACTGATGGAGCCGAGGTTCGATTTTTAAAAGGCGGCCGCCCCAGTAGGAGGTACCCATATAGGCCAAAACTGACACCACAAGGAGAATCGGGGAATCAGTGATGGCGGCAGGGAGAAGGAAGAGAATGGTGGCTATCCAAAAGACGAATGATAAAAGCAGCCAACTCGCGGATGTGGTGAAAAGTCTGAAGCACAAAGAGATGGTGACTGTTGCCTTTAAGGCATTAAGGGCGGGCATTGCGAAGAAGACACACAGGGCGGCACAGCTAATGACAAGCCATCCAAAGAAGAACCCCATTGCGATGTTATGTATCAACGTTGGTACTCCCTTTTCGATGACAACCTGAGCTAAATCGGCGGGCTAACGAAGGAAGCTAACCGGCCCTATTGCTGCGGGACACGGACGCTGAATTGTTTGAGGACACTAGCGCACAGCGATAGGGTCCGAGTTGAGCGGAAGGTTAGGCTGGGCACTACGCTCGTATCAGTCATTTGGTGATTTCGATAATATGATTGTCAATGTGCCATGAAGAGAATCGTTTTGAGCCGTATACATGAACATTAACTTTTATGCTGTTTACTTCAAATCTATAGATCCATTCTACATCGCCAACCGGCCCAAATTCCCAATACCGACCACTCGCACCGAAGCCGCCATTCGAGGGTTCGATTCTGGGTTGCTGGTTGATGAGTCTTGAAAGCCTTGGGTCCTTCTTGAGCAGTTCAACGGAATCGTGAGCTAGGGGAGAGTTGGCAAATCTCTCGTGAACCAAATCCGTGAGAATGCATCCATCGCCCATCGGATGTTCCCAGGTTTGGTAAGCGGAATAAGCCGAGAACGCACAGACCAGCCCCGAAATTGCTACAGCCAGGCCGAGCAATTTCCCCAGACGGGACCCTCGTGGGGCTTGTACGACTTGGTCTGAAATAGGCCTGGTCATGTCGTTCTCTGGAGGAAGCCTAACGAGGGAAGCTAACCAAAACATAAGGTAGGCCCCCCGCTATGCGGGGGCGACAGTCGGAGTTTGACAGCTACGGGAGTCCATCGCTGAACTGATCAGGTGAGCCGCCAAGCACACTTGAGGAGAACTGAGATGGACTTGTTTGAAAGTTTAAGTCACACAAGGTGGGAATGTAAGTATCACGTAGTGTTCGTGCCAAAACGAAGAAGGAAGGTGATGTATGGGAGGGTGAGAGAGCGATTGGGTGAAGTGTTCAGGCAGCTGGCTGGGCAGAAAGAAAGCAAAGTGCTGGAAGGGCACTTGCTGGCAGATCACGTACATATGTTGTTGGCGATTCCGCCGAAGTATGCCGTATCGCAGGTAGTGGGGTTTATGAAGGGTAAGAGCGCGATTTATCTGGCCCGTGTATATGGAGAAACGAAGAGGAACTTCACGGGTCAGCATTTCTGGGCGAGAGGATTTCTGGTGTCGACGGTAGGGAAGGACGAGCATCAGATACGGCAGTACATCCAGAACCAGGAACGCGAGGAAGAACGATTGGAGAAGCTGGAGCTTTGGCGCTAGGAGGCCACCGAGTATGTGGCTCCAACCTTCGGGGCCGCGTTAGCGACCCCGTTTAGCCGCTTTGAGCGGCTCACATAATAAGGCCCCCGGCTTTGCCGGGGGATCGTTACCGGCCCTATTGCTGCGGGACACGGACGCTTAATTGTTTGAGGACACTAGCGCGCAGCGATAGGGTCCGAGTTGAGCGAAAGGTTAGGTGCATGGGCGGCATTCATTTCTTGTTCTTGCAGTAAGAAAGAACCATTTCACTGGATTCCAAAATGGTGCCATAGCCCCCATTGGCCACGACGAAGCTCTGAACCTTGCCCGTTGGGGTTTCTATATTGAGAAGAAACACGTCTCCGAGACCGGGCATGTTGGAGGTTGGATAGGAGAAGAAAATCGACCCACTGAATGCTGCTGAGCTTCCGCCGAAATAGTAACGAAGGGTTTCTCCAGGGTTCGATGCGTGAGAACCGGCTAGATCAATAGTGACTGTCGATTTAGGCGATGACTTTGATTCAGCCACGATATACCCCTGAGGAACGTGGTGTTCCGCCTGGACATAGAAGGCTCTAGCCTTACGGTTTCCGGAGGTAAAAATGCCGATGCTGCCAATGGCAATGCCGAGAACCAAAACAACCGCGTATTTGGCGAACTGAATGTTCATGGCAATTCCTCTGGGTGGGAAGCGGTTGAGTAGCACCTAACGAAGGAAGCTAACCGGACCCGCCTGCACCGAGGCGCTGGGCGGAACCGAGGAAGCGAGATGCTGAGAGAGTGCGGAAGGCAATGCAGGCGGGGTCCGAGTTGAGCGAAGGGTTAGGCGCTGGGCAGATGGGTGGAATAATTAGGAAACACCCAAGCTGACTTTTAGGGACAGAATGTTTTCAATGAATAGAGCTCCTTGTGCACGAAACGCTTCTAGGGCTTTATTGATATTTCCGAGGACCCCATCATAGGAGGATCCATAGTTACTTTCTCTGAAACTCGACTGGAAGAAGAATTGGTACTCTTCGGCGAGTTGGTTGAGAATGTTGATACGGTAGCTGATTTCTAAAAGCCTCGTCTGCATATCATCGTTCAAGTGTTGGAAGCGTGAAAAATTGGCCTCCAGCAATGGAGCATGGCACTTTTTCAGGGCTAGCCCTTTGCCCTGCTCTTCAGATTGCTTTGCAACAGCGACGGCCAACTGTTCGTCATCTAGCGTCATCGCTTGCTCTAAGAACTTAAGCACAGATCCAGCCTTTGGCTTGTCCTTATATATCTTGAAGAGTGACAACTGCCATTTCACATTGTCTCTATTCAATTGATTGAATCGAAGGTCAATCAGGAACACAGCCCCCAGAATCTGGTAGCAGAGCTCGTCCAGTTCTTTGATGATAGAGACTTTGATTGCATCAACCTCGCGTTTTCGCGCGATTTTATCGACGATAACTGGGCTGAGTAATCCAAAAGACCAGCCCAGGATTAGAAAAAGTATTTTCTCAATCGATTCCGGCATGGGCTCTCCATTGAGTGCGCCTAACGAGTGAAGCTAGGCACCTTCCAGTTCCACCATGGAAATTGTTGTATCCAACATCTGGCTGAACAGCTTCTGAGTGGCGTCGACCATCGGACCATTGGCTGCCTCGATGACGCGGGTGCCAGCCCAGCTCGCCATCGTCCCGAAAATTGGGGAAGCTCCCATCACTAGAAACCAAACGACGAACAATTTTGCGTGAGCTTTGGCGAAAAATTTTAGGCTCTTAGCTCCGTCGGTGCTGTCGCCCACCCAGTTCAGGTACTGGTTCAATAAAAAAATGGCTCCGGCCGCGGCCCACACCACCGTGGAAACAACCCCAATCACCATGTTCGACGAGGCGTCGAGCAAGCCTTTGACAATGATGTAATAGAAATTTGCGATGTTCTGAATCAGGTGGTTGTCCATCACGACCTCCAGCTCGACAGGTTGAAACTTTTTCCAAAGACAGCCCTCGCACCAGCATCCAGGCCCTCGAATACAGGCTGGAGTGCGCCAAGGCTCATGGTTTTGCTGAATTTCACGTATCCCGTTACATCACTCAACCGGTTCGCGAGTTTCGCAGGGAGGTCTGCCGCGATCGCCTCGGCCGGGTTTTTCACCTGTTGAGCAGATGATGCAGGAATAGTTCCTGGCAGCGTAGCAAGCTGGTCGGGTACGCGAACCGGAATCATCGTCGGACTGGGAAGTTTTGCGAGGATCAGTCGCAGGCGAGCCATCGTCGTCTCCTGTTGAATCTGTAAATTCAGCAGTCCCATTTGCTCTGCATACCATTGATCGCCCATGATTCCGCGCATGTCCTGGAAGGCGCGAGCCTTCTGGGAAGCAAAATCCCGTAGTTTGTCGTTCTGGTCCTGGATTTGGGTCAACAGATTGTGCTTGAGCTGCTCCTCAACATTTGTGCCGGTTGCCTCCGCATGGGCGTTGGCTAGCATCGCTGCTGAAAGCTGCTCCTTGTTGGCGGTTTTCCCGTTGTTGTCGCCAAGTGTGTTAAACCAGCTCGTAAATGAAAGAACCCCCTCTGCGGGAGGCTTGTACTGACTTTTTAGCTCCTGGATGTTGTCGTGCTTCGTGCTTTGTCTTTTCGCCACTTCTCCGACCGCCACTCGCAATCGCGCGACAATAGCAACCACCTCCGTCGCCTGGCCATCGATTTTGAGTAGGCGATTTGCTGTGTTTTCAGCGGCCTTAGTGTCCTCACCTTTGGCAAGCGCATCGTTTAGGTCAGAGAGGAGTTTCAGTGCCGCCTGATAGGTCGGGTCGTCCTGGCCGCGGGCCGAGAGAAATTCTGCTGATCGTTGAAGTGTTTCACGACGCTTACGAAAATAGGCCTGCGTCTCCTGCTTGAGGCCGACATAGGTGCTAGCGTCGAATGGGACATCGTAATAAGCCTCCTCGACCTCGTTGATTTTCTGCGCACTGCGCCAATTGCCCCACGCGTCTTCTGTGGCACGCTTTTGCAACTCGGCAGAGGACAGGTTGGCGTCATCAGCGCGCCTTACAATCGTAAAATGGTCGAGATCAAAATTCAGGTTGCCGGTCTTAAGACCGGCATAGATGTCTTCAAAGCCGCCGAAATTCATTCCGGGAAGATGGGGCGAGTTCAGCCTCTGCTGAGGGCGCAAAACTGGACGCAACACCCAGTGATCCTCGGCTCCATCGGTATGGCTAGCGAATGCCTCCAGCATTGGCATGCCCTGAATCAGGTTGATTGATGTGTTCGGGTTGGTAACGCGCTGGTAAAGGCGTACGCCGTTTTGATAGTCCTCGTATGTGGCCATGGCCTGACGAACAGCCCAGTAGTCTGTGGTTGCTTTGGAGTCCAACCACTGGAGGTCTGATTTGACCTCACGATATGCCGTCTTCATGTATTCGGCGGCGCGCTGCCAGAAGGCAGGAACGTCGGTGGTTTGGGCATTGGCGGGCATTGACCCAAGGAGCAAAAGTGAAGCGAGGGCTCCGCTCGTCAGCCTTCTTCCCAGGCGCCACGAGGCGAACGTCTCGGCGCTCAGCAATGGGAACACCGCCGACACTACCAGGTAGGCCACTTCATGAAATATATTCCCCATTTATTTCTCCTCGACCGAGTCGGTCGTCAATACTCCGCAAAGCTTTGCCACCACTGGTTCTCCAATTGGTGGATGAATCCACATTTCGCCTCGGGCAACCGCCTGGCGAATTACCTCAAAACCGGCATCGATGCTTGCCTCGCGAAGCCAAACCATTCGTCCTCGCGAGCCCCGACCAACAGAAGTTCGATGACCGATTTCGGACAGCAAATCCAGGACTGGCATAGGGCGATAGGCAAGTAGAGCGATGTCGCCATTTTTGGTTGCTAACCAAGTTGATGTCGGTGTTTGCATCCTTGATTTCCTTTCCACTCATAGCTTCTCGGCACAATTTTATTTAACTAAATCATTAAATCGAAAATGATCTAAAGACTTTTGCCTTCGAGGCCGATGGGGTCCTATCCGTCGGAGGGTAGGGCAACGCAGGGATGCGACCCGAGCGTCGACGGTCGCCGGAGATCCACGGATCCCCACATACTGAGCCTCGCTTTGCGGGGCTCTTTCCATTGGCATTTCTTGAGTCAGCGATAAACCCTCGCAACCGCCGAATGGCGGGGACTGGCAGGATTTCCGGTGCAATGGTCGAATGCCTTTTCTGTCTGTCCTACCTTCCTGGAGCGGTGGTTATGGAAGAATGACTTTTCACTCCTCGTTGAGTCGACGGCTTGATCGGCCACGAGACCAATTCCGTAAGGGAACGCTCGTGAGAATCCTGAGGCTACAGATCCAAAACTTTCGAGGAATCAGGTCGCTCGATTGGCAACCGGGACCTCACTTCCATTGCTTGATCGGTCCAGGAGACTCCTGTAAATCTACACTTTTAGATGCGATCGAGTTAGTCCATTACCCTCGATGGAATGTCGTATTCGATGACTCCGACTTCTTCAATGCGGACCCCAGTAATCCAATTGTCATTACTTCAACTATCTGCGACTTTCCGGCTGATTGGATCAAGGACGACAGGTTCGGACTGAATCTGCGGGGATGGGGGCCAGATGGCCTTTTGGATGAGCCTCAGGATGACCTTTTGAAGGTTCTATCAATTCAGATGAAGGTAGATGGGAACCTGGAGCCGGAATGGCGGATTGTGAATGACCGAACTCCAGAAGGTCGCCCGATTTCAGCAAGAGACCGCGAAAAACTTGGCGTCTTCAGACTTGGCAATTCACCCGACTATCACCTTGGCTGGAGCCGTACATCCATCCTTAGCCGACTCACCACGGAAACTGATGATCTCCCAAAACTGATGGCGGAGGTGAGCCGCTCGGCAATGGAGGCAGTGAGACCGGACTTATTGCCAAGTTTGAAGGCGGCGTCTGCCGAGGTTCAAAAGTCGGCCAAAGTTGTTGGGTACGCCCCGAGGGTGGCCTTGCAGCCACTTCTCGATGCGAAGGCCATCTCCTTTGGGTCTGGAGCTATCGCGCTGCATGACGGGAAAATCCCTGTGAGACGAGCAGGCCTTGGTTCTCGGAGGTTGTTGACGATGAGCATCCAACGGGGACTGTCCCTTTCTGGTGGATTGTGCTTGGTTGATGAGATCGAACACGGACTTGAGCCACATCGTCTTCGGAGGCTCCTACAAGTTCTCCGTGCTCCGAAGTCTTCCCCCAGCGACTCACCGTCGGATCAGACTTTTGTGACCTCTCACGCTCCGATCGTCTTGGCCGAACTGAAGGCTACCGAGTTGTTCGTCGTTAGGACTTCCGATGGATCCGTCACCATCGGCCAGATTCCTGGGGACCTTCAGCCCCTCGTGCGTACCGAAACTGAGGCGTTCCTGGCCAGGAAGATCATCGTCTGCGAAGGAAAAACGGAGCTTGGGTTCCTACGGGGTATTGATAACGATCTTTGGGAAAGAAAGGGTGAGTCCTTCAGCTTGAAAGCGCTTGCCTTGGCCAACGGCAATGGGCGAAGTTCAGGTCCTCAGAGAGCCAAGGAACTTGCCGGTTTGGGCTACTCGGTGCTCTATTTCGGAGACTCCGATGACCCACTTTCGATTGGAGAGGCGGAACTCACTTCGCTAGGCATTAAGGTTGTCCTTTGGGCCGATAACTTTGCTTTTGAGGACCGACTTGCCCATGACCTTCCTTGGGATGGCATCGTGGCCTTGCTCGATTTGGCAGAGAAGAATAGGGGATTGGAACTGGTCCTGGCCTCGGTCGCGAAAGCTTTTTTACCTGGCAAGATCTCCCTGCCGAGGGAGTATTCGGCATGGCTTGAGGCCGGAGCCTCATCTGGCATTTCGGAATCCGAAATGCGGAGGGCGATCGGGAAGGCAGCCAATATAGGCGAGTGGTTCAAGAGGGTCGATCGTGCGGAACCTGTTGCGTCGCTGGTTAGGACGTATTGGGCGGCACTGAAGGAAAAGGATTCTGGTAAGAAGATCTGCGAAGTTACTGCATGGGCAGGTCTTCGTGATTGATGCTGAATGGCTCGCCAACGCTCACAATGTGGCAATCGAGGCTCCGGCTGGCACTGGGAAGACCACACTGATTTCCTCGGCTGTCGCACTATCCAAAGCAGAAAACCAACTTGTATTGACGCATACACACGCAGGAGTGGGGGCCATACGCCGGGCTCTTCATCGACATGGCGTCTCCTCGAAGATGTGTCATGTCGACACGATCGCAAGTTGGGCCCTCTGGTATGCCCAGTCCTACCCTGGAATGTCGGGCTTGAAGATCACTGAACCAGATAAGGATGATTGGGAAGAAGTCTATCGATGCGCCACAGCCTTGTTGATACACAAGGCTATCCGGCAGGTGGTCAAGGAATCCTATGCAGGGCTGTATGTAGACGAGTACCAGGATTGCACGCCTTCCCAACACAGATTGATCGTTGAACTGGCTGGAATCCTTCCTTGCAGGGTGTTGGGAGATCCCCTCCAGAGCATTTTCGAGTTCACGAAGGAGGGAGTTGTCTCATGGGAGTCGGATGTCGTTTCGGCCTTTTCGATCCATGCAGGGCCAACAGAACCTTGGCGCTGGAAAGGGCGAAATCCACGGCTTGGCAGATGGTTAGTGGAGGTTAGAAGGGCACTCCTCAATAATGAACCGATAGATCTAAGGAATGCTCCCATCAGTTGGAAGCCGATCGGCAATAAGCCCGCCCAGCGAGTCCAGATCGCCGCGGCCAAGTTCCTCCGACACGCGCCTGGTGAATCAGTTGTCGCAATCCACAAATGGGCTCCTGGCGTTCATAAGATTTCTGGTCTTTTGGGAGGATCCTACTCCGGCATCGAACCGATCGAATGCCCCGACCTCTTCAAATTCGCCAAAATGATTCAGGAGTCCTCGGGATTGGTCCGAGCTGTGGCGGTTATCGATTTCGCATCAAATTGCATGACCCACCTTGGATCCCACTTGTCCTCGATCCGAGCCTCACTGGTCGCTGGCAACATCCCGAGAAGCCAGAAAGCCAAAGCTGAGCTTGAAGCTCTGGTACGGGTGGCTGAATCCGATCAGGCGGATGCCGTCATTGCTGCTCTTGCAGTTCTTAGAGAAATACCGGGGTGCGCTCTGTATCGGAGAGAGCTATTTGACGCCATGCGGAGATCTCTTTTAAATTCCAATGCACACGATGAGGATGCTCTATCCGCATCTGCCTGGAAGACACGAAATGCGACTCGCCATATCGGTCGGAGGCTGGCTAATCATTCGGTTGGAACAACCCTGTTAGTGAAAGGTCTTGAATTTGATCATGCGGTGATTCTTGATGCGGAAGCTGTAGGCAACACAAAAGAGCATCTTTATGTAGCACTTACTAGGGGATCACAGTCTCTAACGGTCGTTTCTAGGAGTGCATTGCTGACCCCAAGTGGGTAACGAAATTGAACCCTGGACATTAGGCTGCAGCCATTAGGGCGAGCTTAGATTTTTGTGCCTGATACATGGCTATGCAATCTGATTCAGCCATTCCGGCGGGCAGGGACGAAGCAGTCGCTGTAGACTTTCCTTCGTTGTCGAATGTGCCAACCACAAATCCCAGGATTCCGGTCCGAGGATTGCGGGCATCCGATGGTGAAATGGGGCTATCAGGTCATTTGGTTCGGTCGTGATCATTGTACAACTGCGGATTTCACTGCCTTCGAGTCCCCAATCATCGAAGAGGCCTGCGATCACAATCATTTCGTTTGGGTCGCTGTTGGTGAAGAGCACCTTCTTCTCATAAAACCCTTCTAGAACGAGGAGGCATCGCTTTGCCTTGAAGGGGCCGCGCCAACTCGGTTTGGTGGCCACTTCATCGTCTCGCGCATTCCAGGTGCTATAGGCCTTCCACTTCGGGAAGTCCTCTGGCTTGACCCAGTGCGGAATAAGCTTCCAGCTACGCGCTTCGGTTAGCCACTCACAGCCGTGAAGCCGCACGATCGGCATCTGGTCTGTTGGCCGGATGCGAGGGTTGGGCGGTAATGTCGGGGTCGTGGGTCCGGCGCCCTGTTGGAGCAGCCGTTCCTTTATCTTCCCCCTCATGGCCAGGAACGCTGCCTGGGTACACATCGTTCCTCTCCTCTTCAAGTCCAACGAAGGATTATTACGCCGTCCTGAAGATCTCCCACGCCCTTGGCTGGAACAACCTCCCCCAGGGTGAAAGCCTGCCCACGTCGGCGGAAGGCATCTGGGAATACCACCGCCTCCACGAGGCCTGTCTCGTCCTCCAAGGTCACGAATTGCATGGGATGATTGTCCTTCGCCATTACCACCTTTTCCGCCACAACGAGTGCCCAAAACCGGCTCTCATGGCCGATACGGTGAGGGACTTGGCTGATGCGGTGCGGGAAGTCCTCGGTTGGCCGCTGGCCTCGGATGAGCACTGCCGGATGGAGTTCAAGGGTGACGCCGAGGAGTTCCATCTCCTGGTTGGCCCTCTGTATGGGGCCGGTGGGTCGGGGTTCTACTCCCTTTGGTAATCCACCCACGCTGTCCCAGAGCAGGCGGGTCCTATCTCCATCGGGGGCCCACCGGTCGAAGGCGCCAGCCCGCGCCAGCAACTCCATCCCCTTCGCGGTGGTCCTCGCACGGGCTTGTAGGTCCTGAGGATCCTGGAACGGGCCATCCGCCTGCCTGGTCGTCAGTAGGCGATCCAGGTCGGACTTGTGCAGGCCTTTGATGAAGCTGAGGCCAACTCGGAGCCGGTGATCCCCAACGGGGACGTAACCGGCAGCACTCTCGTTCACGTCGGGGCCGACAACCTTCACTCCGTGACGGCGGGCATCGCCGAGGTAGGCGATGGCCGGGTAGAACCCACCTTGGTTGTTGATCACGGCGGCGAAGAACGGTGCTGGATGGTGGGCCTTGACCCAACCGCTCTCGTAACTCACGCGGGCGTAGGACGCGGAGTGGGGCTTGCAGAAGGAGTAGCCCGTGAAGGTCTCGATCATCGACCAGACCTCCTCCGCACCATTATCTGGGATACCGGTGGCCCGGCAGCCATCCATGAAGGCGGCCTTGTAGTCAGGGACGCGAGCAGCGTGGTCTTTTTTCCCCAGTGCCTTCCGGAGCTTGTCAGCCTGCTTGTAAGTGAATCCAGCCATGCCCTGGGCCACGCGCATCACGTCTTCCTGGTAGACCAGGACACCGTAGCTCTCGCTCAACAAGTCATCGAGGGAAGGGTGGATCGGCTCATAGGGCTCGCCTTTGGTGCGGGACACATAGGCATCCACCCAATGATTAGCGGCGGGCCGGATCAGAGAACTGTGAATGGTCAGGTGTTCGTAGTCTCCTCGCCCTACTCGCTGCTGAAGGATGCGGCTGGCTGGACTCTCGACGTAGAAGACGCCGATGGTATCCCCCTTGGCCATGAGCTCTTGGGTGACCTCGTCCTGCTCGGGGAACCATGTTCGGTGCTCTGGCCCTTCCCCTCGGCTGTTCAGAACGGCCAGAGCGTCGCGCACGACGGCGAGGGACCGGTTGCCAAGCAGATCCAGCTTCACGAGCCCGTAGGATTCAACCCCGTCCTTCTCCCAGGGGAGGATCGAAACTCCCTCCTTGGCTGGGGCGGGCTGGCTTGGAGCGTGCTCCCAGAGCGGCCCTGGCGTGATGACAGTACCGCCGGGGTGGACGGACAGGAGGTGGGGTTGCCCGACGAGACGGCTGGCCATCTGGATAATGTCTGGCCAGGGCTCCGGCATGGGTGCGTCGGTCCGGCTGGTGCGGCCCAACTTCACCGAGAGCCCGGCCTCGTCCTCCCAGCCCCATGTCCGCAGGCGCTTCGACATTCGCGTGATCTCGCTCTCCGGGCGGCAATGGAGCTTGGCGACCTCGCGGATGGCAGCCCGGGGCTGGAAGACGTTGTGGTTCGCGACCATCGCCACGTGGTCTCTCCCGAACGTATCGAAAACCCACTTCAGTACGTCGTCACGCTCGTCCCAGGCGAAGTCCACGTCCAGGTCGGGCGGATCCTCACGGTCCTCGTTCAGGAACCTCTCGAACATTAGGTTCGCGCCGACGGGGTCTACGTTCGTGATTCCCAGCAAGTAGCTGAGGAGAGAGGCGGCCCCACTTCCTCGTCCGCAGGTGCGAGAGGCATTCCGGGTAATGGCCTGCATCACGAGGAAGTAGCCTCCGTAACCCTTCCGAAGGATTAGGTCCATCTCAGCCTCCAGGCGGCGATGGACCTTTACGTCGGACACGGCTCCGTAGCGGCGCCGGATTCCCTCGCGGGCCTCGGCCCACAGGCGCTCGGCAACATCCTCACCAGGAGCGAGATGGGGCGGGTTCGGCAGTACCCACCGCCCCCACGCCAATTGCCAGCCCTGAAGCTGGGCTTTGATCCGACGGGTGCCTTCATTCACCTCCTCGGAGAGCCCCTGCTCCCAGGCAGAGCAAGTTCGAGCCGCCAGGCGTGGCTCCCAGTAGTCCTTGGGTTTCAAGTCCTGGAGCATTGCGTTCATGGCGATGGCCCTCTTTGCCTTGTGGATCGCCAATCCTTCCGACTTCAGGAATCGGAGCACCTGGGGACCCGCGACGGCGATGCCCTCGGCTCGGGCTCGCTGAGCCACTTGCCACCCAGCACTGCCAATGAGGATCACCACCCGCTTGGTGTCTGGTGACTGGTCCCTCAGCATCAGGGCAACCCCCCAGCGGTCGGCCAGGAGCAGGCAATTGTCCGGCCACGTCCACGAGCGGCCGTGCGCCTTATCGGTCAGAGCCTTGTTCATGGCGGTGTAGCCGTCAGCACCAAGAGGGAGGACGTAAACTTCGCCGTCGCCAAGTGGCAGTCGGCAGCCAACGTGGAGCCGCAGGCCAAGCTTTTCAGCGGCCTCCCGCATCCGAGGGAAGCCGTGAAGGCCCCGGTCCACCAGGGCAAGGTCTGTGTAACCGAGGCGGAGCGCCAACTTTCCAAGATCCTCGGGCAGGTATACCCCTTCCATGAGGCTGTAGGCGGAGATGCCGAGGGCCAGGGCCATGGTCTACGCTCCCTGGCGCAGAGCCTGATGGCCGAAACGACGGTGCAGCCGGAGCGCCGTCGCTTCCAGGGCCAACCGTTTCTGGATGTGGTCTTCCACGAGAAGTGCCTGAACTGCGGGCATCGGCCCGAGCCAGGCTTCCAGTTCCATCCGCTGGATGAGCACGCGCCGGGTGGCCTCTGACATGAAGCAGAGTTCAAGGTCCCGACAGCTCGTCCAAAGGTCCTCCCCGCCCAGACCAAATGGCATCTCGTGGTGGAGATCGTCCACATCCCACCAGGACAGCCGAAGCCGGTGGATGAATCGTCCGTCGAGACGCCACCTCCACGCCGCTTCCCAGACCCATGAGGCCAGACCGAGATCGTGCTTATGCGCCGGTGGCATGATGGTTTTCCGAAGCGTCTCGGACGCCCGCACCGTTTCTAGCAGCGGGAGTCGGTCCTGGTCCTCTCCACGGGCCTGTCGGAGGACCTGGAATGCCTCAGGCGGAGGAATGATCCGGCCCAAGGCCTGTACCTCCATCGGCTGCACCTGGGCAATGCGATGGAGCCCGAAATGCTGAAGCCGTTCTCGGGAACGGACCTCCAGGGCGGGAAGGGCGCACAAGGGGAATGGCGCCAGGAAGGGCGCCTCCGCCCCTGTTTCGATTAGGCGAATTTGGTCCTCGGCCTTGGCTGCCAACCGGGATGCGGAAAGGCTCTGGCTGAGGCCACCATGGGCCTGCCACCCCACCGTCTGATGGAGTTCCTGCCTGAGGCGCTCTGCGGCATCGAGTGCTGGGCCATGGAGGCGTTCGGTGCCTCGTAGGTCTAGGAAGCCCTCTCCAAACCGCCCCAGGCGGCCCAGAGGGCTGTAGGCAAGCAGATGCCGTCCCAGGCAGGCACGAGCATCCATCCAGGTTGAGGGGGCCGGGTCCAGGATGATAAGCCCTGGATCCTGGTGCAGTGCGATGTCTACCGGAACTCCGGGTTCCAAACCTGCCTTTCGTGCAATGCGGTCCACCATCCACAGCAGTGGGACGCGACCAACCTCAGGACTTCGGAAGCCAAGGGGACGACCAGCCAGCCCTGGCTCGTGCAGCCGGGCAATCTGGAACGGAAGCTCTGGGACCCACACCGCGAACATCGAATCTCACATGCCACCCCAAATTTTGGGGGGTCCCAAATGTAGCGAAAAAAACACGAACACGCTACTCTGTTGAGCGAGATTGATGGATTGGGGCAGGGGCCCTAGGTCGGCTTGACCTGTAGCGGCCCTGGCTACGCTTCCTTCGCGCCCGGCGGACGGCGAGGCCTCTGCTTATGCTCCGCATCCCGGTGGGTCAGTGGAATCCCTCCCGCTAGTTCCGGCGCGGGTCTCCCGCAGAAAGTGGCCTCTGGCCTTGGGAGCCTCATCGCTTGCCTTTGGGCGAGCCGCACAGGCGGCAGACCAAAAGGAGCACACCATGTCCAATACCACCGTCATCACCGGCAACCTCGGTAACGTCCCTGAAATTCAAACATTCAATTCCGGCAAGATCAAAGCCACCTTCAGCATCGCCTCCGAAGTTCGCGACGCTCAGGGCAACAAGACCACCCAGTGGCACCGAATCAGCCTCTGGGGCAAGCGTGCCGAGCGCGCCGCTCAGATGCTCTACAAGGGCGCGAAGGTCCTCGTCCACGGCCAGGAAGCAGAGCGCCCCTATACCGACAAGAATGGGGAAAGCCGCGTCGCCGTTGAGTTCTCTGCGCAGAACTTCTATTTGCTAGCCAAGCCTGTGAGGACGCAGGCCTAACTCGATTTGGGACCGCCGGCAGGTCCGGCGGTCCCTCCCTTTTCCCCTCGATTCCTCAGAGAAAACCATGAACCAAGAAACCGACCATGCACGCGCCAACGCAGCTTCCTGGATGGATTCCATCAATGCCTTCGTTGAAGCCAGGAGCCAAGAAACCTGGGCTCGCCTGGAAGATCTGCGCGAGGAACGCGGCGAATGCCGTGACACAGCGAATCCGATGAGCTGTGATGACCTAGCCGAACTTGAGCGACGAGAGTCCCTGCTTGATGATTACGACGATGCGGAGGCAGCCCGTGAGCGGGCTCAAGAACCTATCCTCTCAGTTGAGGTTCGCTCCGGTTGGAATAACCCCAGCGAAACCATGAAAGCCGAAGAATTCATGATCCTGTTACCCGAGACACCTCCGGCACCTGTCGAATTCGACCTCATTGTCGAGGCAGAGGCCCTGTGGGAGGCGATGCCGCAGCGCCCCAAGATGACCCACGGCGGCGACCGCGCCTGCTACATCCCAGGCTGGGATGAGATTCGGATGCCGAATCGCGCTGCATTCCCCACGGCCGAGGGTTTCTACGAGACCCTTTTCCACGAAGCTGGACACAGCACCGGCCACAGTTCCCGGCTGAACCGGAAAGAGGTCATGGCTGGCGGGATGTTCGGCTTACGGGCTTACTCCTTGGAGGAGCTTGTGGCTGAGCTATCTGCCGTACTTTCCTGAGGCGTTGGTTATGGAAGAATGACTTTTCACTCCCCGTGGAGTCAATGGCTTGATCGGCCACAAGACAATTTCTATAGGCGGCTTATTTCCCCCTTCGATAGTTTCGAGGAGTTTTGGGCACCACAATCGTTTCAATTTTTGAAGTTCGATGAGGCAAAGCCATTCCGTCGTCTAATCTAGTAACAATAACTCCTAGGAACATTCGGCATTGAGTTTTAATGGAACGCTACGATAGAAATGTAGTTCACTTGGAGAGTGACCTAGATGCCTTGGTCAATCACACCAAGTGGCTCGGCGACCCGGGTAGCCGACAGGAACACACACTGAATATGTCGTGGGCGGAATGTTGAGCGATTTTTGAGGAGCAGAGATGAGCAAATTGGTTGTTTCACCTGAAATTTTCTTTTTCCCAAAAATTGAAACTATAATTGACCCTGATTTCGCCATGGATGGCTTACTTAAACAAAAATTTACTATTCTTGATGAACTTATCAAAAAATTAGAATTCAATAATTATTTATCCGACTATTTCATTCAAGAGGACCTATTTAGTGCAAGGTATAAAATCGTAGCTCGGATGGAACTCGGGAGTGACATAAAAAATTATCTGAAAAACCGAGCAATATTAATTCGATACTGCTTTGAATTGGTTTGTAGTAAAGAGTATGAACAGGAAAAAATAACCTTAACTCAGTTGATAATTTTACATAAAAATTTAAAACGAATATCGGCCTCAAATTTGAAATCTGAATTCCGAAAAAACAAAGGATTTATCGGAACTAGCAATAAAGATATCTATATTGAAACATTAGGGCCAGAGCATATAGAATCCTACCTAGAAAAATTGTTTGATCTCATTAATAATGAAAAAATTCCTAAAATTTCACGAATTGCAATTTTTTATATGGGATTTCTTACCATTCATCCATTTGAGGATGGGAACGGAAGAGTGGCAAGGATTTATGCTTCCTTATTGTTCTATCAATTAGGGATTATATCATTACCAGTATTCAATTTATCTGCGACACTTGAAAAGCACCAATTTAATTTCATGACAGCAAGTCATGCGGCTCTGTTGAAAAATGATTGGAATATTTTTTTCCAATTTTTTTACTCAATTGTGTACGAATGCCTGGAGCAGCATATTCGGGTTGCTAAAGATTTGTTAGATCTTGAAACCTCGATGACTCTTACATTTAAAAATAATAATTTTTCGACTTTTGTAATAAAAAAAATAATTAGGGCGCTATACTTGGCACCAATTTCTAGCCGATCAGAATTAAGACGATACTCTGGACTATCACTTGTCGATTTCCAAAAATGCATCAGCGTTTTATTATCAGAAAATAAGGTTCAGCTTGAAAATAATAATATTGTATTTTCAGCATTGGGAAAAATCGTATGGAATAAAGATTGGGAGGCGGCGGTGGCTGAAGATAATAAGCAGGAGGTTCCATCAGGATTAATACCAATTAATTTTGATGCAAATTAAAAATATCAAACAAATTAGTCGGCCCTGGAAATTTCCCAGGTATAGATTCAGCAAGAATTTGAGGAACTGTAGGGTACCCGGTACACCAGAAAGAGAGGAGGGGCCTCCGATTTACGAGTGTACCGATGAAGCCGAAGGCGAGGCGAGCGATGAGCGAGCAGCCGTGGCCGGTTCCCAGATTTAGGTCCGGGCTAAATGTGAAGGTCGGGTTGAAAAAGAGAGAGCTAATGGCCGGTTGGCCAGGAGCTTCCAGGAGATGGTAGCTTGGCTTCCATCTCCGGAGAGGGTAGAGCAACGCTGGGAAGCGACTTGAGCGCTTCGGAGATGCACCGGACGGTGTTGGCCAGGGGAAACGCCCTGGCCTTTTCTGTCAGGGCGTTGGCCTCCACCGGGGGTGCCCAAAGCGATAAATCCCGGGGGTCCGGGGGCAGAGCCCCCGTCGCAGGGAGACCGAGCTGAGCCAGTTCAATGGTGCAGCGGAACTCGGTTGGGGTGAGGTAGCCCAGGCTGCTGTGCGGGCGCTCCTCGTTGTAGCGACGGCGCCAGGCTTCGACGATGACCTTGGCCTCAGCCAGGCTGGAGAAGGCCTCCATGTTCAGGCATTCGTCCCGGAACTTGCTGTTGAAGCTCTCGGCCACGCCGTTGGCCCAGGGCGAGCCCGGGGGGATGTAGAAGGTCTGGGCACCGGTGGCCATCAGCCAGACCTGGAGGTCATGGGCGATGAACTCGGGGCCGTTGTCACTGCGCAGGAATGCGGGCCATCCCCGGGTCTGGAACAAGCGTTTGAGGACCTGCATGACCTCCTCGGCCTTGAAGGAGGAGGCCACTTCGATGACCAACGCCTCCTTCGTAAACTCGTCGGTGAGCGTCAGGCACTTCACGACCTCGCCGTTCAGGCAGCTGTCGTGGACGAAGTCGTAGGACCAGACCTGGTTGGGATACCCGGATTTCATCGGCACATGCTGGCCGGTCCGGAGGTGCTTTTTGGGACGCCGCCGGACCTGGAGGCCATGGGCTTTGAAAACCCGGTGGACCCGTTTCAGGTTCACCCGGAGCTGGAGCCGCCTCAGGAGGGCCCAGACGCGCCGGTGGCCATAGCGGGGGTTGGCATGGGCAAGCTGGACGATCCGCTCGTCCAGCCCATCCAGTTTCACCCGGCGTGAATACCGGACATAGGAACGGCTCAGGCCCATGGCCCGGGCAGCGCGCCGCTGGGAGAAGCCGGTGGCCGTCAGGTATGCCGCCCCCTCCTTTCGCTGCGACGCGCCACTCATTTTTTTCGGAGAACCGTTTTCAGGGCTGCGATATCCAGCTCCCGTTCTGCCAGAAGGCGCTTGAGCTGGGCGTTCTCCTTCTCAAGCTGCCGCATGTGCCGGACATCGGAAACCTCGACTCCGCCATACTTCTTTCGCCATCGATAGAAGGTCTGCGCCGTGATCCCACGGGCCCGGCAGAGGGCATCGACCGTCTGCTCCCCCTTCTCCGCCTCTCTGAGAAGCCCCACGATCTGCTCCTCGGTGAACTTGCTTGTCCTCATTGGATCCGACTCCTTTGGAGTGGACCTTAACATTTAGCTTGGCTCTATTTGGAGGGGACAGGCCAGCCGGTGATCGGCTGGAAGCTGGATCTGGCGCTGGACCCGAATCATGATCTGGTTCGTCTAACAGCGGTGATTCCTTGGGATGACATGACGAAAGATTGCGGCCAGATGTATGTGCCGGATCGCTGTGAGCCACCGGGAGGGCTTCGTCGTCGGTGCCATGAGTTGTCCAGACAATCCGTATGATGGGCACACCCTGGATCTTGGGCAGAGACTTCACTCCGCAAGCAAAGAGTGCGGGAGCCACGCGCTGAGTGGCGATAGGTGGAGGGATACCAGGGTCACGGCGTGGATCCCGACAGGAGCCAGGTGCTCATCAGCGACAAGTGGAAACTCGGCAATCGGCTCAAACGGGACCTGAGGCACAGAGCCGCCATCGGGGCGGAACTGGGCCACTTGACATCAGATGGCCTCCTCGGACGGAACTCCCACAAGGGCGTGGCCGGAGACATGCGGAACTTCCTCCTCAGCGCGGCCGGGCACAACATCCGGAAGACCCAGGCTCACCTCAGGGGCCCTTTTGCACCTGCTCACTGACGAGGGGAGGCAGAACGTCGGCGCCCTGATCACCTGCCTCGAACCTCAGGCTATGCACTAGCTGCGTCCCATATCCGCCTGACCTGGATCAGTCGGTTTTCAGGGCCAGGTGTTAATCGATTTCCTCAAACTTCAACCTGATAACCGGTCCATTCCTCCACCTGCCTGATCCAGCTGGATGCCAATCCGTTCCGATGTATTGAATACTTGCATTGTGGTATAATAAACATGCCGCAATTGCAGCGCTATTTTAAACTAAAGTTAAGTTTGAATGGGAATTATATCTAAGAGGGAGCGAGTGATTCATAAATCCTCGCTCCCTCTTTCTCTAGCTCTAAGATATTCCAATTCTAAATCAATACATTGCAAGAGGGTGGATGAGCTTTTTGTGTTTAAACAAAGTATATCGTCCATCAGACCGAAGTACTTGCGGGGATTTAATGGTTTCTGGGTCAATGCCCACAAAGCCTTCACTCCCGTTAAATTGTTCAACAAGGATATCTACATTTTTATTTTTCTTAGTATGAAATGTCTTAAATGCAACATTTGGTCCATCGAAATGAATTACAAGACCTGATGGGTGAAATATAGCGAGACGTGGTTCAGTCTCCGCCATATATTGAACAATTACCAAAGCTCCAATATCAGGATTAAATGGGTATCTGGCAGCAATAAATAGTTTACCATTCTCATGCCTTCCTGCGTATAGCCAGTTTTGCAGCAGCAGATCAGCATAAGATTCAAATTTTGTAGAATTATTAAAATATTGAGCTGCGCTTGAATCCACAAAGGTTGTCATTCTGCCGCCGTTAAAGGGGCGGGACACCTTGTCTGGAGTTCCATAGATATCAAACTGGCCAACGACCAGTCCAGTTTTTGGTCGTCGATCGCTTGGCAAAATCGACGAAGGAGTTAGTTGAGGGCGCTGAATTACGTCATATGGGGCAACCGATTTTTCCCAAGCGTCAAATATGATACCTCGCGAATAAATACGTCCAAGCTCCAGAGGATTATTTTCTATAAGCTCCGCATTCTGAAGCTCTTTTGGTAGATAACCATATAGGTTATCATGTTGGGTGATTTTAAAATTTAATGATCGATCAGACGGTTTAAAGTCCTTATCTAGAGTTTTAACATCTTCACCATTGGATGATAGAATTTTCATTGAAGGGAAGTTTAAATAATTTTCCGTTTCAATATAAATTAAATCAGAATCTCCAAATGTACTTATTCGACCTTTGATTTTACCTTCAGGGATAACGGTCGACTTCCCTTTTCGTAATTCCGTAGGAAGGTTGTTTTTTATAGTAATTCCCTCTTGGAAATACGCATTTCTTAGAGCCTTCCATTTACTTGTAGTAAGGATTTCATAGAATGAAAATTCAACAGGCTCTTCTTTAATTACAGGTTTTCGTCTATAGTATAAAGTACTCCTTCTGAATTCATGGTTAGAATATTCACTTTTGATTGAAAACCATTTTGTGCGGTCTCCAATTTCCAACTTCAAATCGAGAAAACGATCTGCAGGCAGATTTGATTTTTGTTTCTCAAAGCCATCAAATATCTCGTAGACATGCATTATGCATTTTTTTGATAGCTCATCAGCGTGATTCCTAAAACTATCAATACTCTGGCTTATACCAGAAACATGAATAATAATTATTAAAATTGCTGAACAAAATCTCATTAGCAGTCCGCCGGGATAGTTGCATTAAAATTGTTCAACTCTACTTTCAGTGCCGGGTTTGTACATCTGTTTGCCATTTTTTCCAGCTCAGTCTTCACTAGGGTCCCGTTCCTCACAGCCGCTCTCCCCGCTGCTTCCAGGAGACCGTATGCATCACTTGAAATGGTGGGTTGTCCAGAAATACCATTAAATGTATGTGTCACGCCAAATTGACAGAGCCTTTGTTCAGTCGTCTGGTTTTCATCATGCCACGTACCAGCCGCGTGACTAAGTTCGTGATTATAAATCCATTCTCTAGCACCTTGGTCATCCCCAAGAACTGATCCCATGCCAGGCATTGCCAACTCGGCAAGCCCTCGATAGGAAAGACCAAACGTCGCAAAAGTAAGCTTCCAAATGGGCAGCAATCTGCCTATTTCAGTACCAATTGATGAATTAATCGTAGCCTGAATTTGAGTATCGTTCTTTCCTTGGGCTCGCCCAAGAGCCGTTAATAGATCTGTAGCGTTATTAAAATTGTAACCCATATAGGCTAGAGTCCATGGAGTGTATGGGTCCAACAGCGCTAGCGCCGGGATTCGAATTCCCCCCAGTTGAACTGCCATCGTTTGGAGGATTTTGGCCTGCTCCAGGATCGTAAGGATTACCAACATCAGCACCATCCCCGCCACGACTTGTACCAAGGGTTCCCCAAATCGTAACTCCTTGTGCATAAATATTTGAGTTTGGAGCAACAAATATGCCAGCACCCATCATCGCCGCGATTGAGAGTTGAATTACTGGCACAACTACCTTTTTACTTTTCATTGATCCGTTCTCCAAATGAGCGTTTGTAGTTCATAAGTTTAAAGAATTAATTTATTGATTTATATTTCTATTTGAGGTCCCAACCTCCTATTTTAAAATATTATTGGGAAAGAAACCATTGTTTAAAGCAACATTTGTATCCCAAATCATCCTCGTCCTTTTTGACACAAAAAGACTGAGGAATGTGCTGGATCTTGCGTTTCTACTTTTGTGAATTAGTTGTCCAAATGGCCTCCAAAAAATTGACAATTGATGACCCGACGATCATAGATGCACTCACTGGCAAGACAAGCAAATTCCGCCGAACGGTAGTATTTCCGACGCCGAACGGTTGGGTTGATAACTTTCCAGGCATTGAGAACTCCTACCACCAAAGGACTCAGCCCCGCACCTTTGGTGTGGGCTGAGTCGCGAGGAATCCCTTCTGCCGACGGTGGAGTGTGCAATTCGTCGCAGACGGAGATTCTCCCGAGTCCGCAGGTAAAAAAAGTGTGTTCTCGATAGAGATGTCGGGCGCAGATCACAATCCGCGAGTTTTGGTGGCCTTTCGCGTGGCAGAGGACGGCAGGTCTGCGCGAGAGAGTGGCAAGGACTGTTGGTACCCTCCGTATCCGCGGTGAGATTGGCGAACACATTGAGCCTTTATGAATATGGCTCGAATACAAGGAGTGGGGAAAGCCTTGGACCGAATACCATGGCGAAAACTTCTCCGCCTTCGAGGTGGTGGTTTTTCGCGGGGTGTTCTATTTTGGGGAGTAACCTGAGAGGTGTCACTAAAGGAACCCCGCTCTCTTATTCGAGCAAAGGTGTCATTAATGGGGCTTCTTTGGTAATGCCTTAAGTCTATTTATGAGGGCATGAATTACCGGATCAGGCAGGCCATCAGCTTCCATAATCGCCTCAGGGAGAAGAGTGCTGGTCACATCAGTGCCAACTTCAAGTTCTTCCCTGGTTAGGTGAATAAGGGCCATGGCCTTTAAGTTTCGATTTACTCCAGCTGCTTCGATTGCTTTCCGATAGAGTTGGCGCCCAACCTCAGGTTGATTAGAACGAAAATGGAGTAACCCTTCAGTCGCAAGGAGAGTCGTGCTAATGAAAGCTTCATCATGGTTCTGAGGGATCGATCTGAATACTGTTGTTGCCTCTCTAATTCGTCCCTGATGCGCCAGAGCCACAGCTTTGTTATTCAAAAGGACTGCATGATTGGGGTTTGCGCGAAGTCCTTGATTGGAAATCTCTTCACACAATCGATGGTCTTCAAGAATTGTACAAGCTAGATATGAGCCAAGGGTTACTGGTCTTGACGAGAAAGGCTCATCGAGAGCCCAGTTTTGGCAGGATCTCAAGGATTCCTTCCAATTCGCGCTTAGGTATGAAAGCCGGGCTTGTGCTTCAAAAGATCGATCAACACTTTTGATATCGGTTTGAACGTTGATTGATTTAATTCGTCTAGCCCACCAGATAGCCTGAGCAACGGAATTCTCGGTGGGGGATTCAAGACTTAGCTTGATGTACTTTTTGCCTGGCTTCTGATTCCCGGCTGAAAACTCCATGGAACCTAAAGCACTAGAAAGCTCCGAAAGCTGTAGTGTCGAGAATGAGGCCGAGGTAAGCATTTCCCTGGCTAGCTTCACATGCATGGGGGCCGATTCCGCAACCTCTGAAGTAGCAAGCTGGGCTGCGAGGAGCCAAGGGTCAAACTTGGTAGCAGCGCTTCGCTGAAGTATTTCGAGGGCGCGAGTAGGATCCTTGCCGTGAATGTACAATCGCGAGGCAGACCTTAGGACATAGCGATTGTTGGGAGCGGAAGCAACCGCATGTTCCATTGCACGAATCGATGGACCGAGCTGTCCGATCAAGATATAGGCTCTGGCCAGATCTGCCCAGAGCAGGGGATTGAATGGGTAATCATTGAGGGCATGCTTGATCCCTGCGATTCGAATTCGCGCAATTCGTTGATTTAAATCGGATTCAGCCTGAAGGTCTGGTTCTTGCGAAAGTCTATCTGGCTTAAGGATGACATTTGCAAGGGACCGGCTTCGAGGCGAAGCCGACTCAGATGCTAACAACAGCTCTGCTGCAGGCCTTGCATCTTTGAACCGATTCAATGCAATGGCTCCTGCCAATACATCAAAGGCAAGACCAATTGACGGGGCTTCGGCCCAATCACGTAATGAATTTTCAAAGTCGGATTGATCCAGGACAGCGGGCTTCACATTTGTGCGAAGAGGTCCTAACTCGCCAACCTTAAGAGTCGTGGATGAGTCTCGCCACCTTGGAATCACCCTTCGCTTGTCATCGCGTACCCCTAAACTCATGGGCATCACACTTTCTTTCTGAAGCTGAACTCTGCCTTTGTGGCAATCAGATCAAACTTCGATACGTACCGTTCAAGTGAGTATTGCATTGCACTATTTCCACGAGCTTTTGGGTATCCACGCCGACCTAGATCGGGATCGCAAAGTTGAATGATAAGATCAGTCAATACCTCTCGGTACTCAGGTTCGATGGCAGACTTTAGTTGTTCAATCACATCTCCGAAGGCCTTGCGAACAACGGGAAGTACTTCTGGATATGTTCCAGTCCAGTTCCATGGATGGTGTGAGGTTGGAATTTCTTTTAGCAATTCCGGAGTCATGGCTGTTCCTGCGAAAAAGAACACAATCATGCTTCCGAGGTGGTATAGGTCACAGCCCTGCCTACGGATAAACCAACTATCGCTTGTGTGGTTGTACATCAGCTCTGGAGGGGCATAGCTTGGATCGCCAGGAACGATGCAATTGTCATGAGGCGGTGTCTTTCCCTGAACGGCAGCCCTTCCAAGATCCGTGATTCGAGATTCATCATTGTTAAAAACGAGTACATTTGATGGTTTCAAATCTTGATGAGCAATAGTCTGCTTATGGAGTTGCCATAGGCCGGTTGAAATATGGTGCAAGGCGCGGAGTCGCAGTGCTATGTCGAATCGTTTTGAAAAATCGATTTGAGAGCGTACATCTCCATCGGCTAGTTCAAAAATAAGATAGGGAACGGCACCGGCATCGCCACTTCCGGGAATACGAACCGTGCCTTCAGCAATTGCAGTTGCAACTCTGTCGAGCCTCTTGTCCCGACAAAGTCGAAGGACATCCCTTTCGAAGTTGTAGCTCTCGGTTAGCGACTGGATAGCGCGAGCAGGGTCTGGAGAAGTCAAGGCTCTCGAAAAATCGAGAGCCTTCAAGAAGGCCTTTCGCCCTGATTCATGCTCTACAAAATATCCAATGGAGAAACAACCGCCGGTAGAACTTGGGCCTCTATTCTGGCGCGTAGTAACCTTCCACCCGCCTTCAAGGGTTAATCCTGTAAGTCGCTCAGCAGGTTTCAGCGCCGTATCCGACATGATGATCCTCTGGTTATTCCTGGCCGATGATAGCAAGTGATTAGAAATTGAGATATTGGTGCTTGTCGAGATCGGGCTTGTATTTTCTATCGAATTACGAACGACCTGCCCTAGGTGACATGGTCCGCGTGCTTAGCCAGCTCATCGAGGTCGGGGAAGAGCTGGGCAGCGGCGTGGTGGATGGCGAAAAGCTCGTAAGCGTCTGATTCGGAACCCCGGACCACCATGAAACCAACGAAAGATTGAGCCCAGGATCGAATGACCGCCGCTCCAGGGAGTGGTCCGTCAGGACGGGTTCGTGGTGCCCCGGCTGCCAGTCCTGCTCGTCGGAAAGTGCGCCCTCCTGCGCTGGCCTGGTTCCTCGCCAGGTCCCCCCAAACCCGCCGCTTCGCGGTCCCTATGCGCAAGGGGAAAACGCCCTTCGGGCGGGCCTCCGGCCCCGGTCTCCCGCGAGCGGGTCCCTCCGATTTTCCCCCTGCGCTTCGGGCTCCTGCGTCCCTGGGGCTTCGCCTGTGGAAGGCCGGGTAAGGCCCCCGGCCTCCCGTTGGGAGTGCGCGGCGGTCACCACAAACCAAAAGGAGCGGACATGAGAAGCGAAACCTCAATTACGGCCTATGGCGAAGCCCGGCAGGAATCTTTCCGTCGGCGGGTGCTACAGGCTCGGCTTGCACGCCTCGAACAGGAGATGGATGCGTTGCTTGGTGACATCGCCTTGCTGAATCGTCTCTGCCTCCTAGAAGCCACTGACCGACTCGAAGAGCGGCTCACTTCGATGACGCGAGAGGCGCTGCGGCATCGTGTTGCCTTGGAGGGTCGGACGCCGTTGGTTGAAGTCCTCGCGCCGCGGTTGGCCGAGATGGTTTGGGCCTCGTAGGTTAAGGCAAAGGCGGGGTTGGAAGGTGGAAGAGATGCCTCTAGTTTGGGATAAATAGTTAAAGCTCAATAGGCGTTGCCGATAAGGCCTTGAGGGGAGAGATGGAATGCAGACCCAATTGATCAGTGGCCTTAGCCGGACTGAAAGGATGCTTATCGAACGGCTGGTCCGGGATGTTGACGAAGCCCTTCTCGGCCACACTGAAGCCTGTGCTCGGAAGGCCGATACGCAGACCGAGTGGACCTGCAAGGCCTATTCTCGGGGGAGTAACTTCGGTCGCCTCCAACAGGCTCAGGGGACACTTCGCGTCCTGCGCAAAGAGCTTCGTCGCCGCGGCGAAGACCTCCCGCCGGAGGCCTTTGCCGCTATGGAGGTGCGGGGATGAGCGAATCCACACCCTACCGGCTTGCGTTGGGCATCTGTGTTGGTGCAACCCTGATGCTCTTCTTTCAATGCTTGTAGACCTAGGCTGCGAAAGCGAATTCCTCATTCTGTCGTGGGCGACGTGGGGGTTGTGGGCCCTCGGCGAGAGCTTTGAAAGCTACGAATCGAACCATCCTTTCGGCCAGCTCAACACTGTCCGCGCCAGGCGCAGCGTAATTGGATTGGCCTACGACGCCTTCGGCCATCGACTGGTTCGTTGGTAGCAAACGAAAACAATTTATCCATTGGGACATTACCCGCCAGGAGGCGAACATGCTGGTCACTCGTTGGAACTCCTTCGTTGAGTGCTTTGCTGAGGCCCTCACCATCAAGCCGAAGCTTTCCAAGGGCTCTGGCCGACGCGATACCCTCATGCTAATTGATCGAGTTCATCAGCACACTTTGATCGTTGGGTAACCTGGCGTCGGGATGGGTTTCATCTTGGACGCGGGCACTGATCAGTGGGAATCTCGTGCAAGAGAAAAAGGTGACTCCGCCGACGCCAAGAAATGGAGGCCGTGACTAGGATCTCTGGCCAAAAGCGTTAAATCCCCGCAGGCGCACAGCGCCGAGGATTTGGGGTAGGGGCCTTACCTTTTAGGCTTTTTGGCTGGTGCCTTAGCGGCTTTTCCGGCCCCGTCAGCGATGGCCTGAAGGATGCCCGGTAGTTCGCTTTGGAGAGCCGAGGCCAATTCCTGCCGAACGAGCGCCTTGATGTCTGCGGTGCCCATGGAGGATGCCAGGGGCATTGGTTTGGGGCTTTCGGTCTGCCAGCGCTTCCGGAGATCCGCCAAAAACGCCAGGTCGGCGGCCTTGCCTTCCGCCGTGTTGGCACGAGCGGCGTGCTGAGTCAGAGCCCTCTCCAGGATGTAGCTATAGGAGCATTCCGCCTGGGATATTTCGCCGCGGTCTACCAGATCCTGGAGGGCCTTGCGCTCGGCCACCAGAGTTTCCCAACCCCGAAGCGTAAGCCTTAGGCTAAGTGGCTTCTGGAACGGACCAGCCACACGCCCCTGGGGGTGGGTTCGCTCCTTCTTTTCACCTGGCTTTGGGGGTCGGCCCATGGTGGCCCTCCTGCTTTAGGAGTTTATACCACCAAACATTTAATGCTTTGGATGTCAGCCCTCTAGGGTTGGAAGGAGTTCAATGTCGATAACGCTAGGAAGACCCTCGATGACGCGGATGGATTCGGCCTGAGCTGCCGCAGCAACAGTGGGTGTGTTTTCGATTTGATGAACGCCCATTGGTGATAACGCCGGGATCAGGCCGACGTTCTTACATTGTGGGCATTGGTTTGGTGCTGCGGCAGCACGTTGCGCGGCTTGAGTGGCACCAGCAGCGGAGGAGGCACCTGAGGCCGCAACGGTGGCCCCAGCGGTGGTTGCGGTTCCACCAGCAATGATTAAGAAGATTCCAATGCCGATTGGGATGACGCCGATGCAAAAAAGGAAAAGAAGAGGCAGTCCGATCAGGATCAAGATGATCCCTAGAGCGGATCCACCGCATCCTGCGGCAGCCAGGCCTGTTCCGCCGACAGCCGCAGCAGTACCAATGGCTTTCGCCCCATCATAAGTAGGTGCATTGCTTCGAAAGAGGCCAATCCAGCCACATGTTGAACAGAGGGTGTGGTCGGCTAACGGAAACTGCCGGTAGTAGTCGATTCGCTCATTGTGGCGAATGACAGATTCCCGACGTCGCCTCTCAGCATCTCGGGCCAGGAATAGGATCCGCTCCATCCGTTTTCGATAAATTCTTCCCGCGAACGCAGATAACGCGAGCCAGAGACTGATCACCACCACCACGCTCAGCGTCAGTACTAGTTGTTTAGCGGAAATGTCGATTAAAGTTTCTCGCTTGGCATGCATGGGAGCTAGAGCCTTCACTTCATCTGCCTCGTTGGCTTTGTCCTGGGCGCGCTTTTTCTTCCCTCTGGTGGGCGGTGGCGTTTCCCGGAGCTTTGCCATTCGTTCTTGAGATTCTTGAGACTGTCTTCGTAACTCTTCGCTCAATTCCTGGGCACGGATCTGCTGTTCGGTAGGTCCGATTGCGCTTTGAATTTGGTCTGAGATTCCCTTGGAAGCGGCTTTCATTGCTTCAGGGAAGCCACCCAGCAACAGGGTGGTGAGGCAAGCGCCAACACTAAGAGCGAAAAGCGGTCTGGACCACCAGGGCGAGAAGAACGAACGAATTTTCTCAATCAGCACGATCTCATCCCAGAGATTGTCTCAATATTTGGAATCACTATCTCAGCTATGAATCGCCAAGCTTCGACAGGGTAATGGCGGTGCATACGTCTTCAGGTCACATTTCGACCGCATGGACTCGCCGCTGAATGTCTGATGGTACAAATGTGACCAAAGTTGTTTTTGGGGGGGCTACTTAAACAGGTCGGCTTCAAGGCTTCCAACGACGCTATCGGCTAGGGCCCTCTGGCCATTCGCACCGCCCATCGCAGTCATGGCCCAATCGGAACCGAGTGCCATGATTCGACCTGCCTCGTCGCGGATCTCGACCTCAATTCGGGCGTCTCCGGTGGCCCAGAAATCGGTCTCCACGAGCACCACGGCCACCTTGAGGCTATAGGCGCCATGTGCGGTGGTGATGTCTTTCAGGCCCTGCTTTAGGGTCTTGAGGAACTCGACCGAACGCTCCTTGGCGGCCCATTCAACCTCGCCACTCCAGGTGATGCCACGAGAGCGGTCGAAGCCTGGGGCCACCCAGAAATAGCAATTCTTGTTGGTGCCACGCTTGGCGGTCTCAAGGTAGTACTCCCGCGGGAGGGTCCGCGGGTAGTCGCTTGCCTGGGCATTGAGTGCTGTCAGCGCGAGCGCGAGGCCAAGGATAAGGGGTTTCATGTGATCTCCTTCTAATAAATCTATCGGCCTTTGATGATTTAAACATTACGATTGAAACATCGAAACTTTCCATGTTTCGTCGTTTTGAACCTCAGAAACCCAGAACACCAGAACTATGAGGCGCTTGAACTCATAAATACTATAACACCATGCGAATCAAGACTGTCCGATGATGGTTTCGGGGTGGAGGCGTTTTGGCGTTTTGCTGTTTGCGACGCCAAAACATCGGGCGTAAAAAATTATCGAAGGTTTTATGTTTAGAACTTTAGAACTTTAGAACAGCGATAGAATGCCGATGACGGAAGCGGGAGGACACATGCTCATCAGTCTCATCAACCTCAAGGGTGGCTCTGGGAAAACCACCTACTCCAAGGAGCTGGCCGCACTCCTGGCGGAGTTTGGCCTCCTCGCCAAGGGTCTGGACTTGAACCCGGAGAACGGCGATTTCGGGGCTTGGGCCGAACTGGCGACCCTTCCCTGCCGCAGCCTCTACCCGGCCGACCTCGGCCTGCTCGAACAGGCGGCCAAGGGCAAACAAACCTACATAGCCGACTGTCCTCCTTGGGAGGGAGAGGAGACCCGCACTGCCTTAGCCTATTCGGCGGGAATTCTGGTGCCCGTTGGCCCCAGCCCACAGGACCTGCGCGGCCTCGGGCGAACTCTGGACCTGGTTCGCGCCGCGAAGGCAAATGCAAACCCTGAGTTGCGCGTGGCGATCCTCGGAACAAACTACCGTGCCAACACTGGCTGGTGGCGGAGCTGGGCAGCGGCTGTGGAAGCCGCAGCCAGCCCAGAGGAGGGCATCTTTTTCGCGGGGCTCGTCCAGGAGCGCCAGGGCCTGGTCGATGCTTTTGGCCGCGGTGTTGCCGCGTGCCAACAACCCAACGCCGCTGGGGTGGAGGTCCGCGAGGCGATGCTCCGTGTTGTGGAAATCCTCGGCCTCGGCATCCCGGCTCCCGTTGTGCAGGAGGTTTTGTGAGCACCGACCCGAAAGCCTGGCTCCAGGGCGGCGCCAAGGCGCGCCCGAAACACCTCAATCAGGCGGAGGCTAAGGCCCCGTCTGCGAAGGTAGTCGGGGGCAGGCCTCGCGCCCATGCCCTTGGCGCGGAGCGCATCAACTGCCGCGTTGCCGCCGACGTTGCGCGAGAACTTCGTGTGCTTCAGCTCGACACGAAAGTGGCGTTGGGCCTCCTCGTTGAGGAGGCGCTCCGCCTGGCGCTTGCCCAGCCAACCTTCCGGGAGCGCTTCACCACTAAAACGGAGGTGCTCTTGTGACTCGGACGTCCCGAACCCCGGTGAGTGATCGCGCTCCTCGGCGCGGACTTACTGTAGAGGCTGAGTTGAAGCGCTTCGAGGCGTGGAAGAACGAACGGCTGGGGTCTACCGCGCCCGTTGTTTCTTGGCCACCCGACGAAATCGACTATTTCGGCAACCGCGACACCAAGAGCCGCGCCACGCGGCGGAAAGGCTAGACGTGCGATCCATTCTCCTCCTCATCCTCTCTGTTGCCACGATGGCCCTTTCCGCCCAGCGCTACTACGTCGCCGGGTCCTACCCTGGCCTCGTGGTTGGGCTTGCCGACGCCCCAAACCAGCCCGCACGCTTTCGGGTGGCCTTGCCCGTGTCGCAGCCGCCGTTCGCCCAGGCGCAGGCGATGGCCCAGGCCTCGTTGGATCGGTTCTGCGCCAGTTCCTGGGAGGTAGCCCTCACGAACGATCCGGATATCGACAGTGGTTACGCCGACCTCTGGGTCGTGCGCCGTGTCAGCGATGGTTGGAGGCCCTCAACGCGATTGACCGTTGCGGGACTTCTCATCAATGACGGACTCGTAACAGCACCCGTGGGCTGCGACCGACCCCTTCAGGACGTCTACGACCAGGCGTTCACGAACGCCGTCGGCTATAAAACAGGGTGGTTCCAGCAACTCGGCCTTGATGGCGGACGGAATGCCTGGATTGTCGGCAAGGCCAGAGTGGTTCAGCACCTCCAGCTTGAGCAGCAGCTCGCGAGCAAAGCTCAGGACGACAAGAAGGTGCAGGACGCCGATGCGCAACGCGAACTTCGACGGGCGCTGAAAACCGCTAGCCCTGCAGAGTCGAAGGCTCTTCAGGAGGAATACCTTCGAAAGAAGGGATACAAGGTGAACTGGACCACTCTTCGTGTGTCTCCGCTTAATGCTCCGGAGGAAGATTGAGGCTGATTTCTGTTACCACCCTTGTTACCTGAGCCTTGGTTTTTGTGGGTCACAGGGGTAAATACGGGGAAAAGAGGGGGAAAAATTAAAACCGAGTGTTTATCGACCGAATGCTCGAAGACCCAGGTCACCATTAGGTTTCCTGGGTCTTCTTGTTGGTAGCGGGGGTAGGATTTGAACCTACGACCTTTGGGTTATGAGCCCAACGAGCTACCGGACTGCTCCACCCCGCGGTAGGGATTTGAGTGTAGCAGGGATTGGGGGAACGGCAAGGGCGCATGTCCGCGGGGACTTGGTATGCTCGACGGACGCTCGGGAGATTCGATGGGACGCCGCTGGATGGCTCTGCTGGTGATGTTGGCCACGGTGGGACTGGTGGCGGGGCCGCGGACCTGGACCACGGAGAAGTGGTTCGAGAAGCCCCGTTCGCCGCGGATCGCCAACTACCGCATCGAGGCGGCGCTGGATTTCGAGCACAAGACGTTGGAGGGGCGCGAGACCCTCAGTTGGCGCAACACGGGCACGGCCCCCACTCAGGAACTGCCGCTGCATCTCTATCTCAATGCCTTCAAGGGGCCTCAGAGTCTGTTCGTGAAGGAAAGCGGTGGGCGCCTGCGCAGGGACCACCAGGATCGTCAGGAAGAGGCCGCTTCGTGGGGGTATTGCCGTCTGCTGAGCGTTCGCCTGGATGGCAAGGATTTGGATGGGCACGATGGCGAAGACGAGACTGTGCGCTGGTTGAAGCTGCCCCGCGCCGTGGTGCCTGGCGAGACCATCCACCTGGACATCGTCTGGGAGAACCGCTATCCGAGGGTGTTCGCCCGCAGTGGCTGGTCGGACACTTTCCTGATGTCGGGGCAGTGGTTCCCGAAGGTAGGGGTATACCAGGGCGATCATTGGAATTGCCACGCCTACCACGCCAACACGGAATTCTTCGCCGATTTCGGCGTTTATGATGTGGCCCTCTCCCTGCCCAATGCCCTGGGGCTGGCCCACACGGGGACCCAGACCAACTTCGTGACCGAAATTGAGCAGGACCCCAAGCGGCCCCTGAACGTGATTTGGCGGTTGCACGCAGAGGATGTGCACGATTTCGCCTGGGCCGTGATGCCCAGCGAAAGCTGGCGCAAGCCGGCCATGTATGAGTACCGCGGGGTGCAGGTGTTCTACTACATCGATGGGGCGAATCGCGGCAATTTCGCCCGGCACCGCCGCGCCGTGGAGAATGCCCTGCGCTGGAGCGAGGAGTGGTATTTCAAGTACCCGTATCCCACGCTCACGGTCATCGACACGCCGAAAGATGCCTCCGGCGCCGATGGCATGGAATATCCCACCTTGATCACAGCCAGCTCCGTGGCCTTTGATCCGCTGCAGCTCCGCATGGAGCCGGAATTGGTGAGCCTCCATGAATTCGGCCACCAGTATTTCTACGGGATGCTGGCCAGCAACGAGTTCGAGGAACCCTGGCTCGATGAGGGCTTCACGAGCTGGTTCACGCACAAGGCCATGGAGCGCAGCTACCACGCGGTGATGAGCGGGCGGCGCTTCCAGGTGGGGACCGATTTCATCGAATGGGCCGGCTACTGGTCCCTGCCCAGCAGCGACCCCCTCACGCGGTTCGGCTTCAAGACCCTGAGTGGGCAGGGCTATTTCATCACCGCCTATGCCAAACCCACCCTGGTGCTCAATCAATTGGAGGCCATGCTGGGTCGGCCGGTGATGGAGCAAGTCCTGCGCGCCTACGCGCAGGAGCTGGCTTTCCATCACCTCAACCGAAATGATTTCCGGCGTGTCGCCGAGCGGGTCTCCGGCCGGGATCTCAGCGCCTTCTGGCGCGATTTCGTGGAAGGGACGGAGGTGCTCGACTACGTCATTCGCGGCGTGAAAAGCCAGGATGTCCTGCAGGGCGGCTGGCTCTATTCAGACAAGCCCCCAGTGTTCGCCGCCCCGCAGCCTGCGGCACCCGGCCGGGTGGGCTCCATCACATTGGAAAGGCGTGGCGGCATCCGGGTGCCCATCACGCTGTGGGTGCGTCTGGAGAACCACGAGGAGCAGCGGCTCGTCTGGGATGGTCAGGATCGCTGGATCACCTACGAATTCGATTCCCCGGTGGCTGCGGCGGTGCTGGATCCCGACGGGAACTACCCCATGCTGAAGGATCGCCTTCACGCCAGCTACAACCCCAAACCCATCCGCCGCGGTTTTCACTACTGGGCGCAGATGGTGTGGGGCGCCGTGGCCGGCTGGATGCAGGGCTGCGGCATCGGCTAGGGACTGGTCTTACCTAGGGTTTCTGCGGCGCTGCATCCCCCATGCGAATGGATTGGATGTCGCCCTTGCCGTTCAGCACGATGAGAATCGGGAACCAGAGCAAGCCGAGCTTCTCAAAGGCTGCGCGGCTGGGGGCAAAGCGGCCGTTGCGTCCGGCTTCCTGAAGCCGCTGCGCCAGAGCTTTGCCTTCGTCCATGAGAGGGGCGCTGAGGCTCGCATCCACCGCATCCTGGTAGCCGGTCTCGCTGGGAATGACCCAGGCCGTATCCGGTGAAAGGGCGGGCAGGGCCTCCTTGGGAGGTGGACACACCCAGATGCGGGAGGCGCCCAGTTGATCCAGGCGGAGGTCCTGGTAGTCCAGGCCGGGCAAGGTCCACAGCCGGAAGACCGGTGAGGGGCCGCCAATGAGCCCAAAGAGGCGCTGGAAATCCTTGAAGGTGCTTTCGGAGTCAGCTCCGGGGGCTGGCCGGAGGGTGGCCAACCGGGCCTCGTCCTGTTCGGCCAGGGCCCAGCAGAGAGCATGGCGCAGGCCGTAGCCCCTGGTGAGGGCTGGGCCTGCGGCGATGAGGCGATCCTCCCAGAGGCGACGCAAGGGCGCTTCGAAGGCGCCTTGGCGCACCTGGAGGCGACCCCAGCGCCACAGCGCCAAGGCCGTGCCGGAACGGCGCAGGGGCAGGGTCTTCAGGGCGGTGGCGAGCTGGTCCTTGGGGGCCTTCATAAGGCGGCGCAGGGCCTCGGCCTCCTGCCGATCCGGGCCACCCGCAAACGGATCGGGAGGAAGGCCGCGCTCCACCTCGAAGGTGGCGGCGATCCGGAGCCAGCGGTAGGAGAGGGCCGCGGCCCCCTTGAGCTTGGGGGGGGCGGGCAGGGCGTTTTCCCAGTCGAAGGCCTCCAGAAGGGCGTTTTCGGCCTCCTGGCCTGCGGGGGCGGGGATGGGCGTAACGATGGCTGGAGGCGCTTGCAGGGTGGGGAGGGGCATCAATACCTCTCTTAATGGCAGAATGGTCCTCCGCATCATACGGGAGTCCCCTTGTCCGCACCCCATTCGACCCTCACGCCCCCGCTCCTCACGGCGAGGGAGCGCCTGGTGGTGGCCCTGGACGTGGCCACGGCCAAGGAGGCCCTGGCCATGGCTGAGCGGCTGTCGGGCCGGGTGGGCATGCTGAAGGTGGGCCTGGAGTTGTTCTGCGCCGAGGGCCCGGCCTTTGTGCGAGAGCTGCAGACGAAGGTGCCCGTGTTCCTCGATCTGAAGCTCCACGACATCCCCACCACCGTTCGCCGGGCCATGGAGGCGGTGCTGAAGCTGGATCCCCGCCTGATCAACGTGCATGCCCAGGGCGGTCCCGCCATGTTGGAAGCGGCGGTGGAGGCCGTGCGGGCCCATCGGGCGGCGGGTGGTCGCACAGAGTTGCTGGCGGTCACGGTGCTGACCAGCCTGGATCGCGAGGCCCTGGCGGCCCTGGGCCATGCGGCTCCACCCGAGGAGCTGGCCCTGGCCTATGCGAAGCTGGCCCAGCAGGCCGGCTGCGGCGGCGTGGTGTGCTCGGCCTGGGAAGCCGCGACCATCCGCGAGGCTTGCGGCGAAGGCTTCCACCGCCTCACACCGGGCATCCGGCCCTCCGGCGCGGCGACGCAGGATCAGGCCCGGGTCATGACGCCCGCCCAGGCCCTCAAGCAGGGCTCTACCTGGCTGGTGGTGGGCCGCCCCATCACCCATGCGGCCGATCCTGCGGCGGCGGCCGAGGCCATCGTGGCCGAGATGCAGGCCTGATGTCCGCTGGCTCGCCGCTCGTTTTCCGGCCCTCCTTCGCCCAGCGCGCCATGGCCATGCTGCTCTTCGCGGGCTCCTGGCTGGTGGGCGTGCGGGCCCTGGCGCAGATCATGGAGCGGCTGCCCGTGCTGCGGGCCTCGCTGAAGGTGGCGGAGGCCGCCGGCGATCCCACCTGGTCCTTCTGGGTGGCGGTGACGGCTGCCTTCGGTGCCGTGGTGCTGGGGAGCTTCCTGTTGCTGGGTACCCTGGTCGGCGTGCTGATGGTGGAGGGCTCGCAGGTGCTGGTGGACGACCTGGGCCTGTCGGTGGAGCACAGCGCGCTGCCCGCGCCCCTGGCCCGCCGGTTCGGCGCCGGCCGTCTGCTCTGGAAGCAGGTCTCGCGCCTGGAGCGGTCCGGGCCCTTCTTCGTCCTGCGCGGGGGCGGTGATGCCACGGTGAATCTGCGCAAGGACCCCACCCTCCGCTTCCTGCTGGTGGATGAGTTGGAGCGGCTGGTGCTCACCATCCTGGAGCGCAGCCCCAACCTGAAGCACGAGGACTGATGCCTTCGTTCATGGAGATCTTCGGCTTCATCACCGGTGCGGCCTGCGTGGCCCTGCTGGTGCGGCAGAGCATCTGGAACTGGCCTCTGGGCATCGCCAACAACCTGGTGTTCATCGTGCTGTTCTACCGGACGGGCCTCTACGCCGACGTAGGCCTGCAGGGCTTCTACATCGCCATTTCCATCTACGGGTGGTGGCACTGGCTGCATGGGGGCCGCGATCACAGGACGCTCACCGTAAGCCGGGTGCGGCCGCAGACGGGGCTGCTGCTGGCCTTGGCCGTGGCGGCCCTCACGGCCACCCTGACTTGGCTGCTGCGCCGCTACACCAACAGCACGGTGCCCGTGCTGGATTCGCTCATCACAGCCCTCAGCCTGGTGGCCCAGTTCATGATGACCCGCAAGTGGATCGAGAACTGGCCCGTGTGGATCGTGGCGAACTGTCTTTCCGTGGGGCTGCTGATCTACAAGGGGCTCTACGTGGCCAGCGCCCTCTACGTGGTGTACCAGGTGCTTTGTGTCATGGGGCTGCTGGAGTGGAGACGCGCCCTGGAGGCCGAACCTACATCTTCGGCCGACTGAGGTAGGCTTCGGCGCCCTTCATCTCGGCGGTGGGGCCGTGGGCGGGTTTTTTCGTTCGTGTTTTGGTCTGCTTCAGCCCCCAGAGGGTCGCCAGCTCCGTGGCTTCGGGATTGCCGGGGGCGAGGGCGAGCACCTCGGTGAGATCAGCCTTGGCCTTGGTGGCCTGGCCCAGCTTCTCCCGCAGCAGGGCCCGCTTCAGGAAGCCCCAGGGGTTGGCGGGCTCCTTCGCGATGATTTCGGCGTACTCGGCCTCGGCCTCTGTCCAGCGGCCCTCTTCTTCGGCGGCTTCGCCGCAGAGCAGGTTGGTGACGGCGCAGAAGCCCAGCCAGGCCTTCTGCTGGGCGAACTCCGTGGCGCTAAAGCGGGATTTGGCTTTGGCGCGCTGGGCGGCCTGATCCAGGTGGCGCAGGGCCTTCTCTGTGTGGCTGTCCACCCGGGCGAAGATCTCCGCATCGCCGCTGGCCCGGTAGAAGTCCTTCTGGATGCGGCCTTCGGCGCGGTACTGATCGAACATGCGGGTGCCGGGATACAACGCCAGGGGGCTGATTTGGCAGTCGCTGGGGCGGGTGTCGCGGATGAAGCCAGCAGTCTCCTCCACATCGGCCCAGGTCTCGCCGGGGATGCCCGTGATGAGGTAGATGCCCAGGTTCATGCCCACCTTGCGCACCAGCTCCAAGGCGCGACGGGCGTGGCGCAGGTTGGTGCCCTTGTCGAGCAGCTGCAGCACCCGCTCGCTGCCGTGCTCCACGCCGAACTGCATGAACTCGCAGCCGGCGCGCTTCATGGCCACCAGGCGGTCCTCGTCCACCAGGTTCACGCGGCTCTGGCAGTTCCACAGGGGGTGTAGGCCGCTGCCCTGGATGCCGTCCATGAGCTTGAGCACCCGGTCGCGGTTGGCGGTGAAGGTGTCGTCGCGAAAGCTGAAGTAGGTGAGACCGTGGGCTTCGCGCAGCAGGCGCATCTCCCGCAGCACGGACTCGGCGCTGCGGAAGCGGATGGAGGTGCCCCAGAACTCGGGCGTGTTGCAGAAGTTGCAGGTGGCGGGGCAGCCGCGGCTGGAGCTCAGGTAGGCCAGCTGGCCCACGTCGTTGAGAAAGTCCGCCTCCAGGTGCTCGGCGGGGATGCCCACCGCATCCAGATCCTCCAGCGGTGCCTGGGGCAGGGTGCGGCCCTCGCGGAGGATGAGGCCTGGCGTGCGCTTCCATAGGTCGGAGCCGGGCGCCGTCTTCAGGCGCTCCACGACACCCAGGAGCACAGTCTCGCCCTCGCCCTGCACGATGGCATCCAGGGCCGGGCAGTCCTCGAAGACTTCTTCCGCCAGGTGCGTGGGATGGGGGCCGCCCGCCAGCAGGATGGCGCCGGGGCAGGCCTCCCGGGCCCAAGCCAGCAGCTCGCAGGACCGCTTCCGGTTGAAGGTGAACATGGAGATGCCCAACACGGCCGGGTTCTGGGCCTTGAAGTAGGCAAGGGCTTCTTTGCGCCCCTTGCCGCTCAGGTTGGCCACCCGGCAGGGCAGGTCCCGCGATTTGAGCGTGGCCTGCAGGTAGCCCAGGCCGATGGGCAGGAAGGTCATCCACTCATCCCCGAAACCGCTCCGGGGGGCGCTGTAGGCGAGTAGGGTCCGGGGAGGGGTCATGGGGTCCGAAAACAGAGCTTCCCAGTCGAAAGCAGAGCTTGCCAGTCAAAAGCAGAGCTTCCCAGTGTAAGGGACGGAATTCATGATGGAAGCAAGAACCCTTGGAGGCAGCTTGGCGGGAACCCTGATCCGGAACGCGGACACCATTGCGGACATCTTCAAGCGTGCTTGCGAGCGGCGCGAGTTGATGATCCTGGTGACGCCCTACCTCCGGTTCGAATCCTCGTTTATCAAGATGGACGGCTCGGAAGTGCAGGTGGTGGCCACCATGGGGCGGGAGGATGCCACCTATGGCCTGCGCAACTCCGCCCTCAAGATGCGCTTCCCCCACGGCGTGAGCTTCCTGGAGGCTCCGACGGAACTGAAGGGTTTCGGCATGCACGATGGCCGGCGCACGTTGCGCTTGGCCCTGCCGATGGCGCTTCACGAGGAGGACCACCGGGGCTCGTACCGTGTGGACCGCGTGGGTCGGGTGCCCGTCACCTTCAGCACGCCGGATTTCGATCTGGTGATGGGAACCCTGGTGGACATCAGCACCACCGGGGGCAGGATCTACAGCACCCGGGATTTCATGGAAGGGGAATTGGAGCCGGGACAGGACATGGCCGTGACCATCCCCCTCACCGAGCAGATCCGCATCAATACGCGGGTGAAACTGCGCCACGTGCACGGTCGCACCTTCGGTGTCGAGTTCCGGCCTCAGCTGGACGAGTCGATTCTCAATCCGCTGTCCCGCTGGGTATTCGAGAAGCGGGAGGAGGATCTGGACCGGATTTCCCGCCGCGGCGTGGACACCGCCTCTCCCGCAGGGCCCATCGGCCGTGTCGCCACGGGCCGCCCTTCGGGTCTGCTGCTTGTTTCCGCCGAAAGCGCCCTGGAAGCGACTCTGCAGGACCTGCTGGGGGGCCTTCAGCCCCTCACCCGGATTCCCCCCACCATGGCGGCCCTGAAGGAAGCCCTGAACCTGAAACCGGCCCTGGTGCTATACCACGTGCCCAGCCTGAGCCTGGATGAAAAGCGCCGCCTGCGGCCCATGGTGGAATGCATCCAGGGGCGGGCCCCCCTGCTGCTGCTAGGGACTGGCTTGGAGGGGGGCGCCCTCCTGGAATTGGGCAATGAGCTCAAGGCCACGGTTTCCATCATTTTCAACCCCGAGCGGGGGGTCTTCTTCCAGCGCCTCGTCCAGGGGGTGCTGCGGCGTACCTACGAGGGTGGCGAATCTCCCATGGCCCCGCAGGAGCCGGAAGGCGATTAGCCCTCAGCACGGGAGGCGATTGGCGGATGTCAAGCCTCGTTCGGCAGCGTCGGAGCCGCTAGAATCAAGGCTTCCGGAGCCTCCATGTCCGCTGCCCACGAACCGGCTGTCACCGAATCCCTGGCCCTGGAGCTGGGCCTGTCCAAGGACGAGTGGCAGGTCATCCTGCGCCTCCTGGACGGTCGCCTGCCCACCTATCCGGAACTGGGTGTGTTCAGCGCCATGTGGAGTGAGCACTGCTCGTACAAATCCAGCCGCATCCACCTGAAGAACTTGCCCACGGAAGGCCCCCGAGTGATTGAAGGCCCCGGCGAGAACGCTGGTGTGGTGGACATCGGCGATGGCTGGGCCGTCTGCTTCAAGATGGAAAGCCACAATCATCCCAGCTACATCGAGCCCTACCAGGGCGCGGCCACGGGCGTGGGCGGCATCCTGCGCGACGTGTTCACCATGGGCGCCCGGCCCCTGGCCAACCTCAACAGCCTGCGTTTCGGAGATCTGGACGCGCCGCGCATGAAGAGCCTGGTGAAGGGCGTCTCCGCAGGCATTTCGGGCTACGGCAACTGCATGGGCATCCCCATGCTGGGTGGGGACGTGGCCTTTGACGGCAGCTACAACGGCAACATCCTGGTGAACGCCTTCACCCTGGGCGTGCTGCGGGCGGACAAGGTCTTCAAGGGCTTCGCCTCCGGCGTGGGCAACAAGGTGATGTACATCGGCTCCAAGACGGGCCGCGACGGCATCCACGGTGCCAGCATGGCCTCGGCGGAATTCGGCGAGGGCAGCGAGGAGAAGCGCCCCACGGTGCAGGTGGGCGATCCCTTCACCGAGAAGCTGCTGCTGGAAGCCTGCTTGGAAATCTTCAAGACCGATTGGGTGATCGGCATCCAGGACATGGGCGCCGCGGGCCTCACCTCCAGCAGCTTCGAGATGGCGAGCCGCGCCGGCACGGGCCTGGAGATCCGCCTGGACCAGGTGCCCATGCGGGAAGAGGGCATGACGCCCTTCGAGCTCATGCTCAGCGAGAGCCAGGAGCGCATGCTGCTGGTGGCCCGGCCCGGCTGCGAGCCCAAGATCATCGAGGTGCTCCACAAGTGGGGCCTGGACGCCTGCGTGGTGGGCGAGGTGACCGACAGCGGCCGCTTCATCGGCAGCTGGCACGGCGAGCCCGTCATCAACCTGCCCATCCAGCCCCTGGTGGACGCGGCCCCCAAGTACGACCGGCCCCGCCAGCGGCCCGCCTACCTGGATGCCATGGCCGCCGAGCCCCTGCCGGGGGACCTGAAGCCCGGCGACGTGGAGAAGACCCTGCGCCAGATCCTCGCCGCGCCCACCGTGGCCAGCAAGCGCTGGATCTTCGAGCAGTACGACGGCACCGTGCGCAGCAACACGCTGCTCGGCATGGGCCGCGGCGATGCTGGCATCATCCGCGTGAAGGACGAGGCGGGCCAGGATACGAACAAGGCCGTGGCCATGAGCAGCGACTGCAACAGCCGCTTCTGCTACCTGGATCCCTTCTGGGGCGCGGCCCACGCCGTGGCCGAGGCCTGCCGCAACCTGGCCTGCGTGGGCGCCGAGCCCATCGGCCTCACGGATTGCCTCAACTATGGGAACCCTGAGAAGCCTGAGAACATGTGGACCTTCGAGCAGGGCTGCCTGGGCATCCGCCAGGCCTGCCTGGCCCTGGACGTGCCCATCGTCAGCGGCAATGTGAGCCTCTACAACGACACCGAAGGCCAGAGCATCTTCCCCACGCCCATGATCGCGGCGGTGGGCCTGGTGGAGGACTGCGCCGGTCCGGTGGATGTGGCGGCGCCCGATGCCACGGCCCTGGCCAAGGTGGGCAACCGCATCTGCGGCTCGGGCTTCCGCGCCGCCCACGATGGCATCTTCCTCCTGGGCGAAACCCGGGACGAACTGGGCGGCAGTGAATACCTGCGCCTGCGCACGGGCAAGACCCAGGGCGCCTGCCCGGAGCTGCGCCTGGACGAGGAACTGCGCCTGCAGGCCTGCGTGCGCGAAGGCATCCGCCTGGGCCTCATCCGCAGCGCCCACGACACCAGCGAGGGCGGCCTGCTGACCGCGGCGCTGGAGAGCGCGTTCGGCGGGAACATGGGCTGCCAGCTCCTGCTCCACAAGGGCGCCCTGCGCCTGGACAGCCTGCTCTTCGGGGAATCCGTGGGTCGCATTGTGGTGAGCGTGAGCCCCGAGGGCGAGGCCAGCCTTGCCACGCTCTGTGCCACCCACCGCGTGCCCTTCGCCAAGATCGGCACCTCGGGTGGCAGCCGCATCACCGTGGCCGTGGACGGCCAGCCCCTGGTGGATGCCGACGCCGCCGAGCTGAAGGCCCTCCATGCCAACGCACTGGAAGCGGCCCTGAGCTGAATTCAGCTGGCCAAACAGGCACCCGCACCAGGAGGCCTCCATTGAATCCCACCGGGAAAACGCTGCCACCGCCGCTGCTATTCCTGGGGTGCCTCCTGGCGGGGTGGGGATTGGGGTTCCTGAAGGCCCTCCCCACCCATCTCGGGGAAGGGCTCAGGCTCAGCCTTTGGCTGCTGCTGTGGATGGCCGCGGCAGGACAGGCTGGTTGGGCGATCCTCACGTTCAGGCGCCATCACACCACGTTGAAGCCCCATGGTGTCGCTTCGGCGCTGCTTACATCGGGGCCCTTCCAGTTCACTCGCAACCCTCTGTATGTAAGCCTTGTCAGTCTGCTCGCCGGATTCGGGCTCCTGCTGGATTCCGCCTGGCTGTTGATGCTGGTGCCGGTCCTTGCAGGACTGTTGGATCGCTTGGTCATCGCCCGCGAAGAGGTCCGGTTGCGAACCCAGTTTGGCGAGGCCTACTTGGCCTACTGTCATCGAGTCCGACGGTGGTGCTGAACATGGATTACCGTTTCGCAGGCCTTGTGGCCGTTCTGATCGGGATTGGCCCCACGCTCCACGCCCAATCCATCGAGAACCGTCGGCTGGTGTGGGAGGACTTCAAAGGCACCCCGGATGCCGCCAGCCCCTACGACGCCTACACCTATTGGTCGGTGCGCTACACCTTCGATCCCCCCCAGCGCACGGCGACGGGATTGCGGATCCGCTTCCACGTGTCGAACCGCCTGGGAGAACGCTCCTGGGTGAAACGGGGCACGCCGCGGGAGAGCCAGTTGGCCGAACTGCTGAACCATGAGCAGGGCCATTACAGCCTGGGCGTCATCTGCGCCCTTGAGTTCAAGAAGGCTGCCGAGGCCTTTTCCTTCACCTCCAACTACCGTGCCGAGGCCTCCCGCCTGTTCGGGGAAACCCTGGACCAGGTGCTGAAGCTGGAGAAGGCCTACGACGCCGAAACGCGCCACATGTACGACCGTGCCCAGCAGAAGGCCTGGGACGCGAAGCTCGCACGGAGGATCGAGGAACTCTGGGAGTATCGCTAGGCCCGTTTAACGGAGCAATCGGCTGGGCAGCAGGAAAAGCCCGCGTACCAACCCGAAAGCGCCCTCCACGGCGAAACCGAGGATGCGGAACGGCAGGAGCAGGAGCCAGATCAACGGATAGAGGATGAGGAACAGGATGGCCAGGGGCCAGCAGATCACCAGCAGGATGAGCCAGAGCAGGAACGCGGCCATGGAAGCCTCCTGACCAAGGATCCGCGCCGCCACCGCCGCTGGCGCGCTTGGATCGGCGAACAGGCTCTGGGCATCGGCGGATGGTCCGTCATTGGTATGATCCTTCCAAATCCCCGGGGCCCTCGATGCCGAACCAAGACGCCTTCCTGACGCTCGATCGCCGAGCCTTTCTGGGCGCAGGATTGGCCACGGGGGCCATGGCGCTCCTGGGTGGGGATGGCAAGGCGCTGCCAATGGCCTCGGGCCTGGTGCTGGAAGAAGCCACGGTGGCGCAGCTCCAAGCCGGCATGGCCGCCGGGCAGTGGACATCAGCAGAATTGGTACGTCGTTACCGGGCCCGGATCCGGGCCTTTGATCAAGCTGGGCCGAAGGTGAACGCCGTGATCGAATTGAATCCAGAGGCGGCAGCCATCGCCCGCGCGCTGGATGCAGAACGGAAGGCGGGCAAGGTGAGGGGGCCGCTGCATGGCATTCCCGTGCTCATCAAGGACAACATCGATACCGCTGACCGGATGAAAACCACGGCAGGCTCCCTGGCTCTGGTGGATGCCCCCGCGCCGAAGGAGGATGCGTTCATCGTGAAAAGGCTGCGGGAGGCAGGCGCGGTCATCCTGGGCAAGACCAACCTCAGCGAGTGGGCCAACCTGCGCTCCACCCGCAGCAGCAGCGGCTGGAGCGGCCGGGGCGGGCAGACGCGGAACCCCTACGCCCTGGACCGGAGCCCCAGCGGATCCAGCTCGGGCTCAGGTGCTGCCGCCGCTGCCAGTTTTTGCGCCGTGGCTGTGGGCACAGAGACGGATGGCTCCATCGTGAGTCCGGCCAGTGCCAACGGCCTGGTGGGCCTGAAACCCACGCTGGGCCTGCTGAGCCGCAGCGGCATCATCCCCATCTCGCACACGCAGGATACGGCCGGGCCCATGACCCGCACGGTGCGTGATGCTGCACTTCTGCTGGGGGCCTTGGCGGGCAGCGATGCCAAGGATGCCGCCACCCTTGAGGCCGCTGCGCGGCGGGAGTCGGACTACACCCGCTTTCTCACGAAGGATGGCCTCAAGGGTGCCCGCCTCGGCGTGGTGAAGAACCTCCTGGGTGTCCATGCCCATGTGGATGCGGTCATCCAGCCAGCCTTGGATTCGCTGAAGGCGCAGGGCGCCACGCTGGTGGAGGTGGAGCTGAAAGCCAGTGCCTACGAGGAGGCAGAATTCGAGGTGCTGCTCTACGAGTTCAAGGCGGATCTCAACGCCTACCTGGCTGGACGGGGCGGCGCCGTGAAGGACATGGATAGCCTCATGGCCTTCAACGAGGCCCGGGCGCAGGAGGAACTGCCCTTCTTCGGCCAGGAGCTGTTGAAGCAGGCCCAGGCCAAGGGACCGCTATCGGATCCCGCCTACCTCAAGGCCTTGGATACCTGTGCCCAGGCCCGCCGAGACATCGTCCAGCTGCTGGCCAAGGAGAACCTCCAGGCCCTCGTAGGGCCCACGGGGACGCCGGCCTGGCTCATCGACCACGTGAACGGCGACAGCTCTGGGTTCAGTTTTTCCACGCCAGCGGCCGTGGGCGGATGTCCCCACATCACCGTGCCCGCGGGTTTTGCCTTTGGTCTGCCCGTGGGCCTTTCCTTCGTTGCGGGGCCCTGGCAGGAGGGCCTGTTGCTGAAGTTGGCCCATGCCTTTGAGCAGGCCACACACGCCCGCCGGGGCCCAAGGTTCGCCACCACGGCCTCCCGTTGACAGGACCAGGCTGACCTCTCACCCTGGCCATTCCCCACAGGAGAATTCATGAACCGAGCCCTGCTTTCCCTGCTGTTGGCAGCCTCATCCGTCCAGGCCATGGCCCAGGCCAAGCCCACGCCCGCTCCCGCGGCCAAGCCCGCTCCAGCTCAGGCCGCCAAGCCTGCCCCGGCACCGGCCAAGGCCACCGGCGCCATCCTGGCCAACAAGGATTCCAAGATCTACCACCGCGCCGACTGCAAGGCCGCGGCCAAGATCAAGGACGCCAACAAGACGTCTTTCGCCTCGGCGGCCGAGGCCGACAAGGCTGGCTACAAGGCCTGCAAAGTCTGCAAGCCCTGACCGCCACCATCCCACCCTTCCGGAGGATTCCATGAAGCTGTTCGTTCCGCTCCTGATCAGCGCTTCCCTGGCGCTTTCCGCCCAGATCCCCACCAAGGAGGAACTGAAGGCCAAGGCCGACGCCGCGGTGGATGCTGGCAAGGCTAAGGCTGATGCCAAGGCCGACCAAGGCAAGGCCAAGGCCGACCAGAAGGCCTCTGAGGCCAAAACCAAGATCGATGCCAAGGCGGGTGGTGTCCCCGTGGCTGGGGAGAAGGTGAAGGCTGCCACCGCCAAGGGCGAGGGTTCTGCCAAGGCCGGTTCGGACAAGGCCAAGGGGAAGACCAAGAAGGGCACCGACAAGGGCGCCACCAAGGCCAAGGAAGTGACGAAGAAGGTGGCCGAGTAAGATCTCCGAACCTTAAAGCAAAAGCCCGGCTCAGCCGGGCTTTTGCTTTTTCATGCGGTGCGTCCGTCAGGATTTCTTGGGGAACTGCCGGTCGTAGGCTTCCTGCGCGTACTCGCTGGGGGGCACGCCGAAGCGGCGCTTGAAGGCGCGGGTGAAGGCGCTCGCATCGTAGAAGCCGAGGATCTTCGCCACATCGCTGGGCCGCTCACCGTTGGCCAGCAGCGTGACGGCGCGCTGCAGGCGCCGCTCGATGAGGTACTGGTGGGGCGTGGTGCTGGTGGCCTCGCGGAAGAGGCGGATGAAGTGGTCGGGCGTACAGCGGGCCATGGTGGCCAGCTCGGGCACGCTGTTCTTGGCGCCCAGGTGCACTTCCATGTGATCCAGCACCAGCTGCAGGGTGGAGCGGTTCAGGCGGTAGGGGAAGCGACCGCGGTCTTCCTTCTCGGTGAGGCGGGACAGCTCCGCGCCCAGCAGGATGAGGAACAGCTCACGGGTCATGAGCTGCACACCATCAGGGTTCGCCAGCTCCTGGCTGAAGATGCTGAAGAGCTGCTTGAGGCTGAGGCTGCGCAGCACGGCGAAGCTGGATTCCTGCCACTTGCGGGGCGGGTGCTGCAGCGAGGAGAGCAGCGGCTCCGGGAATGGGCCTTCCATGAACAGCGCGGTGAACCCGAAGGGCGTGTTGGCGTGATGCCGCTTCAGGGTGTGGCCGAAGCCCGGCAGCAACAGGGCCAGATCGCCGGAGCGGATGACGCCCTCTTCGCGGTCTTCGCCCGTGCACACGCGAACGGCGTGGGTGGGCTGCAGCAGCGTCCAGGCGTCCCGGGCAGGCAGCAGTTTGCTGGGGACGGGGTCGCGCTTCAGCACGGCTAAGCGGAGCGGTCCGCTGGTGTAGGTTAGGAGGTTTTTGGTTTCAGAATCGCTCATGGCTCAGGAAGAAACAGAGATGCCTACCGAGGCGTTCCGGAAGAATGGCAGGAAAAATCATCCCCAGGGCATGAAATTTTCACACCCTCGTTTCTTTGTGATACTGGTCAGACCGTGGCGAAGGTTTCGGCAAGACTCTGAAATACGCCCAGACCGCCCGTGGGGCCCAGTTTGGGGTCCACGGCCCGCTCGGGGTGGGGCATCATCCCCAGCACGTTGCCCCGGATATTCACGATGCCCGCGATGCCGTTCATGGCGCCGTTGGGCACATGGGCTTCGCCGAGTTCGCCCGCCGGTGAACAGTAGCGGAAGGCGACGCCGCCCCGGGCTTCCAGATCGGCCAAGTCAGCCGGGTCAATGGTGAAATTGCCCTCGGCATGGGCGATGGGCACCTGAAACACGGCGCCGGGTTTCATGGCGCGGGTGAAGGGCAGGTCGGCCCGCTCGACGCGCAGATGCACGTCCTTGTGGATGAAGCGCAGGGATTCATTGCGCAGCAGGGCGCCGGGCAGCAGCTGGGCTTCGCAGAGGATCTGGAAGCCATTGCAGACCCCCAGCACCAGGCCGCCATTTTCGGCATGGCGCTTCACGTCGGCCATGATGGGCGCCAGGGCCGCGATGGCGCCGCAGCGCAGGTAGTCGCCGTAGCTGAAACCGCCGGGCACGACGACCAGTTCGGTGTTCTCAGGCAGCCGCGCTTCCTGATGCCAGACGGGAATCGCCTCCCAGCCCATCACCGTGCCGCAGGCATGCAGGGCGTCATGGTCGCAGTTGGAGCCGGGGAAGACCGGCACAGCCACCCGCATCACACCACCTCGATGGAGGCCTTCTCCATCACGGGATTGACCAGCAGCTTCTCGCACATGGCCAGGGCCTTGGCCTTCACTTCGGCCGGATCGGTGCCCGGTACGTCCATCTCAATGAGGCGCCCGATGCGGACGTGGTCCACGGCAAATCCGAAATCGTGGAGGCCATGTTCCACCGCCTTACCCTGGGGATCCAGGATCCCGGGCTTCAACTGCACCGACACACGCACCTTCATGGGGCCCTCCGCGAACCAGTGTACCCGGAGTGGGGAGGTGGGGGCGTGCCCACACCTCCATGCGCCCAGGGAAAACGTCCCTTCCTGGCCTGGAGAGCAGGCTGCAGATTCAGGTCTGAAGAACTGATCTCATTTTCCACTTATCGGAAACAGTGACTTCAATAAATTACAAGATCAGTTCTAACCGTTTCATTTTCAACCGATGTGCGTAATTTATCAATCGAGTGTGTAAGAAAGTGTAAGTTTGATCGGGTGAAAATATTGTTAAAACATTAATATTTTCATTATTTATAGACATATTTGCAACGCTTGAAAAGCCTGAAAATCCGGAATACATTTGAGCACTTATGTTTCACGAAAAATTAAGATCGATACGCCAGCAACAGCGAATTTCGCTTGATAAGCTGTCATTGCTTGCGGGGGTGAACCGGGCCACCATCTATCGTATTGAGATGGCTGCTGTTTCTCCCCGTGTTGACACGCTAGAGGCCATCTGCAAGGCCCTAGGTGTATCGATTATTGACCTGTTTATGGAATGGCCTGCCGCGGTCAATGATCCAAAAAATGAGGTTTATCCATCCAGCGACTTTGAAACCCGATCCAAGGGAGGAGTGACCCTCAATGTTTCGCCTTTCCCAGCTGGGTTGGGCCAGCGGCCGAGGGCCCCGAAGGGCGGGAAACGCGGCTCCAGGGGACGGCAGGTGGCGTGGGTGCATGTGAATGAGGCGGTTGCGGAACTGATCCACATCCGCAATGCAGCTGACTTCGCCACGCGGCCCATTCAGTTTGAACCCGCGCCTTTTCTGCCACTCATTCCGCAGAGAGATCCGAACCTGCACCGCGTGCTCGAATCCACCCTGGATTGCTTTTCGGCGAACCTGGGCCTCCTGCGCTCGAATCCCTGCCTGCGTGTGAACCTGGTGTCGCCGGAACCCGCTTGGGAAACGAGGGGGGAAGGGCCCACGGCCGTTCCGGAGCACGGCATCTCCATTGACTGGACCTGCGCTCTGGACCGCAAGGGATTGGCCTCCATCGAAGAGGCCCTGGCCGCATCCCTGCCCCGTGAGGAGGCCGGCCAGGAGTCTTCGATCCGGGTGTCCTGGGCGGTGGAGCCGCCCGGCCTTGCGGAGGTTGCGGCTGAGGCGGTCGGGAGCGCGACAGTGAGAATCCGGATGGCTTGTCAGCTGCAGCCGCACACCCCAACACGGGAGGAATGCATGGGCCAAAGAGAAACACACGCCGCCACGATTCTGGTCGTCGAGGACGATCAGATGCTCCGCCAGTGCATGGTTGAATACCTGGGGCTGATCGGCCACCCCTCCCTGGAAGCCTCCAACGGGATCGAGGCGGTGGAGATGGTGAGGCGCCACGGGCTTTCGCTCGGCCTGGTCTTCATGGATATCGACATGCCGCTGATGACCGGGCTCGAGGCCATCCAGGAGATCGAAGGTGAGTTCCCGCTTTCGCGCATCGTGGTGATGTCGGGGGCAGACCCCGATCTAAGCGAGATCCGGAGTGGGATGAACGCCTTGCAGGGTTTCATCCATAAGCCGTTCTCGCTCAAAGAAATCTTCAGCGTGATCGCCCGGCTCGAAGCCAAACCCATGGCCTGTTGAGCCGGGAGCACCCCATGACCCACGTGTGTTCCTGGTGCAAGACGAACATCTATCTTGAGGAGGATCCCGAGTCCTTCGGGGGAGTCACGCACGGCATCTGCCAGGCCTGTGCACGGAAGCTGTTCCAGGAAATCCCCATCCAGATGGACCACTACCTCAACGAGATGGACACGCCGGTGCTGCTGGTCAATCAGGACATCACCACCACCTTCGCCAACCAATCCGCGCTTCAGATGCTTGGCGCGGGAGATGGGGAGCTTTCCGGCCTGAAGCTGGGAGCGGTGCTTCTCTGTCCGTACGCCCAGTTGAAGGAGGGCTGCGGCCGACAGATCCATTGTTCGGGCTGCACCATTCGGCGCTGCGTGGAGATCACCCGCGATACAGGGGCGCCCTTCTTCGAGGTGCCAGTCACCCTTTCCCGCGCAGGGACCTCAGAGCCCTCGGAACGGCCCTTCCTGCTCTCCTCGATTCGTCTGGGAAGCATGGTGGTTCTGAAGTTGGACCCCCTGGCCGAAGCCTGAGGCGGCACGACGGTGGATTGCCGATCCGGGTCCTATCGGGGGTTCCAGCGGTGGGCCTCCAAATCAAGGTTGCCCAGGTCATCCACGTCGATGCCCTCGTCACGCAGTCGTCCGATCTGTTCGAAAGCGCCCCACCAGCGCCCACGGCTGGGCACGTAGCCGCGGGTGTTGACCACCCGGTGCCAGGGCAGCTTGGTGCCCTCCGGCAGGCCCGACAGCACCATGCCCACCTGGCGGGGCCGCCGCGGGAATCCCGCCAGGGCCGCCACTTGGCCATAGGAGGCCAGCTTGCCCTTCGGAATCCGTCGCACCACGGCCAGCACGAGGGCGCGGAAATCCTTTTCAGGAGATTCGTCGGACGGCTGTGCCTTTGCCCGGGGCATTTAGGCCTGCACGCCCGGGCGTTGATGGGCCGGCACGCGAGAGCCGAAGCCGCCTTCGTAACTGTGCCAGTGCCCCAGTTCGCCCTCGGGGTAGGCCCAGCACCAGTAGCCATCACCGGAATCGAAATCCACCAGCCAGAGGCCCTTCACTTCGGCCTCGAGATCCTGCATGCTCTGCTGCCAGCTTTGCACCAGGACCTGCAGGCGCTCCCGGAGAGCCTCGGCGCGGTCATCGTCGTTGGCTTCTTCGGCCTGACTCAATTCCTCCGCCAGGCTGGCTGCCAGGGTGTAGACGGGTTCCGTGGTGGCCTTCACCTGGGGCATGAGGGCCCTCGCTTCATCCAGGGTGAAAATGCGGCCCATGGTGCCTCCGATGCTCCATGATAAACCCATGCGGTTCGTGCCCCTGATTCCATCCTGTTTCGATCCTGTTCCGTGGCAGTCCCTGGCGCCCCTCATGCTCCGCTGGGATGGCTCCCTCCACGATGGTTGGGCCCCCGCCGCCCGCAAAGGGTTGGAGATCCATGCGGTGATCCTCCCCGGTCTCGCTCCCGTTGAAGAGGCGCTGGAGGTTCTGCGTCATGGCCTGGGCCCGGATTTCCTTGTGCTCCCCGTCCAAAAGCCTGAAAACCGCGAAGCGGGGTTCCGCCTTCTCAGGGCCCTGGAAACCCTTCTGGAGGCCACCTCGGGAAGGGGCGTCAAGCTGGCGCTGCGGCTCGAAGGCGGTGCCGAGGCGGCGGTGCTGGACCTCCTTCGTCAGGCCCATGGCGATGCCGTGGGTTTTTGCTGGCATCCCGGCATCCGTGATGCTGAGCCGCTGGCAGACCGGCTCTGGTGCGGCCAGTGCGAACCTGGATCCGATCTGCGGTCCTTGCAGGCCCTGGGGTATCGCTGGGACATGGCGATCGAGGCGGAGCACCCCCAGGATTTCCGAGCCAAGGCGGCCCTACTGGAAGCCACCCACCCAACGGTGCTCTTCCCGGCGGAGATGCCCACCACGGCCCTGGGCCGTCCCGTGGTGCCTGATGACAGCGTGGTATTCGGCCGACACCTCCAGTCCGAGGACCCCTTGTTGGACCGACGGCAGGGGCGGGCATGAGCCGGACCCAAACCCTTCTGGTGATCGCGGGCGAGGATTCGGGAGATTTGCATGGCGCCGAGTTGCTGCGTGAGCTGAAACGGCGACGGCCGGACCTGCGCATCATCGGCGTCGGCGGCCCCCGCATGACGCCCTACCTGGATCGCAAGCTGGCGGATGTGAAGGATCTCGCGGTGGTGGGGTTCATCGAGGTCATCAAGCATCTGCCGCGGCTGAACCGGCTCTTCAAGCAGATTCTGGCGGCGTCGCATGAAGAGGCCATCGCAGGCGCCCTGCTCATCGACTATCCGGGATTCAACTTGCGGCTGGCCAAGGCCCTGCGCAAGCAGATGCCCTCGGTGAAGCTGCACCAATACGTCTGCCCGCAGGTGTGGGCCTGGAAGAAAGGCCGCATCCCGGATTTGGGCCGCACCCTGGACACCCTCTACTGCCTGTTCGATTTCGAGCCGGAGTTGTTCCGGGGCTATCCCGTGGACGCGCAGTTCGTGGGGCATCCCCTGGTGGAGGTGGTGAAACCTGAATGTGACCGCGCCGCTTTCTTTGCGGAGACGGGCCTGGATCCCCTTCGGCCGCTGGTGGCTCTGCTGCCGGGCAGCCGCAAAGGGGAGATCCAGCGGTTGCTGCCGCCCATGGCCGACCTGGCCCGGCGCTGGCGGCAGGAGCAGCCTGAGGTGCAGTGGGTGCTGCCCGTGGCCCCCACGCTGGACCCAGCCTTTGTGCGGGCGTATCTGGGCGATGCCCCCATCCTGCTGGTGCAGGATCGCACTTACGCCGCACGGGCCCATGCGAACGCTGCGCTCGTGGCCTCGGGAACGGCCACCCTGGAGACGGCGCTGCTGGGCACGCCCTTCGCCATCGTCTACCGCCTTAACGCCCTCACCTACCAGCTGGCCCGCCGCATCGTGAAGGTTCCCCACTTCGGCCTCGCCAATGTGGTGGCTGGCCGCGAGGTGGCCCGCGAACTGCTGCAGGATGACGTTTCGGCCGAACGGCTTGGGCAAGAGCTTCGTCGGCTGCTGGACCCGGATGTGGCCTGCAAGGTCCGGGCGGAGCTGGCTGAGGTGCGCGGTCACTTGGGCGATCCGGGCGCCGCCGGCCGGGTGGCGGAAGACCTCCTAAAAAAACTCTGACGCCATTCAACCGGATGTCCGCCTCGGCGCATCTCATGGGGTGGAGGTGTCTATGAACCCACTGTTCTTGATGATCCCCCTGGTGGCTCTGCAGACCCCGGATGCCCCCATCCCCGACGTCGAGGCCAAGGACCTGCCCGCCGCACCGCGGGGGCCCATGGTGCCCAAGGCTCGTGACATGGGCGCTGAGCACGGCATCACCGGCGCCCTCCGGCGGGGTGCGCGGAGCGGGCCCTCCATTCCGGCCCTGCAGCTTCCCGCGGGCAATGTCCGCGTGAAGGACAAGATTCCCGACATGAGTGGGTGGCGAGCCTATGCCATCGAAGTGCCGGCCGGTGGATCCGTGAAGGCCCATGTGGTCGAAGGTCGCAAGGCCTGGTTTCGGGTGCTGGGTGTGAATGAGTGGGGCCGGGACGAGCCCGGGCTCCTGCAGAACCGCATCTACCTTGGCGAGCCGCAGGCCACCTACAAGAACCCGAATCCAGAGGCCCGTACCGTCTACTTCATCGTGGACACGCAGGACGCCAACATGGTGGGCGAGCCTTTCACCCTTGAGGTCACTCGGGGCTAGGTGAAGTCGCCGCGGCGCTCTTGGGAAGCGGCTGGGGCAGAGCATCCCCGAAGGCCTGACGCAGGGTCTTCGGGGCTTTGAACCAGGCGTTGAGCGCCTCAGTGCGGCTGCCAAAGGTGCCATAGCAGGCCTGCCAGATGCGGAGGCCGTCGCGCCGGAAATAGGGCAGGATGAGGATTTCCTGAACCTTCGGCCCGGCGATGCGGGCCACCTGTTTCAGCCCTTCGGTGCGCCCCGACACGACCATCCGAATGGTCCAGGACCCATGAGGGGCGGCGCTCCGCCGGGTTTCGCCCCAGTGGAACGCCTCGGCCAGATCCATCTGGTCCAGGGGCTTGGCGGCCTCCTCGGGGTTCTCCAGGTCCTTCTCGGTGAGTACGCGGCGGGGCTCTTCCACGCGCACTTCCACGCTGCGCGAGGAGCCGCCCATGAGGTTGCTCACGCTCAGGGTATAGACGGTGGTCTTGTCGGGTACCACAGCGATGCTGGAGCGGCCATCCAGTTCAAGGCCGCCGGGCTCCAGGCGCACCTTGGCGTCGCCCTGGCAGATCCATTTCAGATCCACCTGTTCGCCGGGCTTCACAAGGGTGCGGCTGGCCTCGAAGGTGCAGACCGATGCAATACCTGCGGCGATCCCCGTGGCTGGAGGTGCGGCAGGGGCCACGCGGCCCAGCACGGCGACTTCCACCGTCCGGCTCTGTCCGCCGGCAGCGTTATTGGCGGTGATGGTGTAGCGGGTGCTCTCCAGGGGCGTGACCGTGACCTCGCTCTTGCCGTCCAGCTCCAGGCCACCGGGCTCCAGACGCACCTTCGCGCTCCCCGCACATTCCCAACGCAGCACCACCGGATCGCCAGGCAGCACGGCCTTGGCGCTGGCGTCGAACGCGCAGATGCGGGCGGGATCACCCAGGGCCAGCCCTGGCGTGATGCGCACTTCCGCGTGGCCCAGTTCCAGGCCGCCCGGCCGCGCATCGAACACGCGGTAGGTGGTGGTGTAGGCGGGCCTCAAGGTCACCTGGAAATGGCCCGGCAGCACCATGCCGCCAGGCTCCAAACGCACCTGGGGCACCTGGGGGCAGTCCCAGGTCAGCAGGACGGATTCACCGGGGCGCACTTCCCGAGGCTCCAGGGTCATGGCGCACGGTGCGGGAGCCTGGGCGAGGCAAAGCAGAGGGGCCAGGACAAAGGGGACGGGCATGGTCGGAGTCTATCAAGATCTTGGCCGGGGATCTTGACTGGGGGCCCGGGCCGTCAGTTTCCCAGGTAGGTGAACCAGAAGCGCACGCCCAGGTATTGTCCTTCGAAACCTTCCGGAAGGCGTTGCAGGGGGGCGGAGCGCAGCACGGCCATGCGGGCGCTTTCATCCATGGCGGCGTTGCCGCTGGGGATCTCCACGCGCACCCGGTCGAGGCCGCCGTCCTTGGCGATGCGGAAGTAAATCTGCACCCGGCCCTGGGTGCTCGACACCCGGTTCCAGTTGCTGGTGATGCGGGCCTGCACCTGCTGCAGGTACCAGGTGAAGGGGAAGTCGCCATCCACGCCTCCCACGAGGCCCAGTCCGCCCTGAACGCCGGAGGTGGGATTGAGGCCCGGAATGCCGCTGCCTGCGCCGAAGGCGGCGCCATTGCCCGTGCCCACGGCCCCGGCCACGGGGTTGGTTGCCGCGGTCTTGCCCTTGGCGGCGGTGGTGCCGGTGCCCTGGCTGGCGGCATCCTTGTTGTCGCCCTTGGCGGCGGCCTTGGTGGTCTTGAGGGCGAAGGGATCTGGGGCCGTGGCCGAGGGCGAAGTGTCCCGCACCGGGGCAACCTCCTCCACGCGGCGAAGGCGCTCACCGGACTTGCCGACTTCCATGGCCTCGGACCCGCCGGAGGCTCCGGCCTGAGCCGCGGGGAGGTTCACCCAGGTGACTTTCACATCCTCGGCCTTGTCCGTCCCGCTGCCCCGTGGCCAGAAGAACGCTGCGCCCAGGGCCAGGTGCAGGCCCAGGCTCAGGGCCAATCCCGGGCCCCAGCGCAGCTCACCCAGATGGGAGCGGCTGCGGAGGAAGGCTTGAAGATCCTGGCTCATTTCGTTTCGGAAGGCGGCGCGGCGGGCGCGGCGGCGGTGACGAAGCCCACCTGGGTGAAGCCCGCTTCGCGGATGGCATCCACCACCTGGATCACGCGGCCGTAGGGAACGTTGTGATCGGCCCGTACCAGCACGGGCCGCTTGCCATCGGCCTGGGCCTTGGCCTTCAGCTGGTTGGCGAGGACGGGCAGGGCCAGGAAGCTCTGGCCGAACTGAAGCCGGCCGTCAAAGGTGATGGACACCGTGAGGGCCTCGCTCTCCAGGTTCCGGCCGGTCCGGCTTTCGGGCAGCTTCACTTCCACGCCGGTGGTCATCATGGGGGCCGCGATCATGAAGATGATCAACAGCACCAGCATCACGTCGATGAGCGGTGTCATGTTGATGTCGGCCATGGCGCCGCGCCTGGAACCGGGTGTGAAGGCCATGGGACTCCTGGACTGAAGGTTCCAGTCTAACAAGTTGGCTCCGGGACGAGGTTCCTACTCCTGCTCCGGATCTCTCTTGCCCATGCGGTTCCAGTAGAAGGTGCGGAAATCTCCGGGGCTCATGGGGTGTCCGTAGAGGAAACCCTGGGCGCGGTGGCAGCCGCGGTCCAGCAGGAACTTGGCCTGATCGGCGTGCTCCACGCCCTCGGCGATGAGTTCCATGCCGAGGCTCTGGCCCATGGCGATGATGGCGGTGGCGAGGCTGCGGCTCTGGGAGGCGTTGGTGAGCGACTGCACGAAGGATTGATCGATCTTGAGGATGTCGAAGGGGTACTGGTGCAGGTAGCTGAGGGAGCTGTAGCCTGTTCCGAAATCGTCCAGCGCGAGGGTGATGCCCAGTTCCTTCATGCGTTGCAGGGTGGCGATGGCCCGGTCGGAGCTTTCCAGGAGGACGCTCTCCGTGACCTCCACTTCGAGGCAGCGGGGATCGGCGCCGCTGAAGGCGATGCACAGTTCGAGACGCTCCATGAGCTGGGGATCCAGCATCTGGACGCTGCTCAGGTTCACCGCCACGCGGATGGGCGGCAGCCCTTCCTCTTGGAGGCTCCGGGTGAAGCGCAGCGCTTCCCGGAAGACGTATTCGCCCAGCTCCACGATCAGGCCCGTTTCTTCCGCCACGGGGATGAATTTGGCTGGGGCGATGGAGCCCATCTCCGGGTCATCCCAACGGAGCAGGGCCTCCATGCCGAGAATCTCGCCAGAGCGTGCGTCGATCTGGGGCTGGAAGTGCACGTGGAAGGCGCCATGGGCCAGACCGTGGCGCATGCCCTCCTCCAGTCGGAAACGCTCCTGCAGGCGAGAGCTCATGGAGGGATCGAAGAACTGGAAACGGTTCCGGCCCGCCTCTTTGGCGGCATACATGGCGCGGTCCGCGTTCTTGAGGACGGTGTCGGCGTCCCGGCCATCCTGGGGCATGAGGGCGATGCCGATGCTGGGCGTCACCACCAGCTGATGGCCTTCCAGCGAGATGGGCTGGCGCAGCACGTCGAGGATGCGGGTGGCCACCCGGGCGGCATCCGTGGGAGTGGTGATCTGGCTGAGGATCAGGCAGAATTCGTCGCCCCCGATGCGGGCCACGGATTCGCCATCGCTGTTGTCGGCGCGGGCCAGCAAGTCTGAGGGGCGCAGGACGCCGGAGATCCGGGCGGCCACTTCCTTGAGCAGATCGTCGCCCAGGGCATGGCCAAGGGTGTCGTTGATCCGCTTGAAATTATCCAGGTCGAGGTAGAGCAGGGCGGCTGCCTTGGGATAGGGCGACGTCTCGCTGCGGGCGAGGTCGATGAAGAGCCGCTCCAGGGTGGAGCTCAGGGCGTAGCGGTTCCACAGGCCCGTGAGGGCGTCGTGATAGGCCATGTGCCGGATGCGCTGCTCGAAGACTTTCCGCTCGGTGATGTCGCGGAGCATCACCAGCACTTTGTCCTCGGCGCAGGCGATGAAGCGGCCCTCCCAGAACCTGGGCTCCTCCTGGAAGGGATCTGCAAATTCCAGGCAGCGCATCTCCGCGGGATTCGCCAGGGCCTCCTGGCAATGCTGCATCGCCAAGACGGCCAGATGGTCTGGCAGCAATTCGTCGATCTGGCCCAGCGGCGGTCGGCTCGTGTTGCTCTCACCCTGGATGCCGGAATGAACCAGGGTGACCACACCCTTCGCCGTGAGCGTGAAGATGGGATCGGGATGGGCCGCAAAGAGGGAGTTCAGGGTTCGGGTGCGCTCCTGCAGGGCAGCAAAGGCTTCGTTGGCACGCAGGACGTGTCTCAGCCGATAGGGCAGATGCTTCCAATGCAGGGGCTTGGTGAGGAAATCGCTGGCGCCCACCTGGTAGGCCCTCTGGATGGAAGCCAGATCCTCCATGCTGGTGAGCATCACCACGGGCAGGTCTTCCTTGGACCAGGTCTTCCGGATTTCACTGCAGATGCCGAAGCCATCTTCGCCGACCAGTACCACGTCGAGCAGCACCAAGTCCGGCCGGAGGTCGCGGATGAGTTGAAGGCCGTTTGTCCCATCGCGCGCGGTGCGGCAGATGAAGCCGTCGGCTTCGAGGGTGTGCTCGACGGCGCGCAGAATGATCGGGTCATCATCAATGGCGACCACCAACCGCTTGGACCCTTCGGAAGGATGGAGGGGTTCCTCCATCCGGCCTTCCATGGGGCCCTTGGGCTGTTGAGTCATGGCATGACTGTAGTGGATTTAAGGCAAATGAGGTACTAGGTAGAATCGGCCGATCAAGGGTTGGTGTAGGTCACCCGCTGCAGGGCGCCCCCGCCCCCCCGGCAGAGCACCAGGACCGAGCCATCCGAAGCCACGCGCAGATCCACCGGGCTGGAGAACCCGGTGAGCCAGTCGCTGACGGTTCCCGTGCTGGGATCCATGGTGCGGAGCCAGCCCCCGCAGTAGTCCATGAACAGATACTGGTGGAGAAAGGCGGCCGGGAAGGCGGGGGTGGTGGGATCGTAGAAGTCCGCACCCACGATGGAGCACCCATTCACCGTGCCGCCGCTGTGGGGGTAGGCATAGAGGGGCGACGCGTAGGCGGGATCCGTGGTGAGCCCTTCCGTTCCGGGCCAGCCGTAGTTGGCGCCGGCGCGGCCGACGTTAACCTCCTCCCAGGTGTTCTGGCCCACATCGTTGATGAACAGGCGCCCGGTGCCGGGCTGGAAGGCGAAGGTGTAGGGGTTGCGCAGGCCCATGGCCCAGATGAGCCGGTTCTTGCCCGTGGTCTGGCTCAGGAAGGGATTGTCGGCGGGAACACTGCCATCGGGGTTGAGGCGGAGCAGCTTGCCCAGGAGGTTGTTGAAGCTCTGGGCGTTGGCGCCGTTGGCATTCTCGCCTACGCCCACGTAGAGCTTTCCGTCGGGCCCGAAATGGAGTGCGCCGCCGTTGTGGTTGTTGGCTGAGCTCAGGTCATCCAGTTCGAGGAGGATGGTTTCACTGCCTGCCTGGGCCACGTCCCCCGCGGCCACGAAGCGGCTGAGGCGGTTGTGGGTGGTCGGGGTGGCGGCTGTGTAATAGACGTAGACGTAGCCGTTCTGCACGAATTGGGGATCCACGGAGACGCCGAGCAGTCCGCGTTCTCCGGCGATGCTGGTGGGCACGGTGACGAAGGGTGTGGCGAGCAAGGCGCCCCCCTTGATCACGCGGAGCGCACCACCCTGTTCGCAGATGAAGATGCGGCCATCGGGCACCAGGGCCAGGGCCGTCGGCTGGGCGAGCCCCGTCACCAGCGCAGCCACGTGGAAGGACCCTCCCGTGGGAGGTGTCACCGGAGGCGGTGTTGGGGCGGGTGTGCTTTGCTTGCTTCCCGATCCGCAGGCCAGCAGGCAGGTCAATAGCAGGATGGGTATCCAGTTCTGCATGGGGGCTCCGGCGTTGGGCCTTGGATGCCGCTGGAATGCAGATGGTTTCGAGGCAAATGACGAGCCAGACCTTTGATCGATCCTTGGCCAGACCCTTCGGTGTAGGAACCTTCGGCCCCGGCTTCTTCGCTTCAGACTTGGACTGGGGTCACCAGGTACTTCCCTTTGGCGTCGCGGCTGACGGTGCCCGCGGGAATGTCGGGATCGTGCTCGAAGATGCAGATGGTGCCGCTGCCCGTGACTTCATCCAGCAGTTTCTGGCGCTCGTTCACGCAGGTGACCACGTCCAGGTCATAGCCCATGCACCAGGCGGGCTGGATGTGGCGCGCGGTGGGAATGAGGTCGGCCAGGTAGACGAGGCGACGGCCGCCACCCTCCACGACCACGTTCTGCAGACCTTCAATGTGCCCCGGGGCAGGCCGCACGGAGATGCCGGGCAGAACCTCCGCCGCGCCCGCCACGGTGTCCAGGAGGCCCGCAGCCTCCAGAGGCTCCCAGGTCGGCGGCAGGTAGCTGGCCTTGACCCGCAGGTGTGGGGCCTTGGCATCGGCCAGATCCCGAGCTTGCACCAGGTAGCGGGCGTTGGGAAAGCTGGGGACCACCCGCCCCTCCGCATCGAAGCGGGTGCTGCCGCCCGCATGATCGAAGTGCAGGTGGGTGAGGATGCAGAGGGTGATGTCGGCGGGTTTCACGCCATGCCTGGCGAGGCTGGCATCCAGCACGCCCCGGCCCTCGAACTTGAAGCGGGCCATGAAGTCGTCACTCTCCTTGTCGCCGTTGCCGTTGTCGACCAGGATGACGTGGCGTTTGCAGTCCACCTCGCCACGGATCAACAGGCAGTTGGTGGCCATGGGGATCTGGTTGTCCTCATCGGCGGGGTAGACCTTGTTCCACACCACCTTCGGCACCGAGCCGAACATGGCGCCGCCATCCAGCCGGAAGGTGCCACCGCTGACGATCTGCACATCCCAGTGACCGAATTGCATGGGCGACTCCTGTTCAGGAAAAGAGAACTGAATCATCCACAGATTCCACAGATTTCACAGATCAGAAACGGGAATCTGTGTGAATCGGTGAAATCTGTGGATCCAGCTTTTCAATCGTTTAGAACTCGAGCACCTTCTTGGCCGCCGCCAGCACTTTATCGGCGTTGGGCAGGGTGGCGCGTTCGAGGATGCGGTTGAAGCCCACGGGCGTGAACTCGGAGCCCACGCGCTCCACGGGCGCATCCAGCCAGGGGAAGCACTCGGAGGCGGCGATGGCCGCCAGCTCGCCGCCGAAGCCGCCGAAGACCTTGTCTTCATGGGCGATGAGCACCCGGTGGGTCTTCTTGACAGACTTGACGATGGCGTCCGTATCCAGGGGGCTGAGGCAGCGCAGGTCGATCACCTCGGCGGATTTGCCTTCCTTCTCCAGCTTGGCGGCGGCCTCCAGGGCGAAGTGCACCGGCGTGCCGTAGGCCAGGATGGTGAGGTCGGTGCCTTCGCGGCGGACGCGGGCCTTGCCGAAGGGCACCGCGAAGTCCGGCGGGATGACCGCATGGGCCATCTTCGCGTTGTAGAGGAACTTCGGCTCGAGGTAGAGGGTGGTGCCACGGCTGCGCATGGCAGTGCGCAGCAGACCCGCCGCATCGTCGGCGAAGGCGGGCACCACCACGCGGATGCCGGGCAGGGTGGTGAGCCAGCCCTCGACATTCTGCGAGTGGTACAGGCCGCCGCCGATGTAGCCACCGGAGGCGATGCGGATGGTGATGTTGGGTGAGAACTGGCCGTTGCTGCGCCAGTAGTCGTGACTGGTCTCCACGATCTGCTCGGCGGCCGGCCAGATGTAGTCGGCGAACTCGGCACCTTCCACCACCACGCGGATCTTGTCATCCAGGCGCGAGAAGCCGTTGGCGGTGCCGACGATGAAATCCTCGGCGATGGGGCCATTGAACACGCGCTTTTCGCCGAACTCCTGCTGCATGCCCTTCGACACGTTGAAGATCCCGCCCTTGTCCTTGTTGGCCATGTCCTGGCCCCAGATGAAGGTGTCGGGGTTGTGCCGGAATTCCTCCTTGAGCGTCTGGTTCAGGGCGGCGATGACGCTGAGGGTCTCGCCGGTGGCCTGGTGAGTGCCGTCGGGGTACTGCGCGGACACCCAGCCCTCGGGGATGACAAAGGTCTGGATGCTGGCGGGATCAGGGTTCGGCGCCGCCATGGCCTTGTCGTGGGCGGCCAGGTAGTGGGCCTGGTTCTCGGTTTCGATGGCCTTCAGCTCATCCTCGCTGAGGCCCTGCGCCAGGCAGTAGGCCCGGAACTTCGGCAGGGGATCCTTGGCCTTGGCCTCGGCGCGTTCGGCGTCATCGCGGTAGAGCTCGTGGCGGTCGGAGTTGGAGTGGCTGCCGATGCGCACGCAGGTGGCGTAGACCATGGCCGGTCCGGCGCCGGTTCGCACATAACTGACGGCTTCCTGCATGGCGCGCATGGAATCGGGGAAATCCAGGCCGTCGCATTTGATGATCTTCAGGTTGGGGAAGCCGCTGAAATTGTCACAGATGTGCTCGTTGGCGCTCTGATCCTTCTTGGGAACGGAGATGCCGTAGCCGTTGTCCTGGATGATGAAAACCACGGGCAGCTTTTCCCGATCCGCGCCGTTGATGCTCTCGAAACAGTAGCCCTCGGAAAGGGAGGATTCACCCTGGCTGCTGAACACGATGGCGTCGCGGCCATAGTATTTCACGGCACGGGCCAGGCCCACGGCGTGCTGCGTGTGATTGCCGGTGAGGCTCGACACGTTCTGGATGCCGATGGAGGGCTTCCCAAAGTGGTTGCTCATGTGGCGGCCGCCGCCCGCGACATCCGTGGCCTTGGAGATGCCGTTGAGGAGGATCTCCTCGGCGGTGATGCCCCCGGCGAGGCAGGTCAGCAGGTCGCGGTAGTAGGGGAAAAGGAAATCCTGGCCCGCGCGGAAGGTGAGTCCTGCAGCGAGCTGGATGCCGTCGTGGCCCGCGCAAGGTGCGTGGTAGGACCAGCCGATGGCCTGCTTGAGGTAGTTCGGAGCCTTGTCGTCCAGGATGCGCCCGAGGTGCATCAGCTCATACCAGTGCGAGAGATCCTCGTGACTGGGGCCTTCATGGCCATCCAGCGCGTTCAGGGCCGCCTTCACCAGGGTCGGAGTGTCCAACATCCACCTCCAAAAAGCCGGGCTTGACCGGCGGTACCAGAGCCTTCCATCATCCCATGGACCTGGGATGCGGGCCAGTGATGAGGTGTCCGGACACCCTTCAGCCGTGGTTCCACACGCGGGGTGAGCTGTCTCGATTGGCGTCCGTAAAGGCTTTGGCGACGCGGCTCAAAGCGGACTTCATGGTCATGTCTTTGCCGTCCGGAAGCCAAAGGGCCGCGCCCGTGGGATGGTGGCCGAGGCTCTGCCGCAGGCGGTCCAGCAGCACATCAGCGCCGGTGTCGCCGGTGTGGGGCAGCAGCAGCAGATACTGATCCGTGGACAGCTCGACCAGCAGATCCTCGCCCCGCAAATGGGCAGCCGCGGCGGCCAGCTTGCCTTTGGTGCCGGGCACCATGGGCTGTGACCAAAGGGCCAGGGCCATGGGTTCGCGCCGCCGCCGGGCCATGAAGAGCGAGGCTCGCAGCCAAATGTCGAGGTAGCGGCGGTTGGGTAGGCCAGAGCGAGCACTCACCAGGGCGCTGTCCTCGACCACCGCGCTGCTGAGTTCCAGCGCATCCATGGCCGCTTGCAGCTCCTGTTTGATGTTCTCGGTCTCCAGCGTCCGCTCCACCAGGTGGCCGAGGGTTTTCAGCAGGGCCAGCTCCGCCCGGGTGAAGACGCGGGGTGCGTGGTGCTGAACGCACAGGGTCCCATGCACCTGGTCACCCACCATCAAAGCCACGCCGGCGTAGGAGCGGATGCCCAGTTCAAGATGGCCCGCGGATTTTCGCCAACGGGGTTCGTGAGCCGAATCTTTGATGGTGAGGGGCCGCTCCGGATGGGCGATGACAAAAGGGCAGAAGCCCTTCTCCGGCGTTTCAAAAATGCCCGTCAAGGGGGCGTCCGGCGCGGAGGCCCACCAAAGCACTTCATGGCCGAGGTGCGTGACCCGCGTGAGCAGCGCCTGATCGATATGGAGGGTCTGCACCAGCATCTCAAGGCCGTGCTCAAAGAGCCGTGCCGCATCACTGCGACTGTCCTGGAGCAGGTTGGACAGGGCTGAGAGGTGGCCGGATGTGCCAGCACGACGCTTCAGGGGTTTGACCACCACTTCACGGCTCTCCAGTGACTGCTCCTAGAGTGGCGCCGTTTTCGCTGGTTGCAAGCCTTACCAGCTGTCAGGTTGGCTCTTCATCTTACCTACCAGCTGACCACGCGGAGGCTGGGACTGATTTCCACTCGGCACGGCCTGCGGCCGCACCGAGGTGCCCGGTTGCGTGTTGGACCAGGCCTCGGACGTGCCGATTACCAGCTGACCACGCGGAGGCTGGGACTGATTTCCTCTTGGAGCAGGCCCTCGATGTAGCGCAGGGTGCCGCTGGTGGAGGAGGGGCAGGAGCCGCAGGCCCCGTGGTAGCTGATCTGAAGGGTCTGGCCGTCGAAGGAGATGACCTCCAGGCCGCCGCCATCCCCCGCCAAGCCAGGCCGGATGCGGGAATCCAGCAGCTGGTTGATGCGCGCCAGGGTGGCGTCCGCGTCGCCGCCGGGGGTGAGCGGGGCGGAGTCGCCCAGGTCGTTTTCGGGCAGCTTCAGATCCTCGATGGCTTCGCAGATGGGATCGATGAGATCGCTCCATTCCGCGGACGGTTCCTTGTTCACGGTGACGAAGCGGTCCATGTAGAACACGGAGGTGACCTTGCCCAGGCCGAAGAGGCAGGAGCCCAGCGGATCACCCACGGCGGCCCCGAAATCCTTGAAAGAGCGGGAACCCGCCTTGAGGATGGCCGGATGCACCAGGAACTTGAGTGCATCGGGGTTCGGCGTGGGTTCGATGTTGATGACCTTGGGCATGGCGGTCTCCCGTTAAAGTTTACCAAATTCGTCAGGATTTGCGAGGGCCCATACTTTGAGGCGGGAGTTCCCATGACGAGACCCAAGGCCCTGCTGAGTTGGTCCAGCGGCAAAGACGCCGCCTGGGCGCTGCACATCCTTCGGCAGGCAAGAGAGGTGGACGTGGTGGGCCTGCTCACCACCACCAACGAGGCCTTCGAGCGGGTGGCCATGCATGGTGTGCGGGAGGCACTGCTGGAGGCCCAGGCCGAGGCCGCTGGTCTGCCGCTCTGGAAGGTGCCGTTGCCTTGGCCCTGCTCCAACGAGGCCTACGAGGCCCGCATGGCCGCCGTGTGCGCGGAAGCCCAGGCCCAGGGCATCGAGGCCATGGCCTTCGGCGATCTCTTCCTGGAGGATGTGCGGGACTACCGCATCCAGAAGCTGGCGGGAACTGGCCTGCGGCCCCTCTTTCCCATCTGGAATCCGGATACTGCGGGCCTGGCCCGGGAGATGGTCGGGGCCGGGCTCCGGGCCACCTTGGCCTGCGTGGATCCCCGCGTGCTGGCCGCGGAGTTCGCCGGACGGGATTTCGATGCGGGCTTGTTGGCCGAGCTGCCCGAGGGGGTGGATCCCTGCGGCGAACGGGGCGAATTCCATACCTTCGCCTGGGGCGGGCCCATGTTCCAGCATCCGGTGGCCATCCGAAGAGGTGAGGTGGTGGAACGGGATGGCTTTGTCTTCGCCGACCTGCTGCCGGCATGAACCCCGCGAAACCCCAGGGGGCCACGCTTATGGACCCCGGCAAGCCGCTCATTCTGGTGACGGGCGCCACGGGCTACATCGGCGGGCGCCTGGTGCCGAAGTTGCTTGAAGCCGGGCACCGGGTCCGCTGCTTGTCTCGCAATCCCGAGCGCCTGGCGGGCCGATCTTGGCCGGGCGTGCAGATGGTGAAGGGCGATGTGTCCGATTCAGCCTCTCTGGAAGCTGCTTTGGCGGGCGTGGCCCAGGCCTACTATCTGGTGCATGCCATGGGTGAGGACCGCCCCGATTTCCGGGGCCGGGACCTGCGGCAGGCGCTGGCCTTCGCGGAAGCCTGTGCGAAGGCCGACGTACGTCGGATCATCTACCTGGGCGGTCTGGGCGATCCCACCCGCCATCGCAGCGATCACCTCGCCAGCCGCCAGGAGGTGGGTGCCGCGCTGGGTTCCACGGGCGTGCCGGTGCTGGAGTTCCGGGCTGCTGTGATCGTGGGCAGTGGCAGCGCCAGCTTCGAGATGATCCGCCACCTGACCGAACGGCTGCCTGTGATGATCACGCCCCGCTGGGTGAACACCCGCTGCCAGCCCATCGGCGTGCGCGATGTGCTGGCCTACCTTCGCGAGGCCCTCAGCCACCCGCAGGTGGAAGGCATCTTTGAGATCGGCGGCGGAGACGTGCTCAGCTACCGGGAGATGATGCTGGCCTACGCGGAGACAAGAGGGCTCCGCCGCACGATCCTGCCCATGAATGTTCCTCTGCCCATCCTGTCGGTGCTCTGGGTGGATCTGATGACGCCCATTCCCCTGGCGCTGGCGGGGCCCCTGGTGGAAGGCGCCAGCACCGAGGTGGTGGTGCGGGATCCGCGCGCGCTGGACGTGTTCTCGGTGCGGCCCCTGACCTACCGCGAATCCTTGGCCCTGGCCTTGCAGCGACTGGATGAGGATGCCGTGGAGACCACCTGGGCCTCCAGCCTCGCGGGCGAACCCGAGGGCAGTTCGCTGGGTTCCCATGAAGGGATGCTGCTGGCACGGCATTCCCGGCATGTGAAGGCTCGCCCCGAGGCGGTCTTCCAGGTGTGCTGCGCCCTCGGCGGAGAAAACGGCTGGCCCGCCGGCAACTGGCTGTGGCAGATGCGCGGCTGGATGGATCGCGCCCTGCGCGGCACAGGCATGCGCCGCGGTCGCAGGCATCCACGGGAACTGCGCGTGGGCGATCCCGTGGATTTCTGGCGGGTGGAGGCCCTGGAGCCCGATCACCTGCTGCGGTTGCGGTCGGAGATGAAGGTGGATGGCCACGCCTGGCTGCAATTCATCATTCGGCCTGAGGGAACGGGCACCCGCCTGGAACAGACCGCCTTCTTCGAGCCCCATGGCCTGTTGGGATTGCTCTACTGGTATGCGGTGCTGCCCTTCCACTGGTTCGTGTTTCCCGGCATGATCCGCGCGCTGAAGAAACGGGCCGAAGCGGTCATGTGACAATCGAACCGGGATGGTGACCATGTTCGAGACGCAACGGGATGCCTGTGTGGCCGCAGCCGAGGCTGGCGGCAAGGTGCTGCTGGGCTACTTCCGCCAGCTGGATCCCGCCACCATCACCGAGAAAACCAAGAACGATTTCGTGAGCGATGCGGATCGCGCTTCCGAGGCGGCCATTCGCGCAGAGCTGGAGTTCCGTTTCCCGCAGTACGGATTCGTCGGCGAAGAGGGAGGTGCCTCCGGCGACACCGAGCGGCGCTGGATTGTGGATCCCCTGGACGGCACCCTGAACTTCGTCCAGGGTTTCCCCCACTGGTGCGTGTCTGTGGCGCTGTGGGATGCGGAGGGCCCCGTGGCGGGTTGTGTGCTTGATCCCCTCCGCGGTGACTGCTTCCTGGCAACGCGGGGGCAGGGCGCCACCTGGAACGGCAAGCCCATGGGGGTCTCCAAGCAGCCGGGCCTGGATGGGGCCTTCCTGGCCACGGGCTTCGCGTACCAATTGGGAGATCGCTGGCCCCGCTTCCATGCGGCGCTGGGTCGTGTCTTCCCACGCGCCATGGGCCTCCGCCGCGCGGGCAGCGCCGCGCTGGACTTGGCTCACACCGCCTGCGGCATCTACGACGGCTATTTCGAGCTGGGCCTCAAACCCTGGGATCTCGCCGCGGGCGTGCTGCTGGTGCAGGAGGCGGGCGGCCTCCTCGTGGATTGGGAAGGCGGTCAGTCCTGGTTCGACAGCGGCAACCTGGTGGCGGGCAACCGTGACGTGGTGCCGGGGCTGCTGGCGGAGCTGGCGGGCTGAAGCAGGCCGGCTAGATCCAAAGACGGATTCCGCGCTCATCCCTGTGAGCGTTCATGTGAGTGGACCAGCGGTTTTTATGTGAGGCGGACCTATGCCTTGGGTTCGCCTCCGGTGTTTATGGGTGATCAGTCCTTTTCTTCACAGGTGCGCGACTTCACCGCCGATCCGCATGCACCCCTTCAGCCGCGCCCAGATTAACCAGGGTCCCCGTTCCAAGGAGAAAGCTATGGCCGGTGTTTTCGACGTACCCCAAACCAGCTGGACCACGGACGATGTTCTGCATTTCGCGCGGCGGGCCGGTTTTCACCTGAAACCGGAAGCCGCTCAGGCCCTGGTGGCAGGAGGGCCCGCCGCGGCGGTGTCGGCGTGGATCAGCGCCAGCGCCGACGAAACCGCCTACCTGCAAGCCCGCAGCACCAAGGGCGATGTCTACTACGACGCCGATGTGGATGGATCCAACCAAGGGCCCCACGGATTCACCATCCGCCCCATCGGATCGATTTCCGAGGCGCAGGGGCACACCTGTTTCTCCCTCATGTTCAACCCGAACCAGGCCAAGGAGCGCATCGCCCTCTTCTGGCACCAGTTTTTCGCCACAGGCGCCGCCAAGGTGGATAACCCCACCCTCATGGCCAATCAATTCCAGCTGTTCAGGGACATGGGTCGGGGAGCCTTTCCGGATTTGCTCAAAGCGGTCAGCCACGACCCGGCGATGCTGCGCTGGCTGGATGGCATCGCCAACAGCGTGGATGGCTCCGGCAAGGCCCCCAACGAGAACTACGCCCGGGAAGTCATGGAGCTCTATTCCCTGGGCCCCTACAACGGCTACGGCGAGCCGGACATCAAGGCCATGGCCCAGCTTTTCGCCGGATGGACGTTCTACGCCAGCGGATCCGAGCTCTTCGAGGATTCCGGCCAGACCTACGCCACCACGGGGCATGCGGTGGTGGCCATGGGGCAGGCCAATCCGGTCAATGCGCCGCTCCTTCTGGACGGCCTTGGCGATACGCTGGCGGCCAATGAGAAGCTGCCCGAGCGCCGGGTGTTCCCTGCCAACGCCGCCGTCACCCTGTTCGGAAGCCAGGTGCCGGTGATGGGCGCCGACTTCGGCGATAACGCGCTCGCCCTCATCACCACCACCCGCAGCACCGAATGCGCCCAGTTCCTCGCGCGGCGCCTGCTGCGGCATTTCCTGGCGCCGGAATCGGATCTCAGCGCCACCGTGTTCAACGATTTCGCGGCCACGCTGAAGGCCTCCCATTTCGACATCGGAGCCTGCCTCACGAAGCTGTTCACCAGCCAGGAATTCTACCGGCCCCAGTACCGCTACTGCCTGGTGGAAGGCCCCGTGGCCTGGATGATCCGGCAGGCCCGCGCCCTTTGCCCCGATCTGGCGAAGGCATTGGCGACTCCTTTGAATGGAACCCCGGGAGTGCCAAGCTTTCCTGTGTTTGCGGGCGCCCAGAACAGTGACGAAGACGAACAGATCGCCTGGTACACGGGCTTCGCAGGCCAGAAGCTGCTCAATCCCAAAGGGCCCAACGGCTGGGCCGAACACCTGGGCTGGATCAACAGCAACGCGGCCCAGTACCGCAGCAGGCTGGCCGCTGCGCTTGCCTATGGCCCCACGGATTTCACCGGAGATGGGCGCGATCACCCAGGTTCTCCGACCGTCGGCTTCTTTCCCACGGGCGATATCAGCCTGTGGTTTCCCTCGAAACCCGCCGGGCCCACGGACGTTTGGAACCGGCTTATGGATCTCCTTCAGCCCGCCCCCATCCCGGCGGCGGCGCGCGACCAGCTTCTGACGGGGGACAATGGCCTCTGGGGACCCGGGCAGACCTTCGCGGCTTGGAACGCCACGGACCAGCGCAAGGCCCGGGATCTGGCCTTCCTCATCCTGTCCTCACCCCAGGCTCAGGTCCACTAGGAGCGCGCCATGACGACACGACGCACGTTTCTTCAGGTGATGGCTTCTGGGGCCACGGCTGCCCTGGGCCTTGGATGCTCCGGAGGCGGCAGAAAGGGGACGACCGCCGAGGGCGGATCACCCGGGACGGCTCCGAGTCTGGATAGCCTCTCGCCGACGCATGGCCTGCCCGGCGACTCCGTCACCCTCAACGGAACCAATCTGGCGGGTGTCACCCAAGTGCTGTTCGGCACGACCAGCGCCGTGCCAGGCAGCGTGGCGGCGGCCCGCCTGGTGGTGACGGTGCCGGCGGGGTTGGCTACGGGGGCGCTCAGCGTTCGCGCGCAGGCGGCGGCGGGCGCCAGCAATGGCCTTTCCTTCACCGTGGATGCCGCGACCCTGCCCCAACTGACCTCGGTGGTTCCGGCCAGCGCCGCGCCGGGGGCCACCCTGCAGGTGGCCGGACAGCATCTGGCTTCCGTGACAGAACTCCGTTTCGGAACAGTGCCGGCCACCCCGTCCGCGCTGACCGACACCGGCTTCCAGGTGGTGGTGCCCGTCGGCCTCACCGCGGGAAGCCTCTCCCTCTTGGCGCACAGTGCGGCGGGAGACAGCAATGCGCTGGCCTTCCAGGTGGGCTCCGCGGGGGGCGCCGCCGTGGCTGATCCCATCCTCGTGCACCTGTACCTGGACGGTGGCAACGACCTGCTGGACACGCTGCCTCCGCTGGGAGGGGCTGAGGGGGCCGCCTACCTCAAGGCCCGTCCTGTCCTGCACATTCCAGCAACCGAGGCTTTCGACACGGGCCTGGGCTTCGGCATCAGCGACCGCTTTCTGCACGCGCGGCAGTGGTGGCAACAGGGGCGGCTGGCGCTGCTGCCGGGCATTGGCATGGACAATCCGGACTTCAGCCACTTCGTGAGCCATGATCTGTGGAATTGGTCGACGGCTGGAACCCCCGACAACACTGGCTGGATGGGCCGCTGGGCGGACGCGGCCTTTGGCGCCCAGGATGTGCTGCGCGGTCTTTGCGTGGAGACCTCCCTTCCAGGCCTGGCCCAGGGGCGCACGCGGCAGCTCGTGGCCATCAGCAGCCTGGACGGTTTTCGCTGGCCCTCCATGCTCGCTCCGGACGACGCCAAGGCCTTCGGCCAGGCCACCTGGGCCGCAGAGGACCGACTCCGCTCTCTCTACCAGGTGCTGTTGGATGCGGGAAAGGGCGACGGTCATGCGTCCGTGGTGGGCACGACAGGCGGATACAGCCTGTTCTATGCGGCGCAGGTGGATTTCAACCAGCGCATGGCGCGGTTCATGGCTCCCGGTCGAACCTTGGAGCCCTTCGAGAAGGTGCTCTATCCGGGTGACGAGGGCTACACCATCGATGCGGCTCTTCCCCTTCCCGCCGATGCCCGGGCCCGGATCATGGCGAGGTTTGGAGATGATTGGAACCACCGGGCCCTGATGCTCCAGCTGCGCTTCATCGCCCAGATGATCGCCGCGGACATGCCCACCCAGGTCTACACCGCCTCGCTGGGAGAGTTTGATACCCACGCCGACCACAAGATCACCCACGAGTACCTGATGGCTGCCCTGGGCGGGTGTCTGGAAGCCTTCTTCCAGCAGCTGCGGCAGATCAGCACCGCCAAGGGGGCAGCGGAGGACCGTGTGATCGTCGTGGTGTGGAGCGAATTCGGACGCCGCATCGAAGAGAGCGACAGTGGCACCGACCATGGTGCCGGCGGGCTCGCCTTCGCGGTGGGTAAGCCGGTGAAGGGCGGGGCCTACAGCGCGTACCCCAGCCTGGTGAAGGGTCTGGCGGATCCTGTGCTGGATGGCAACCTTGAAACCACGGTCAACTTTCTCCGCCTGCAAGCCACGCTGTTGGAGAAGTGGCTGCCAGGGGGCTCGGGGACTTCGGCCGCGAATCTGGGTTCCAGCGACCCGAAATACATCCAGCCCATTCCCTTCCTCTAACGAACCAGGTTCCCTCCGATCCGCTGATCTGAAGCCTGCATGGGTCAGGTGGCCCCGGCGACGTTCTCCGCTCTTGCCGGGGCTGCTCCACATCAGAGCTGGATTGACGGAAAGGGTCGGCTAAGGCGAGAGACCCTCCTCGATCCAAAGGTGGATCCTGCGCCCATCCATAGGGATCTGTGTGGGAGTGGACCAGAGGTTTTTCTGTGGAAGCGGATCTATGCATCGAGGTCGGTTCTGACATTGATGGAGACATCGTCCACCCGCCCAGTTGGCCGTCGGGGCAGCTCCTGACATACAGCCACCCTTCCTTTCCTCCTGATTTGTCCACCACTGATCCATCCCTGGTGCGCGAGTCTTCCACCTGCCTGCTCCATGACCGCCCACGTCCAATCCTCTGCACCCGCCCTGCGCTTCCTTGCCGCTCTCCTGTGCGTGGCGGTGGCCCTGGCCTGCTCGGGGCACTCGGCGTCTGCACCCGCCCTCCCTCCGCCACCACCCCCTGCAGCGGTGACGTTCTCCATCGACATCCAGCCCACTCTGCTGCTTCCGTACTGCGGATCCGCCACCAGTGGTTGCCACGGCCAGAGCCCGCTGCCACAGGGCTTCGTCCGCTTCGATGTCAGCGACACCCGGAACCTCCGTCAGTGCTATGACGAACTGAAGGCCTACCCCCTCAGCTTGCCGGGCTGGGAGGTGGTGAAACCTGGCGATTCGGCCCACTCACTGCTCTACGACAAGCTGGCCAGCGGCCAAGAGAATCGCCAACCGGTCACGGGCCATCCCATGCCCCCCAACGCCCAGCTGGATCCCAGATTCGTCACCCTTGTCCGCACCTGGATCGACCAGGGCGCCCCCTTTTAGCGAGGCAACCATGGCAGGACTGTTTGATGTCGCCAAAAGCAGCTGGACTTTGGACGACGTGCTTCACTTCAGCCGCAGGGCAGGATTCCACCTGAAGCCAGAGGACGCCCAGGTGCTGGTGGCAGCTGGCCCCTCCGCTACGGTCGATGCCTGGCTGGATGCCACGGCGAGTGAGACCGCCTACACGACGGCTCGCGATACGCAAGGCGATGTTTACTATGAATCCGCGACCGAGGGCACCAACCAGGGGCCCCACGGGTTCACCCTGACCCCGCGGGGCTGGATGAAGGAAGCGCAGGGCCATTTCTGTTTCTCGATGCAGTTCAATCCCAACCAGGCCAAGGAGCGGCTGGCGCTGTTCTGGCACCAACTCTTCGCCACCGGCGCCACCAAAGTCGATAACGTCGCCTTGATGGCCAACCAGATCCAGCTGTTCCGGGATCAGGGCCGAGGTCCCTTCGCGGATCTTCTGAAGGCGGTGAGCCATGATCCGGCCATGTTGCGTTGGCTGGATGGCATTGCCAACAACGTGGATGGCACTGGGAAGGCACCTAACGAGAACTACGCCCGCGAGGTCATGGAGCTCTTCTCCCTGGGGCCCTACAACGGCTATGGGGAAGCGGATATCAAGGCCTTCGCCCAACTGTTTGCCGGGTGGACCTTTTATTCCAGCGGGTCCGAACTGGTCGCTGATGCCGGATACCCATGGGTGGTCAGCAATGGCCACGCCATCGTGGCCACGGGGCAGACCAATCCCATCGGGGCCCCCATGGTGTTGGACGGGTCGGGAAGCACCCTCGCGGCGAATGAGAAGCTGCCCAACCGCCGGAATTTCCCCGCGAGTGCCACCGTGACCTTGTTCGGAACCACTGTGCCGGTGATGGGTGCGGATTTGGGAGAGAACGCGCTGGCGCTCATCACCACCACCCGAGCCACCGAATGCGCCCAGTTCCTCGCCAAAAGGATCCTCCGGCATTTCCTGGCCCCGGAAACTGATCTGAGCACGACCGTGTTCAACGATTTCGTGGCCACGCTCAAGGCGGAAAAGTTCCACATCGGGAATGCCCTGAAGAAGCTCTTCAAGAGCGACACCTTCTATCAGGCTCCTTACCGGTTCGCCTTGGTGGAAGGCCCCGTGGCTTGGATGATCCGACAGGCCCGAGCCCTCTGCCCTGATCTCGGCAAGGCGTTGGTCACGCCGCTTAAGGGAACTCCCGGCGTGCCTAGTTTTCCCGTGTATGCAGGAGGGCAATACAACGATCTCGAACAGATGGCCTGGCATCTCGAGTACGCGGGCCAGAAACTTCTGGATCCCAAGGGCCCCAACGGCTGGGGTGAGCACCTTTCCTGGATCAACAGCAACACGGCCCGCTACCGCAGTCGGTTGGCAGCGGCCCTGGCCTACGGCCCCAATGATTTCACGCGGGATGGGCGGGACCATCCCCAGTTATCGGATGTGGGTTTCTTCCCCTCGGACCCAGTGGTGTGGTTCCCGACGAAACCTGCCACCCCGGTCGATGTGTGGAACCGCCTGGTGGATCTGATCCAACCTGCGCCCATTCCCACAGCCTTGAGAGATCAGACGCTCACGGGCCCCAGTGGCCTCTGGGGTGCGGGTCAGGCCTTTGCAGGATGGAACGCCACCGATCAAAGCAAGGCTCGCGACCTGGCTTTCATTCTTCTCTCCACGCCCTACGCCCAGGTTCACTAGGAGCCCGCCATGACCACTCGGCGCACCTTCATCCAAGTGATGGCCTCCGGTGCCACGGCCGCCCTGGGCCTTGGCTGCGGGGGCAGCGGATCCAGCAGCAAGGGGTCGGGCAGCAGCAGCACGCCGACCAATGGCCCCAGCCTCGATTCCCTCACGCCCGGACACGGAAAGGCCGGAGATAGCCTCACGCTGAACGGCCAGAACCTCACCGCCACCAGCCAGGTGTTCTTCAACACCACCAGTGCCACTCCCACGGCCATGACGGCTGCCACGGTGGTGGTGACGGTGCCCGCCGGACTCACGCCCGGGCAGGTGTCCATCACAGCGCGGGTGGGTTCCGTCACGACCAATGCCTTGGCCTTCACGGTGGATGCCATCGCCCTGGTGCCCCAGCTCACCAGCGTGGCTCCGGCCAGCGCTTCCGCGGGCACCTCCATCCAGATCACGGGTGTGAACCTGGCGGCAGTGGATGCGGTCAAATTTGGCACCGCGTCTGTGGCCCCGCAAAGCGCCACCGCCACCACCCTGAATGTGCTGGTGCCTGCAGGCCTGGCTCTCGGAGCCACCTCCATCGTGGCCCACAGCTCCGGCGGTGACAGCAATGCTCTGAACTTCACGGTGCTGGCGGGCACAAGCCCTGTGGTGGCTGAACCCATCCTGGTTCACATCTACCTGAACGGTGGCAACGATCTCCTCGATACCCTGCCTCCGTTGGGTGGCGCCGAAGGGGATGCCTATCTCAAGGCCCGTGCCACCATGCACATCAACGCCGCCGACACCTTCGACACGGGCAAGGGTTTCGGCATCAGCAACCGCTTCCTCTACGCCAGCAAGTGGTGGAAGGATGGGCGGCTGGCCCTGCTGCCGGGCATCGGCGTGGACAACCCGAACTACAGCCACTTTGTCAGCCATGACGTGTGGAACTGGTCCACGGCGGCCACCCCTGACAACACCGGCTGGCTGGGCCGATGGGCCGATGTCGCCTTCAGCAACACCGACGCCATGCGGGCCCTTTGCGTGGACAGTTCCCTGCCTGGATTGGCTCAGGGCAAGAACCGCCAGTTTGTCGCCATCAGCAGCATCGATGGTTTCCGCTGGCCTTCCATGCTCGAGCCCTATGAATGGAATAACAGCAAAGATTTCGGCGTGGCCACCTGGTCCAAGGAGGATCGGCTGCGAAGCCTGTACGAGCCCTTCCTCGCCGCGGCGAAGACCGATGCCCATGCCTCCGTGCAGGGCGTGGGCGGCGGGTACAGTCTGTTCTACACGGCGCAGGATGAATTCAATCGGCGCATGGCGGCGTTTCTAGATCCCAACCGAACGGTCCAGCCCTTCGAGAAGGTGCTCTACCCCAGCGATCCCACCTATGTCATCGATCCGGCCCTCCCGCTGCCATCGGGCGCGGCCAGCCGGATCACTGCCAAGTTCGGCTCGGAGTACAGCCACACCTACCTGGCCAATGAACTGAAATTCATCGCCCAGATGATCGCCGCGGACATGCCCACCCAGGTCTACACCGCCGAACTCGGTGGCTTCGACACTCATGCTGGCCACCAAGCCACCCATGAGTACCTCATGGCTTCTCTGGGCACCTGCATCGAGTCCTTCTTTGAGCAGCTGAAGCTGATCAGCACGGCCAAGGGAGCGGCCGAGGATCGGGTGATCGTGGTGGTGTGGAGCGAGTTCGGGCGCCGCATCACTGAAAGTGACAGCGGCACCGATCACGGCGCCGGCGGCTTGGCCTTCGCCGTGGGCAAGCCTGTGAAGGGTGGTGTCTACAGCGCCTATCCCAGCCTCGTCAAAGGCCTGGCGGACAAGACGCTGGATGGGAACCTCGAAACCACCGTCAACTACCTGCGACTCCAGGCCACCCTGCTGGAGAAGTGGCTGCCGGGCGGGGTTGGAACCTCGGCCACCATCCTGGGCTCCAGCGATCCGAAATACATCCAGCCCATTCCCTTCCTCTAACACCACCACCACGACTCTCCATCCTTGAATAGGAGCCAGCGATGGGCAACCTGGGCATCACCGAAATCCTGCTGATCGGCCTCGCACTGCTGTTGTTCTTCGGGCCTTCCCGCCTGCCCGAATTGGGCAAAAGTCTGGGCAAGGGCATCCAGGAATTCAAGAAGGCCGGGAAGGAACTGACCGAGGCCGTGAGCGAAGAAGTCCGTAATGAGCGGAAGTAGGGTTCCGGTTTAGGGCATCAGACACAACGGGAAGACCATGGAGGGCATCCCCTTCGTGGTCTTCCCGTCTTCCCGTCTTCTTGGTCCAGGTGGTTCTCTATTTCACGCGACGGGCCGTAAGCAAATCAGCAGATCATGGAACGGGCTCAAGCCCTGAAGCATGTAACCGAAGGAAATTCCTTTTGAGGGGCTTCGTGGCGGTCCGCCTAGACAATGGGAGGCCATTTTCTGATTCTGACGGTGGTGGTTCAGTTTACGAGGGAATGTGTGGCCCCGGGCCAAGCCCAGGCTGAGTGGCAACGATGTGGCCGAGGCCCTAGCTGTAAGTGCCAATCAGGTTGTTCACCCGAGATCTGGGAAGCTGAAAGCGCCAACAAACAGCTTTCTCGGAGCCTCGGGTGAACCTCCACAGTTCAGCAAAGTCTTGCCCCGCCAGTCGAGCATTAATGGTGAAGCGCGTTCTGGAGGAGGACTGGACGGTCCGGGATGCGGCTGAATCCATAGGAATCAGCAGGCGCAGGGCCTACCGATGGCTCGCTCGGTTCAAAACAGAGGGTCCGGCCGGGCTCCTGGATCGCTCCAGCCAGCCGCATCGCCTGGCGCGAAGCCACGAGCTTGGCCTCGTCGTCGAGGCCGTAGGTCGAAGGCGGCGGGGCCAGGCGGCGATCCGGATTGCCTCGGAACTGGGCGTGCCCCGTTCCACCGTGGGCTTCTGGCTCCACAAGGCGCGCATCTCCAAGGCTTCGGACCTCCAGCCCAAGGAACCCGACAACCGCTACGAACACGCGGCCCCCGGCGACCTCCTCCACCTGGACACCAAGAAGCTCGCCAACTTCCACGAAGTGGGCCACCGCGCCACAGGCATCCGCCACCACAAGAACCGCGATGCGGGCTACCAGGTGCTCCATGTCTGCTCGGACGACCACTCGCGGGCCTGCTACATGGAAGTGCTCCCGGACGAGAAGAAGGAGACCACTGCCTCATTCCTCCAGAGGGCGCTGTTGCACTTCCAGGCCCGGGGCGTCACCGCCCGCAAGCTGCTGACCGACAACGGCTCGCCCTACCGGTCCAAGGCGTTCAAGGCCATGCGCGAAGCCTTCGGCCTCACGCACAGCCGCACCCGCCCCTACCGCCCACGGACCAACGGCAAGGCCGAGCGCCTCATCCAGACCGCCCTGCGAGAGTGGGCCTACGGTCCCACCTGGCAGAGCTCAGACGAAAGAAACCAGGCGCTCGGCGCCTGGCTCCACTTCTACAATCACCACAGGCCCCACAAGGCCTTAGGTGGTCAGCCCCCGGTTACCCGGCTGGTCAACCTCGTTGGCACCGACAGCTAGTAAATGGCTGAAACCAGATTGAAGTCAAAGCCTCGGGTTCTGCTCAGGATTCGATGAGGTGGAGGCCCCCCCTGTGCGACCCCCCGATGCTCCAGAGGGCTGTTCATGGTTGAACAATTAGGCCATCAGGCTCTGCCAGGGAAAGCTTACCAAGGATGCCCTGCACTGGACTGATTGAGAGAACTCATTTCGAGCCCTTTTACTCCTAATTAGGGCTATGGCTAGGGGGTTGAAAACCTACACCTAAAACATGCCAAGGAACCTGCTCTAGTGATGTTACGAGAATATCAGCATGATATTCCGGTTCAATCACCGTGAGATCATATAAGCCTCGATCAACCATTACCGTTTGCCATCCTAATTTTCGGGCAGTAATAAAATCCTTTTTAGGGTTATCACCACAGTAGATAAAATCATCTGCATGTTTTGACATTTCATTTATAAGACGGATATAAGGACGGGGAGAGGGTTTCCAGCTGTCGGGTCCTTCATCATCGCTGAACACAATAGCCGTAAAAAAGGGTTCAATTCCAAGCGCCGCAACTTTACGACGTTGCACCATCCTATAACCATCCGTTATCAGTCCCAAAGGCACGCTCCTTGATAAAGATGTCAAGACGACTCGGGCATCATTATATAATGCAATTGCAGGGCTATGACTTCTATATACATTTATGAGGTCCAGAACAGGAATCTCCATTTTGTTAGCGTTCAAGACCCGATCAAAGATATCACCACGAATTCCCTGATTGAAAAGAGTAATACATTGAGTTCCAAAATCCTTCATTCCATAATATTTAGACACATGCCAACCGACTGCCTGGAATCCACTGATATTGTAGCTCGACTCAGGATATAGTGTGTCGTCTAAGTCAAAAATGACGGCTTTCCTCACTTTATCCTGGCCTCGGGAACGATGATCTCATCATCGAAACGGAGCATGACGAGACCGTCGCGCCAAGCGTTCATTTGTGCACCGCAAGGCAAGCCTAAATATTCTTGAATAAGCCAGCGCGGGAAATCTGCGCCGGCCTGAAGAGAGAGAGTAATTCCCCCCGCAAAACGAGGATTAATCTCAGTAAAACACAACCTTCCGTCCAACCTTCGGAAGCACTGCACAGTGAGACCACCGACTACCTCCGGAAGGGTCGTAATTAATTTTTCTACAGCAGTTATGATCGACTGGTCCTTCACGGTTACACTCTTGCTGACTTCCCCCGACCTAATTGCGATTCGCCTACGCGGGACAACGCATTTGATTTGTCCACTTATCCCACAAAGCACGTCGCACGTAAACTCTGATCCAACTATGAATTCCTGAATCATGGCGTTAGGTATATAGCTGCTAAAAAACTCGAGCTCCCGGGGAGTTGTGATTTTTGTAACCCCGATGCTCGAACTACCATTCCATGGCTTGATTAACAATGGGAAATCATTTGCCTTGATAGATTCCAGTTCTTGCGTTGTGAATAGATGTGGAGTGTCGATAAAATGTTGTTGAAAAAATGCATTGGTCAACCGCTTATCATTTGCAATATCTATGGCTTCGGGTGAAGAGATGATTATTTGAATACCTTTTTCAAAAAATCGCTGGCGATTTCTGGCGAGTATTCCCAAATCCGAATCGATGAGTGGGAATAGTAACGAAACTTGGAGTTCGATGCACTGCTCAAGCAGGGTATCAATATAACTCGATGATTCAATACGAGGCAGGAGGACAAAACAATCTGCCACAAAGGCCGTAGGAACATTACTTGACGCATCTCCCGCAAGGATCTTGCCCGGAATTCCAAGCTCAACAAGTGTACGCTGAAAATGGCGTAACAAGTTTACCCTCCGGCCAGAAGATGTGAACAAGATGTTCAATGGGCGCTGCTTCATAACTGATATCCTAATCGCGTGTGCCTACCATCAAGGAATAAAATCTCTTTGAAGGATAAATATTAATTTCGGAGTTTTATACATTAATCCACCAAAAGAAATGTACTAAGTATATATAATTGACATTATTTTCAACAATTTATCAATTACCATATCAACTCAATTTCAGTATATAGGGAAAACAGTGCGGACTTGAGGTCACTATAATAATTTTATCAGAAGGTTGAAAAATCCGGTCCGACCATTACCCTATAGAATCTTTACCCCTTCGCTTTTTTTGATTTTTTTTACAAGCAAATTGATGATTTTATCATCACGATTCATATTAAATTTTCTAGCAAAAAAGGCAATCTCTCCAGCCTTGGTTAGTTCATTAAAATCATCAGAATTAAATGTGTAAGGTGAATTTTTCTCCCTTCTTTTCCAGTCAATATAACGTAAATTTGTTGTCATATTTTTACCCCCAAGACTAAGTCTTTCTTTAAATGGCGAGTTTAAAATTAGAGTTTGCATAAAAACTTCGTCGCACGTCAATCCATGGCGGAAGGTTTTTTCTATCCACTCTTCTTTGTTAAGAACGTACAGGGCAAAAGAATGGGATATTGAAAAATAGGCCGATCCGTGATGGAAGCCCCCTGCGGGTTCTTTAGAAAAGTGAATTCCAAAAATCTTTTGGAACTTCACTAGCGCATACCTCATAGCCCGAAGAAATTTATTTTTTCTATACGAAGAAAATTCAACAAAAAAATGATAATAGGTAGCCTTTTCAAAGGCTTCATTTTTATACTTTGGCTCAATATTAATATATTCAATTTCCGAATTTTCAAGATATTCGTGAATGATATCCTGACTAACAAGAGGTAGGTCTACACCTGTAAGCAAATGATAATAGATATATTCGCCCTTCGTTGCTTCCCTGAGAAGCTCCAGCACTCCTTTGATAACGGAGTACCCACCCCAAAATATTGGGAAGGGCTTTAAAATTTGTAACTTTGACTTAGTTAGTCGAAGTTCCCACAAAAGAATGTCTCCCTTCGAATCAGTTTGGAGATAAATATCATTGCGTTCATCATCGAGAAGAGATAATAATCGACAAAGCTGGTCATGGTTTTCATGAGCCATAACTAAATACGCGTGACGTTTCATAATATTTTGCCTTCACATAAATTAAATAATAAATTATCAATTTAATGATATTTCGATAATATTGCATATTGCAATTCGATTGATATTTATTTCAAATTCTACTTATCTTCAAATACAATAAATCTAAAAATACAAACCAAGATCGCTACTTCAATTTAGCTTCCGTCGATTCCTCTTTATTTTTTGGATTTAATAATAATAGATGAAATTATCATTTCTTCAGCTTTATACGTTACTTTTCAAATAAAATCTATATTAAAATTCTGGAAACCAATTGATGGCCAAGAGTAGCGTCTATAGGGTTAATCCTCCCAGTTTTCTTGTGCATGTTCAATGTGGAAGATCGACCCTCTGAGAGACCCATGGCCAGCGTGCCCGACCTTGGGAGGGGTTGATCAAATGAGGATACGCCCTCTCGCGAATGAGGGTGAATTAGGCAGGAGAAGGCCAGCCCGCACGGCGCTGGGTTCTACCCAGGCGTCCATCACCTTTCCTGCAAACGCACTGCCATCGTCTGCAATGATTAACATGGATTTCCTCCGCGCCCGAACAGCCATGTCTAGGTGTCGGTGCCAACGAGGTTCACCAGCCGGGTAACCGGGGGCTGACCACCTAAGGCCTTGTGGGGCCTGTGGTGATTGTAGAAGTGGAGCCAGGCGCCGAGCGCCTGGTTTCTTTCGTCTGAGCTCTGCCAGGTGGGACCGTAGGCCCACTCTCGCAGGGCTGTCTGGATGAGGCGCTCGGCCTTGCCGTTGGTCCGTGGGCGGTCGGGGCGGGTGCGGCTGTGCGTGAGGCCGAAGGCTTCGCGCATGGCCTTGAACGCCTTGGACCGGTAGGGCGAGCCGTTGTCGGTCAGCAGCTTGCGGGCGGTGACGCCCCGGGCCTGGAAGTGCAACAGCGCCCTCTGGAGGAATGAGGCAGTGGTCTCCTTCTTCTCGTCCGGGAGCACTTCCATGTAGCAGGCCCGCGAGTGGTCGTCCGAGCAGACATGGAGCACCTGGTAGCCCGCATCGCGGTTCTTGTGGTGGCGGATGCCTGTGGCGCGGTGGCCCACTTCGTGGAAGTTGGCGAGCTTCTTGGTGTCCAGGTGGAGGAGGTCGCCGGGGGCCGCGTGTTCGTAGCGGTTGTCGGGTTCCTTGGGCTGGAGGTCCGAAGCCTTGGAGATGCGCGCCTTGCGGAGCCAGAAGCCCACGGTGGAACGGGGCACGCCCAGTTCCGAGGCAATCCGGATCGCCGCCTGGCCCCGCCGCCTTCGACCTACGGCCTCGACGACGAGGCCAAGCTCGTGGCTTCGCGCCAGGCGATGCGGCTGGCTGGAGCGATCCAGGAGTCCGGCCGGACCCTCTGTTTTGAACCGAGCGAGCCATCGGTAGGCCCTGCGCGTGCTGATTCCTATGGATTCAGCCGCATCCCGGACCGTCCAGTCCTCCTCCAGAACGCGCTTCACCATTAATGCTCGACTGGCGGGGCAAGACTTTGCTGAACTGTGGAGGTTCACCCGAGGCTCCGAGAAAGCTGTTTGTTGGCGCTTTCAGCTTCCCAGATCTCGGGTGAACAACCTGATTGGCACTTACATCTAGACCTCCTCCCGGATCACATGGTCCAGGAACTCCAGAAAGCTCATCTCACCTTTGGCACCGGCCTCCAGCAGGCCATCCAATCGTTCTCGGGTGCTCACCAGCTTCAGGCGGGTCAGGTGGCGCTCCAGCCGCTCCATGCGGGGATCTACCATGCTTCACCTCCCACGATGGCGGCGTAGTGGGCCAGGGGCGACGGATCTCACAGGGCTTCGCTGAAGCTTTCGCCCCACCCACCAGACCCTCCACATGCCCAGGGTCCTCGATGACTTGGTGGCGACCGGGGTGCACCGTGTGCTCGGCGATAACCACACCTCGGGACATCACCTGGATGAGTTCGAACTCGACCCTGACCTCCAGGGTGATGCCCACGAACTGCGGCGGGACACTGTAGCGGTTGGTATCCACGTCGATCCGGCCATCGCTGGAAGCCTTCTGGGTGAAGTGCCTCACCCGCAGGTGGCTCGGGTGGTTCCCCAGAGGTTTGAGGGCAACCTTCTCCATCTCGAACCGGTCGATGGGTCGTTCATGGGTGGTGCCGTGCACCCGCACATCGGCCACCGCCCGCATCCACCAGGTTAGGTGCTTGTCCAGAGCCTCGTCACTCTCCCATTCCAATCGGCCCAGGGCATTCCCTTTGGCATACCCCACGACGTTCTCCACCTTCCCTTTGGTCCGGGCGCGGAAGGGTTGGCAGGCCCTCGGCACCACGCCCCAATGCCGACAGAAGGCTTCGAACTCCGGGTGGAACTGAGGCCGTCCGCCCTTCCGTCCCAGCACCAGCGGTTTCACGTTATCCGTCAGGATCTCCTCCGGCACCCCGCCGAAGTGCCGGAACGCATGCTCCAGGCCCATGATCCAGTCCCGCTGACGCAGGCTGCCGGAGATCTCGATGTAGCACCGGCGGGAGAAACCCAGGGTTGCCACGAACACATAGCGTTTCTGGCGCTCGCCCTCGATCCGCAGCCACTTCTCCCCGAAGTCCACCTGCATCTGTTTCCCGGGCATGGTCTCGAATCGCAGGGTCGCCTTCTGCGCCCACTCCCAGGCCTGGCGGAAGGGCTGAACCTCCCGCTCGACCGTCCGCAGGCTCACGGCGATCCCTCTGGCCGCCAGTTCCTGCCCAGCACGTCGAAGTTCCGAACCCCAGCATGGAACCGAGCTCGGAGCCACTCCCGATGGGGCGTCAGAATCCCTGGGCGGCCCTCGTCTCCCCCATACCGGCGGCTCTCGCCTGACCTGAGCCAGTCCCGGACGGTATTCCGCGACACAGCCGTCTCCTGAGAGATACGCTTCGCTCCCCAGCCCAAGGCCTTCAACGCGAATACCTGTGCCACGGCCCCCTCACCCAGCATCGTGGCCTCCGATCTCCGGACGCCAGGATCCTCCCGCTCCACTTCCATTGCTTTCCCCCCCTCAGGGGGTCAATATTCGTGTCGCCAAGGGGTCAGTTTCTGATGTCGCCCGACACCAGGCTCAGGTCTGCCACCAGGCGGATAGGACCCCCCGGGCGGCCGTTGTCTGGGCAATACAGGCTTCCAAAATCGGCCTCCAGCCTGCTCCAATCCATGATCCGGACAAATTGCTTCATTCGTACGCCAGAAATCGCCGGGCGTACCTCACTTTCTGGTGTACCAGATACGCCTAAGATTTCCTCAAATTGTTGCCAAATCTACATCTGTGACTTGTCCAGGGGCGACTAATTCGGAGCCAGAAGCGTAAGGTGAAGAACAAGATCTACAGCCAGCATGCCCCCGAAGTGGAGTGCATCGGAAAAGGGAAAGACCATCGCCCCTATGAGTTCGGCGTAAAGGTGAGCTTGGCTGTCACTCACAAGGAGGTTTTCTACGTGGACATTCAGGCTTGCCCCGGCAATCCCTTCCATGGGCGCAGGCAGGGGGCCCCGCTTCCGGCCCAGGTCGTGGCAGACGTTGACGGCGATGCGAACGAGCCAGGCCTCGAAGGGTTCGCCCAGACGAAAGGTGTGCAGAGAGCGGAACACGCGGAGGTAGGTTTCCTGGGCGGCATCCTCGGCCAGGTGGCGGTCCCCGAGAAGGCGCCATGATAGGGCCAGGACCCGGGCCTCGGTCTGCGCCATCAGGGGCTCGAAAGCCTCCACATCACCGGCGCGAAGGCGCCGGATCAGGGGGGTCAGCGGATCTTCCACCCGCGCTGCCGGAAGGGGTTCCATCCCCTCCTCCATCAGCACGGCTTCGGATCCTGGCACCACCGCACGATTCCTCCCTCATCAATGCATACCGGGAGATCGGATCAAGTGTTGACCCGAAAAATCGAATTCCGAATAGAAAAACCTCCATGCCGTGTTGTCTCAAGCCAGCACAACGGCGAACGGCGCTGGCCATTTTTGCTCGTGGTTCCGCTGCTTCTGGCTTGAGGCAGAGAGATGAATGGGAAGGTGGGACTCGCTACCCAGCCCCAGCTTCAACCGCAGTGGAGGTGCCGGTTCACCAGATCTTTCAGGGAGTCGGCATTGCCGAACATCTTTTCGCTCATGTTGAGGTCGTTGAAGGCCTGGAGGTTCTTGATGAGCGAGTCGATGAGTCCTGCCGGGAAGACGCCGCCATCCTCGTAGCGGGCTCGCTCGCGGCCCAGGCACTCAGCGGATTCAAAGCAGGAGGCCGGCAGCTGCTTGAGGGAGGCCACCTTCGAGGCATCCGCCTTCACATAGAGCTGTTCGGCGACCTTCAGGGCTTCGGGGTGCTCCAGCCCATAGCGCGCGGCCACCGCCATGCCGGCCAGCAGCAGGTGGATGTTGGCGCTGCCGTCGGGGCTGCGCAGCTCCACGGTCTGGTTGTTCTCGATGGCGCTCATGGTGTCGGCGGGTTCCTGGGGGTTGGCATGGCGCAGCATCTTGTCGCCGACGCCCAGCCAGCCCAGGGGCACGCGCACCAGCACTGAGCGGTTGCGGTCGCCCCAGCAGATGCTGGTGGGGGCTTCCTGGTGGGGCACCAGGCGCAGGAAGGAGGTGGGCACGGTGTTGCCGAAGGCTGTCAGGGATTCGGAGCTCATGAGGTAGCCCGCGATGACCTTTCTTGCGGTATCGGTCAGGCCCCGGTCATCGGCCATGACGTTCACGCCGTCCTTCATGAAGCGGGTGTGCACGTGGAGCCCGCTGCCAGCATGGCCCACGATGATCTTGGGGGCGAAGCTCACCTCCAGGTCGTGCTTGTAGGCCACCTCGCGGATGGCCCATTTCGCCATCACCAGTTGATCGGCGGCATCTTCGATGGGCGTCGGCAGGAACTCAATCTCGTGCTGCACCATCTCCAGGTCGCCGTGGAGGATGTTGCCCACTTCGGCGTGGCCGTACTTGATGGTGCCGCCCATCTCGCTGATGACCTGCATGGCCTCTCGCCGCACCAGGCCCCACTTCGAGAAGGGATGGGACTCGTGGTAGCCCTTCTGCTCGGTGATGGGGTAGATGCGATCGATCTCCGAGAAGAGGTAGTACTCCAGCTCCCCGAGGGCCTCCATCACCAGCCCCGTGCGCGCTTTCAGTTCGCGCTGGGCCTTCTGAAGGATGTATTCCGGGGCGCTCTCCAGGGGATCGCCCTGGTTGTTGAAGAAGGAGCAGATGACATCGATGGTAGGCACTTCCGTAAAGGGATTCATGAAGGCCGTTCGGTAGCGGGGAACCACGTAGAGGTCGCTCGACTCCGCCTGCACAAAGGGGAAGAGGCTGGAGCCATCCACCCGCTCGCCCATGGACAGCACGCGGTCGAGATGGGCCTTGCTGTTGATGACGAAGTTCAGTTTTTTGAGGCGCCCGTCCCCAGCCACATACCGGAAGTTGAGCATCCGGATGTTGTTCTGCTCGATGTAGCGGATGAGGTCCTGCTTGGTGAATTCCCCGGCGGGCTTCCCGAGGGCCTTGACGATCTTGTTGGGATTGAGGGCGATGCTGTCGTTCATCTGGAAACTCCTCGCAACGGCGCGAGTCAGTTTGACAGCGGGCCGGGGCTCCCCGCGGCGACCTGTGCTGTGGATCAAAAGCAAGCAGCGCACCCTGGGAGGATGCCTTTGCGATCCGTTCCGGGATCAGGCTCTTCCAGGGCGCGGGCTGTCTGACTTTGGTGTCCCTAGGCTTCGGCTTTCGCTCGGCGGCTGTAGACCACCACGTAGAGGGCCAGGGCCACCAGGGCGATGAGGCCGATCCACTCGCCGAGCGCGCCGGTGGCCTGGGCCTCGCTGAGCACAGGGAAGCCCTCGCGCCAGGTGTCCTTCGCCTTGATGGCCGCGGCGATGACACCCATGATGGCGCCGCCGGCCATGAGGCCGCTGGCGATGAGCACGCCGCGGTTTTCGCGGGCCTTGGCGTCGGCTTCAGAGGTGCCCTTCTTGGGCCGGTTCACCCAGTGGGCCATGAGGCCGCCCAGGAAGAGGGGGGTATTCAGTTCGATGGGCAGGTACATGCCCAGCGCGAATCCCAGCGCTGGTAGCTCGACCATGCGCAGCACGATGGAAAGCATGATGCCGAGGCCGAAGGCGTACCAGCGCAGGGGCATGGACACGGTGCCGAAGATGCCTTCAAGGATGGCCTTCATGGCGCTGGCCTGGGGGGCGGGCAGGGCATTGGTGCCGATGGCGTAGGCGCCGTCGGGCAGCTTCTGGTTGGCCAGCAGCCACATGGCGATGCCCGTGAACAGCGCAGCCACGAGGGTGCCCACGAACTTCCAACCGATCTGGCGGGCGGGCGTGGCGCCGATCCAGTGGCCAATCTTGAGGTCCGTGCTGAAGGCGCCGGAGGCCGCCAGGGCCGTGCACACGATGCCGCCCACCATCATGGTGAGGAACATGCCGTAGCCGCCGGAGAAGTGCAGCTTCAGCATCAGGCCGCCCGTGATGACCAGGGTGAGCATGGTCATGCCGCTGATGGGGTTGGTGCCGATGGTGGCAATGGCGCGGGCTGCCACGGGTGCGAAGAAGAACGCGATGAGCATGATGACGCCGGTGGCCACCAGGGCGGGCACGAAGGACTTCTGGATGCCCAGGCCGAAGGAGAGGAAGAGCAGGGTGCCCAGGGCGCAGGCCACCAGGCCCACGGTGATCATGCCGCCGGTGAGGGTGCGGTCCGTGCGTTTGGGCACGAAGGTGGTGCCATCGGACTTTTCTCCGGTGAGCAGCGCCTTCATGTTGCTGATGATGGAACGGATCATGTTGGGCATGGAGGCCAGCACGCCCATGACGCCCGCGCCGGCGATGGCGCCCACACCGATGATGCGGATGTAGGCGGAGAAGACCTGTTCGGGGCTCATGTCCGAGATCAGCCTGGTGCCCGGCGCGATGATCTGGGGCACGTGCTGGCCGATGGCGTGGAAGAGGGGCACCAGCACGAACATGCTGAAGATCGAGCCCGCGGCCATGACGGCGCTGTAGCGCAGGCCGATGATGTAGCCGATGCCCATGGTGGCGGCGTTGTTGAGGAAGTTGAAGGCCAGGAAGCGTTCCCGGAGCGCGGTTCCCACCCACACTGTTTTCAGAGTGATGTTCTCGCCCATGACGCGGAAGATGCTGGTGAGAGAGTCGTACAGTGCGCCAATGCCTGCGGCGACGGCCAGTTCCGTGGCCTGGTTGCCGGCCTTCTCGCCGGTCACGAGGATCTCTGCCGTGGCGGTGGCTTCCGGCCAGGGGAAGATGCCGTGGTTCTCCACCATGAAGTGGTGGCGCAGGGGCAGGATGAAGAGGATGCCGATGCAGCCACCCAGGAAGCTCACCAGGCAGACCTGCCAGAGGGTGGGTGTGGGCACGCCGCTGCCGGGGGTGTTGGCCAGCACGTAGAGGGCCGGGATGGTGAAGGCCGCGCCGCTCACCACGTGGCTGCTGTTGGCGCCGATGGACTGGACGATGACGTTCTCAAGGATGGTGTTCTTGCGGGGGAAGAACCGGCTGAGGCCCACCGCCAGGGTCGCGATGGGGATGGCGGCTTCGATGCCCTGGCCCACCTTCAGGGCCAGATAGGCCGCGGCCATGCTGAAGATGGCGCAGAAGACGAGGCCCATGGTGATGGCCCGGGGCGTGACTTCCGGCACGCCGTCCTGGGGCACCAGCGGGATGTAGTCTTCGCCTGGTTCCAAAGCCCGCCGTGCATTGGCAGGCAGGCCTTTGATCTCCTGGGATTCAAATCCTTGGGACATGGGGCTCCTCTTGGGGGGAAGGGGTTCACCACGGAGGCACGGAGATCACAGAGAAAAGCTCACGGAGGGGAAAGAACTCTTCTCCGCGAAACCTCCGTGCCCTCCGTGCCTCCGTGGTGGATCTTTACGCGGGATAAGCTTCGAGGACGGACTGGACCACGCGGCGCGACAGACCGTGGTAGCCGGGGCTGGCGGCGGCGAAGATCTCGCGGGCCAGGGCGCGGGTACGGGCATGCTGGCCCAGGGCCCCGTAGAGCGGGCGCAGGTACTTCATGCGGCCCACGCGCATCAGCACCTCGCGAATGCGCGGGAAGGCGGGTTCATACTCGGCCGCGGCGGCCAGGGTGAGCCACTCCACGAGGATCTCGTGGTTGCCGCGACCCATGAGCTTGAAGTGCTCATCCAGCCAGGCACAGTCGGCCTGGGTGAGTTGGCGGGGCAGCTTCTGGAGGTAGACCTGCAGCTCTGCAGGCTTCCAGGAGGCGATCTGATGCGCGCTGGGACGGCCGCCATCGGTCCAGCTTTCGGCCAGCACCGTGAGGGTGTCCAACTGGACGCTGTGGAACTCGGGAGCGGTCTCCGGCAGGCCGGGCTTGTCGAGGTAGGCGCTGGCGTTCACAGCCTTCAACGCGCCGGGCAATTTGGCGTCCACGAAGGCGCACCATTGTTCGGTGGTGATGGACGTGAAGCGGAAGGCATCCATGTACTCGCGGATGAAGCGGAGGAAGCGGTCTTCGCCCACCTCCTTCTCCAGCGCGGCCACCAGGCGCGCGCCTTTTTCGTAGGGGATGCTGGAGAAGGCGTCATCGGGATCGATGCCTTCCAGGTGCAGGCGCAGCACGGTGAGGTGCGGTTCGTTCTTGAAGCGGGCCAGGCTGTCTTCGAGGGCCTTCTGTCCCATGGCCCAGCCCAGGGCCGCGGCGTCATCGCCGTGCAGGATGCGCAGGATGCGGCGCTCGGCCCACACCGTGAAGCCCTCGTTCAACCAGAAGTGCTCCATGCTCGCGTTGGTCACCAGGTTGCCCGTCCAGCTGTGGGCCAGCTCATGGGCCACCACGTCCACCAGGCTGCGGTCACCGGCCAGCAGGGTGGGCGTGAGGAAGGTCATGCGCGGGTTCTCCATGCCGCCGTAGGGGAAGGAGGGCGGCAGCACCAGCATGTCGTAGCGGTCCCAGGGGTAGGCGCCGAAAAGCCCCTCGGCCTTCAGGATCATGTCTTCCACGCCCGCGAACTCCCAGGCGGCGGCGGCCACCGTTTCCGGCTCGGCCCACACGCGGGCGCGGGGGCTGAGGTCGCGGGATTCCAGTCGGCCCACGGCCAGGGCCATGAGGTAGGAAGGAATGGGCTGGGGCATGTTGAAGCGGTAGAGGTGACGGCCGTCGGGCAGGGCCTCATCGCCCGCGGGGCCCGCAGACATCACGGCGGTGAGCCCCTCAGGCACAATGACCTCCGCCTGGTAGGCGATGCGGGCCACGGGCGTGTCCTGGCAGGGCACCATGGTGCGGGCGTGGATCTGCTGGCACTGGCTGAAGAGGTAGGGTGCCACCTTGCCTTCGGTCTGTTCGGGATCCAGCCACTGCAGGGCCATGGCGTCAGGGCCCGTGCGGTAGGTGATGGCCACTTCCTGCGTGCCTTCGCGCGCCTGGATGCTGAGGCGCTGGCCGAGGATGGCGTCCACGCTGCCGAGTTCCCAGGCGACGGGGCCCTGGCCTGGCACCTGCACAGACAGGATCTCCAGGCCCTTGGTGTCGAGATCGATGGGCCCGGCAAAGGCGCTGCCGAATTCCAGCACCACTTCGCCGTCGATGCGTTTGGCTTTGAAATCCACGCCCAGCCTAAGCCGCAGGCGGCGGGCCTTGGGTTGGGCGGCATCGTAGTAGGAATGCGGATCGGGGCGGTGCATGGGGACCTCGGGGAACCGGCCATCATCCCACGGGCCATGGATCGGCGGGCGTCACAAGTGAGAGCTGCGGGACACAGAAAAGGCCCCGGAATCGGGGCCTTTTCGATGGCGATGGTGGTCAGACCAGGCCCTATTCTTCTTCGGGGGCCAGACCTTCGACTTTCTTCACCTTGATGACGTCGCCGTGGTCCTTGACGATGCAGCGCAACCAATCCTCGGGGGCCTTGGGATGGGTCACTTCACCCTTCTCATTGCGCACGTTGCCATCCAGGTACTTCCAAATGAGGAACTCGCCCAGCTTCTTCCAGCGGGCCATGAGCTGGCTGGAGTTCTTGGCGGCCAGCTGGGTCAGGTAGTCACGGGCCAGGGTGGGGTTCTGCTTGTAGAGGTCGAGGGCCATGCGATCCACTTCGGGCTGGTCGGCGAGGTAACCGCCCTCGAATTCGCGCTGCACCTTCTGGACATCGACGATCATGTCGCTCCAGCGGGTGTAGGTGTAGTTGGACACGAAGTTGAAGGTCCAGAAGGCGCTGTCCCAGTTGAACTCATTGAAATTGCCGGTGCCTTCGGCGAAGGCCTTGGGAGCCTCCTTGATGCCACAGGAAATGGGCTGGTAGACGGTGAGGTAGGTGTCGTCCACGCCAAACCAGATCACGCCGCCCACGGGATCGGGCAGCCAGGAGCGGCTCTGGGTCACGAAGGAGAAGCCCGTCTGCTGGGTGGAGATGGCGCGCTCGTGAACGTAGTCCTGGCCGTCGATCTTGAAGCCCATGGGCCGCCAGCGGTAGGGCAGCTTGTAGGGCCCGGCACCCACATCCTTGGTCATGTCGAAATCCGTGCCTTCGAAGTGATCGCGCATGAGCTCCATGGCGTCGCGCACGTCCAGCTTCTGGTCGGGCTTCACGAAGAGCGGCATGGGCTTGGCGCCCTTCTCGGCCTTCACGTAATCCATGCTGATGTGCTGGCTCTTGGCGGCGCGGTTGAAGATGCTCCACACCCGGGCCTCGCAGCCGCGCAGCGATCCGAAGCTCAGGGGCGCATAGGCGTCCACGAAGCTGAAATCCTTGTCCTCGCCCTTGAAGTAGCCGGCCTTGCGGGCGAAGGGGATGAGGTCCTTGCTGAAGAGGGCCGACTTGGGATCGTTCTGGGGGAACTGGCGGATGCGGGCCTGGTTGGCGTGGGCGCTGATGGTGCCGTCGGGCAGTTTGTAGGCCACCCAGAGGGCGCCCTTCTGGCCCTTGCCCTTGCCGATCATTTCAAGGATCCACACTTCATTGGGATCGGCGATGGAGAAGCTCTCGCCCTCGGAGGCGTAGCCGTAGGTCTCCACCAGGTTGGTCATCACTTCGATGGCCTCGCGGGCGGTCTTGGCGCGCTCCAGGCCGATGTAGATGAGGCTTCCGTAATCCACGAGGCCGCTGGGGACCTGCAGCTCCTTGCGCCCGCCGAACGTGGTCTCGGCGATGACGAGCTGGTGCTCGTTCATGTTGCCCACGCGCGTGTAGGTCACCGGCGCTTCGGGAATGCGACCCAGGAACTTGCCCGTGTCCCATTCCACGATGTCGCGCATCTCGGAGGCCAGGTGGCGTCCGCCGTGCTTGAAGTAGAGCTCGCCGTACAGCGTGTGGCTGTCGGCAGCGTAGGTGATCATGGTGGAGCCGTCCTTGCTCGCGCCCTTGGTCACGAGCAGGTTGGTGCAGGCATCCAGGGCCGCGCCTGCCGTAAGCAGGGTGGCCAGGAGGACGAGGGGTTTCAGGCGCATGGGAATCCTTTGAATCAGGAGGTGGGACAGGGGTGGCAGCTTACCAGATGGCGGGGCGATCCTTCTCGGCCCGCTTCATGGGATCGCCATCCTTGCAGCCGAAGGCTTCATAGAATTCGGGCAGGTTGGAGAGGGGCCCATTGACGCGGAACTTGGCGGGGCTGTGGGGATCGGTGTTGGCGCGCAGGCGGGTGGCCTCTTCGCGGGTGAGGGTGCGCCAGGTTTCGGCGTAGCCCAGGAAGAACCGCTGCTCCGGCGTGAAGCCCTCGATCTTGCCAACTGGGGCCTTGCCCTTCTGGCTCAGCTTCCAGGCATCCCACGCGATTTTGAGGCCGCCCAGGTCAGCGATGTTCTCGCCCAGGGTGAGGTGGCCATTCAGATGCAGGCCGGGCAGGGGCTCGTAGGCGTCGAACTGCTTGGCCACCAGCTCGGCGCGGACGTTGTAGGCCTTCTCGTCTTCGGCGGTCCACCAGCTCTTGAGGTTGCCGTCGGCGTCGTACTGGCGGCCTTCGTCGTCGAAACCATGCGTCATCTCGTGGCCGATGGTGGCGCCGATGTTGCCGTAGTTCACCGCGTCGTCTGCCGTGGCATCGAAGTAGGGCGGCTGCAGGATGCCTGCGGGGAAGGCGATCTCGTTCATGGAGGGGCTGTAGTAGGCGTTGTTGGTCTGGGGCGTCATGTCCCATTCGTTGCGGTCGATGGGCTGGCCCAGGTGGGCCAGGCGGCGCTGGAACTCGAATCGGCGGGTTTCCAGCACGTTCAGGACGTAGGGCTGGGGCTGGATGTTGAGCTTGGTGTAATCGCGCCACACATCGGGGTAGCCGATCTTCACGCGGATGGCGGCGAGCTTCTCCTTGGCCTTGAGCTTGGTGGGAGCGCTCATCCATTCCAGGCCTTCGATGCGGGCCTTCAGGGCCGTGCGCAGGTTCTCCACCATCTCCAGCACCTTGGCCTTGCTGCTGGCGGGGAAGGCGCGCTGCACGTAGAGCTTGCCGAGGGCCTCGCCCAGGCCGTTGTCCGCAGCGAACATCACGCGCTTCCAGCGGGGATGCTGGGCCGTGGTGCCTTGCAGCCGGGTGCCGTAGAAGGCGAAGGATTCCTGCTCGAAGGCCTTGGGCAGGGCCGAGGCGGTGCTGCGCAGCAGGTGCCAACGGAGGTAGACGCGCCACTGATCGGCGGGCAGTTCCTGGATCATGCGCCCAAGTTCGGCCAGGAAGGCGGGCTGGCGCACCACGAAGCGGTCAGGAGTGGGGATGGCCAGGGCCTTGAGGTAGAGGTCCACCGGAAAACCCGGAGCGGCGGCCTTGAGTTGGGCTGGCGTCATGGCGTGGTAGATGGCGTTGGGATCGCGCTGCTCCACGCGGGTCATGCTGGCCTTGGCCAGCCGCGTTTCCAGCGCGACGATGCGGTCGGCATCCTTGGCATCGAGGCGCGCCAGGCCAAGCATCTTCGCCACGTGGGCGCGGTAGGCGGCGAGGATCTCCTTGGACTTGGCGTCATCCTTCAGGTAGTAATCGCGATCGGGCAGGCCCAGGCCCCCCTGGCTCAGCATCAGGGAGTAGCGGGTGCTCTCCTTGTCGTCCTGCTCGACGCCGAAGGAGAAGCCGGCGAAGGCGAACCGCTGATGCAGATCCGCCAGCACCGCCATGAGGGTGGAGGCGTCCTTCACGGTGTCGATGCGGGCGAAGAGGGGCTTCAGCGGGGCGAGGCCCTGGGCTTCGATGCCCGCCTCATCCATGCCGCTGGCGTAGAAATCGCCCACCTGCTGGGTTTCGGAACCCGTCTTGGCCTTGGCCATGGCCGCGGTCTGCATGATCTCTTTCAGGATCTGGTGGGTGCGGGTGTCGATCTCCTGGTCCACCCCATAGCGGTCGTATTCGGGGGGGATGGTGGTGCGCTTGGCCCAGGCGCCCACGGCGTACTGGAAGAAGTCCTGGGTGGGCTTCATGCTGGTGTCGATGTTCGCGGGATTGAAGCCCTTGTAGGGCATCTGGGCGGTCAGGGGCGCCACCAATGCCAGGGCGAGAAAAGCGGGTCGGTGTTTCACGGAAACTCCAGAATGCAAAAGGCCCGGGCTCTTGGTCCCGGGCCCACGGACAAGGGCTACCAGATGGCGGGGCGCACCTTCGCGTCACGCTTCATGGGCTGGCCATCGGCGCAGCCGAAGGCCTCGTAGAATTCGGGCAGGTTCGAGAGAGGGCCGTTGACCCGCTGCTGGCCGGGGCTGTGGGGATCGGTCTTCAGGCGCACGGACAGCGCTGCTTCACGGATGTGGTTGCGCCACACGGTGGCGGCGCCCAGGAAGAAGCGCTGGGGCCCGGTGAAGCCATCGATGGGGGTAGGCGCGGCCTTCCCCTTGAGGCTGTTCTGGTAGGCGGCGAAGGCGATCTTGAGGCCGCCGATGTCGGCGATGTTCTCGCCCAGGGTGAGCTTGCCGTTCACATGCTCGCCCTTGAGGGGTTCATAGGCGTCGTACTGCTGGACCACGAGATCGGTACGGGATTCATAGGCCTTCTTGTCTGCGTCGGTCCACCAGTTCTTGAGGTTGCCCTCGGCGTCGAACTGGCTGCCGCTGTCGTCGAAGCCGTGGGTCATCTCGTGGCCGATGACGAAGCCGAGGGAGCCGTAGTTCACGGCGTCATCGGCTGCTGCGTCGAAGAAGGGCGGCTGCAGGATGCCCGCCGGGAACACGATCTCGTTCATGGTGGGGCTGTAGTAGGCGTTGACGGTGGGCGGCGTCATGCCCCATTCCGTGCGGTCGATGGGCTTGCCGAGCTTCTTGAGGTTCTCCTGGATGCGATGGGCCGAGGCCCGGCGCACGTTGCCGAAGTAGTCGTCGCGCTGGACGTCGAAGGGATAGGTCTTCCACTTGTCGGGGTAGCCGATCTTCACGCCAAAGGCATTGAGCTTCTTGATGGCCTGGGCCTTGGTTTCCTCGCCCATCCAGTCGAGGTTGGTGATGCGCTCCCGCAGGGCCACCCGCAGGTTCTCCACCATCTCGAGCACCTTCTTCTTGGCCTCGGGGGGGAAGGCCACCTTCACGTAGAGCTGGCCCAGGGCCTCGCCCAGGGTGTTGTCAGTGACGGCTTCGACGCGCTTGGCCCGGGGCTCCTGCTCCGGGGTGCCGTTCAGGATCTTGCCGTGGAAGGCGAAGGACTCATCGCCGAAGGGCTTGGGCAGGAGGCTGGCGCAGCTGCTGATGGCGTGCCAGCGCAGGTAGGTCTGCCACTGGGCAGCGGGCACTTCAGTGGTCAGCTTTCCGAAGGCCTGGAAGAAGGAGGGCTGGCTGAGATTCAGATCCTCCAGCTGCACGCCACGCCCGGCGAAGTAGCCTTTCCAATCGAAGCCGGGGGCTTCCTGGACGACCTGATCCAGCGTGCGCTTGTTGTAGCGCTTCTGGGGATTCCGCAATTCCACGCGGGTCCATTGGGCCTGGGCCAGGCGGGTCTCAAGCGCCAGCACCTCCTTGGCGTGGGCTGCGGCCTGCGCCGGGGCTTCGCCAGCCAGCTCGAACATCCGCGCGATGTGAGCTTCGTATTTGGTGCGGATCTCCTTGCTGCGGGCATCGTCCTTCAGGTAGTAGTCCCGGTCAGGCAGGCCGGTGCCGCCCTGGTTCAGGGAGCCCATGTAGCGGGTGGACTGCTTGGCGTCCTGGCCCACGAAGAAGCCGAAGCCGCTGGACAGCCCCTGACTATGCAGTTCGGCAAGCAGGGCGGGGAGCTGCTTGTTGTCCTTCAGGCCATCGATGCGGGCCAGGACAGGCTTGAGGGGATCGAGGCCGCGCTTGGCGATGGCGGCCTCATCCATGCCCGAGGCATAGAAATCACCCACCTTCTGCTCGATGCTGCCCTTGGCCCAGGTGGTCTTGGCGCTGGTCTCGGTGAGGATCTTCTGGAGGATGGCGCGGTTCCGCTCGCTCACTTCTTCAAATGCGCCGAAGCGGGGCTTGTCCGAAGGGATGCTGTGGCTCTTGAGCCAGCCGCCGTTGGCGTAGGCGTAGAAATCCTCACAAGGTTTCACCGTCGCATCGAGGTTCGCGGGATCGATGCCGGGCTTGGATTGGGCGGCAAGAACGAAGGCCGCGAGTCCGAGACTGAGGGCGAGGGAGGCGCGAAGGGGGGATGCCATGGGTAACCTCGTAAGTTGAGGGATAAAGCCTATCAGGAAGGTCGGCTCAGAGCTATGTGGATGACCTTGTCAACTTCGACATGAACCGCTCCGGCCTTGTCTTCAAGCTGAATTCGGTAGGTGCGATCCACCTTGGGTTGCGCTTGGAGAAGGCGGCGGATCTCCTCCAGTTCCGAATCATCCAACCGAAACGTCGCGTGGAGGGTGCTTCGGCCCGGTTTTCGGAAACGGATGGAGGCGGCCTTGTCCCAGACGACGTACCCCGGCCCCAGGTTCTTCATGAGCATGAGCATGAAGAAGGGATCCACGGCTCCGTACAGACTGCCGCCGAAGGTGGTGTTCACGTAGTTGCGGGTGCGCCAGGATAAGGGCAGGCACACGCGGATCTCCCGCCAGTCGCTGGCGATGAAGGTGACCCGCCCGCCGGTGCCCCGGTAGCAGGGCCAGAGGTTGAACCCCCAGCGTGCCAGTCGGGTGCGGATGGACTCGCCGCTCATGGCTTTAGAAGCGAACGGTGGTGAACTCGCCTTCCTTCATGTGGACGGTGTCGATGAAGCGCACCTGGCGGCTGCCGTAGGTGAGAATGAGGCTGGACGTGCGCACGCCATGGCCGAAATGCATGACGCCCTTGAGCAGGTTGCCGTGGGTGACGCCGCAGGCCGCGAACACGATCTGCTTGCCGGGGCAGAGGTCGTCGGTGAAGTAGATGCGGCCGAAATCCACGCCCATGGCCTCGGCCTTTTCGCGGCTGGCGGTGTTGGTGTCGACCTTGAGGCGGCCCTGGATTTCGCCGTTGAGGCACTTCAGAGCGGCAGCAGACAGCACGCCCTCGGGGGCGCCGCCGATGCCCATGACCGCATGGATGCCCGTGCCGCTGACGGCGGAGCTGATGGCGGCACTGAGGTCGCCATCGCCGATGAGCTGGATGCGGGCGCCAGCTTTGCGGATGTCAGCGATGAGCTGGGCGTGGCGGTCGCGGTCGAGCACGCTGACCGTGATCTCGGAGACCTGCCGGTTGAGGGAATCGGCGATGATCTTCAAAGTCTCGTGGACCGGGGCGTCAAGGTGCACCTTGCCCTTGGCGGAAGGGCCGACCACCAGCTTTTCCATGTAGAGGTCGGGCGCGTGCAGCAGGCCGCCCTTCTCCGTGGCCGCCAACACCGCGATGGCGTTGGGGGCGCCGGTGGCGCAGAGGTTGGTGCCTTCCAGGGGATCGACGGCGATGTCCACCTCGGGGTGGTCGCCATCCAGATCCGCGCCCATGCCCACCTTTTCGCCGATGTAGAGCATGGGGGCCTCGTCCCGCTCACCCTCGCCGATGACGATGGTGGCATCCATGCGAACGGATTCCATGGCCTTGCGCATGGCTTCCACGGCCAACTGGTCGCTGTACTTGCGGCGGCCATGGCCGATGGAGGTCGAGCAGGCGATGGCGGCTTGCTCAACCACTCGCAGGAATTCGAGGGACAGGGTCTGTTCCATGGGGCTACTCCTGGAGGCGAGCGGTTCAGGCCAAGCGGTTGACGCTCTGGCGGATCCAGTCGAGGAAGGGCTCGGAGCCCTCCTCCACCGAGAACATGAGGATTTCGGGGACCTCGTAGGTGTGCAGGTCGCTGATCACATCGGAGACCTGGGGGAAGAGCTCCCGGGTGGTCTTGATGATCAGCATGACCTCCTCATCCAGGTGGGTCTCGCCCTTGAAGTAGTAATAGCTTTTGATACTGGGGAGGATGTTCACGCAGGCGGCATAGGCCTGGTCCACCAGCGCGGCGGCGATGGTCAGAGCGGTCTCCTCGCTGCCACAGGTGGTCATGATCGTGCAGGCATCGGTCATCGTTGGGCTCCCCGCCTGGCAGGCGGAACCGGTCATTGTAGCTTGGGATGGGGGGCGTCACAGATCACGAAAGCCCTGAGCGCAGCGGGCCCGTGGTCTGACCACGGGTGGCGTGAAGCCTCACCCCAAATCGATCTTTTGCGATTCCACCGGCTGGGGCTCCTGTGCCGTCATCAGGGGAATGATCTGGAGTGGCTTCCATGACCGATCGGCGAGACCCGGGCGGAAGGGCAACCGCCCTGGCCTTGGTGATGCTGACCTGCCTAGTTCTTTTGGCTGTTTGTGTATAGATAATAGTGCATGGATCATTGTAAACATTGGTTATGAGTATGAAAATAAAGTCAAAATAAGCATGGCGCGGATGAATGCTCGACCTCACCCTGGGGACATCAGGAAACCCTGATTTGCCCAGGAGCCCCCCCATGAGCATGCTTCGATCTCTCACACTTGGCGCCATGCTGGCTGCCGTGCCGCTGGCCCTCACGATTGGTTGCGATAAGAAGACCGAAACCGAAACCGCCGAAGCCCGAGATCTGACCCAGAAGGTCACCGAGGCCGAAAAGGCCGAAACCCAGGCGCGAGGTACCGCCAAGGCTCAGAAGGAGGCTTTGGCCAAGGCTGGCGTTCAACCTGAAACCGCCGGGGTGCAACTGAGCGAGGCGCAGCGCAGCCTCCTCGAAGCCCGGGTGAAAGCGGAGAAGAACAACGGCACCGCGGCGCTGCTGCAGGAAATCCTGGATCGGGACAAGCAGATTGCGGATCTGGATGCCAAGGTGGCGAAGTTGCGCAGTGAACTGCCTCGCCCCGTGATCGCCAAGGAGAACGACAGCCACTTCGCCCTGGCGGTGCGGTATCTCAAGGGCCGGGGTCTCTCCGAAGAGAAGGCCAAGCTGGCGGCGGCCCGGGCCAACCTCCTGGAAACGTTGCAGCCGGGCTGGCAGATCTACCACCAATATGTCGGCGGAACCTACATCACGGCTGTTACCCAGGGCAAGGCGGACGTGGGCCCCACGGAGTACCTGACCAACCAGCGGGTGGCCCTCCAGAAGGAGCGGGATGACAGCATGCAATCGGCTCAGCGGCTGGCGACGCAGGTGGAAGGCCTGGTGGCAGAGCGCACCAAGGTGCAGGAGGACGTCGATGCCCTGCGCACCGAGAAGACCACCCTCCTCTCGCAGGTCAATGAGTTGTCCACCCTGAGCCAGGCCCAGAAGCTGAAGCTCAACGCCATGCACTACCTGATCGGGAAGCGGAAGGATCTGGAGAACGATGGCACCATCGTTGTTCCCGTGTTCGCCAAGGACCGCATGGGCCCCAAGGCCCTCACGGCCAAGTTCGACAAGGACCTCGCGCTGGATGGCCCGAACCCGGAAGTGGTCATCCAGGCGGCGGACCTGGGCCTGAACAAGATCAGCAAGGTGAACGTGATTCCCGGGTCTCTGGAAAAGGGCAAGCACTACAGCCTGACCTTCTCGGAAGACCATAAGAACGCCACCGTCCGCATCCTGGATGCTGATCGGCTGCGCAATGACCGCGTCGTGCTGGCGGTGACGGATTAGGTGCTGAGGTTTCCGTGGAAGCGCCCCTTCGCGGGGCGCTTCTGCTTGCTGGATTTGAATTCGCCGGCGCTGGCAGTCCTCTGGGGGGTTCGAACTGGTCTGGCTGCGCCAGTGTAACGCGGCGACCGGTTTGGCGCGACATTTGCACATGATTTGACACGTCAAACCAACCCAGGAGGAGCGCTAGTCGGTGGCTGTGTCCACGGCCGCTTCCAATTCGGGAACCCGGGCCTTTGCCTGGGCAATCTGGTCGCCCAGGTGCCGAACCTCCTCCAGAAGAGCATTGATGGTGTTGTTGTCGGATTCGACCTGGGCCATGAGCAACTTCACTTGAGCGAGCGCACCGGCCAACGTGTCCCCAAGCACGGCCTTGGCTTCTTCGCTCCCGGCTTCCATCACTTCGCGGATGGAGTTGGCGGCAATCTCGACCCCATCTTTGAGGACGACGCGTCGGGATTCGCGGTAAAGGTTGGAAGGCGCCCCGTCTACATAGGCAATCTCAATGCATCGGATTGTTGAAACTTCGGCAAGCGACATGCGCACTCCTTAGACGTTGAAGATGGTTCCAGAAATGATGAGCTGCGTTTTCCCAGAGCATGTCGGGAGGTAGAGTTTCCCATCGACGTTGACGAGGCAGTTCCCAACACCACCCCACGTCTGGTCGTTCATGCCGCAAGTTGAAAGCCGAGCGGGCGTAAACGGAAGCGTGATCGACGTCGAAGCCGTTGTGCAGCTCAAGGACGTTCCCGCGATGATGAGTGAAAAATCAGTCCGACCGCCTGCACGGACATATTTGGTCGCGTAGCCGATCCCGGAGCCGCCAAGATTTGCGGCGGTCGGGGTCCAGGTTCCTTCGTCATAAGCCGATAGACTTGCGGTCCCTCCGAGGTTAATCCCCTGCGGAAATTGGGGAATGTTTGATCCAGCCAAAACCTGCATGTAGGCTGCATTTTGTGCAACATTTTGGAGATAGAGGTCGTAAGTTGTTCCAGATGTAGCGGGTATGACGAGGCCAAACCCTGAAGAAAGGCGGATATTTATGGTCTGCCACGCGGTTCCATTGAAAAACCACTGCTGAGCAATTACCGAGGATCCATCTCGGACAGACCATCCCGTCCGCGCCGTGAAGAACTCCCACGCGGATGCAATGCTGGACCACCTGGCGATCTTGTTCCCCTGACCTGCCCAGGCGGCGGTAGGGCTCGTGCCGATGACATAGGCGTCTCCATCGGCAGGAGACCCCGGCGGAGCATTTGTCCCGACCCCCTTCATAGCAGGCATCAGAAGGGTATCCATGCCGCGCCATTGCTTCATCAGCTCGGCATAGTGAGCCTCACCCTGCGCTGCATCGACCAGAAGGCCTGTGTTTGGTCCGAATGATTTAGCCATCGATCACCCCTGAATTCCGCCGCAATAGAGGCCGCAGGTCATACCAGCCCCCGTCATCACAAAGGCCGGGCTCTTGCGCTCGACGCTTGCCAGAGCGCCATTGACGCTCTGAATGGAGATCTCCACTGTCTTGGTCCCGTCGACGTCGTCAGAGGCCCTCTGAGCGGCCGTGTAGGCTTGGCTGGTGGCCACCACCCCGGTAAAGGTGCGCTTGAGGGTGCCGCCAACGTAGGCCCGCACTGTATAGGTGCCCTCCGGCGCTGCCTGAGTGGGATCGTCCTGTCGAACGACCTGAGTCTGGGTCAGGCGGTTCCGATGCACCCATGCGGCCGCAACATCGCCCACGGAGGTTGTGAGGGTGGCAAGCCCGTTCACGGTGAGCCCGGCCGGGGGATAAGGCTTTGCGGCCCTGCCCACCAGATTGAGGTTGGACTGAAGGGCGCTCGCGATGGCCAAGGTGCCCCGGAAGCCCGTAGGCAGCAGCTTTGCAGCCAGGGTATCGCCAGCTGCGAAGATCTCATCCGTGGATGCCTGCCCGTAGGCGCCAAACCAGATGCGTTCACCAGCCGCATGAGCCTGAGGAACGGTGTCAAAGACGCCGCGCCACACTCCCTTCAGGGTCCACGTTCCATCTCCATTCGCGATGGGCTGCCGAATGACGATGGCCTCCCCGCTCTCGAAATAGGCCACATTGGCGCCCAGGCGCAGCTCTGAATCAAGCACGGGTGCTAGGGCCGCCAGGTCGGAGCTACCGGAGACCGTGAACCCGACCTCATCCACAGCGGCCGTCATGCCGTAGGCGGATGTCAGGATGCCCACGGGGGCGAAGGCCAGGCCGGTTCCACGATAGGTGAAGTCGGCATCCGCCGAGGGGGCGGTCTTCTTGATCCAGATGTCGTAGGTCTGACAGCTGCCATTAGGCCGCTGTCCCATGATGAGAAGCTTGGGGGCATCCTGCCGGGTGAGGTGGTAGGGTGCCTCCAGTAGCTGCTGAGCAGGGCACGCCGCTGGATCCTGAATGGGGTTGGTCCGGCCCGAAACAGCTGGAGCACCATAGAGCGCCTGGCCGAGGCTGAAAACGTCCTTCAGGACGCTGATGCGGATGGAGCGGTTCTTCAGTGTGCCACGGGCGGTACGAAGGACGCGGCAGACCACTTGGTCCAGGCCGAGGGGTCCCCACCGAAGCACGAAGACATCACCAGGGGCCAAGTCACGGGCCGCACGATTGCAGATCAAGTCGCCCTTGGCCAGGGAAGTGCAAATCGCCCGGAGATCACGCTCTGCGAGCTTCGCAGCGATGTCCGAACGGCTGATCATGGGATAGGACAGGGCCTGGTTCACGACCGCATCCTGCTGGCGAATGTTGCTGAACGATGCTGCCTGGACCTGCTTTTCCACGAATCCGGCCGCACGGTCCAGGTAGGTCAGCTGCACCTGATTGGTGCTCTCATCAATAGCCGATTCGCTGTAACCTTCCAGGCTCGTGATGACGGACTCATCGAGCACAGGAAGCGAGGCGATGTTGTAGCCACCACGGGCCAGCTTGAGCGTCCACTGGCCTGTCTTGAAATCCAAGTAGCAGGCGCCGTCGATGGTGCGCAGGATGTCATCCAGGAAATCGCGCACAGGCCTGTCATTGTCCCAAACCGCGCTGATGCCGAGCCCCTCTGAGGCCATTTGGTTCGCCGCAGCTTGAAAGGTGCTCAGGTTGATCATCGAGGTGGGCTGCGTCATCCCGCAATCGGGATTGGTCAGCAGCTCGTAGATGACTTCAGCAGCGTTGGCATCCCCGTTCAGGTTGGTGATACCTGCGGACAGGCCGAGGTTGGATGGAAGGCGGCGAACCACCGCGCTGATAGGCGCGATGCGTTTGCTGGTTCCTAGGTAGCCGCTTTCGCCTCCTGAAGAGGGCCCACGCCAAACCAGGCTCGCGATGCCGCGCCATGCGGGGAGTGGCGACCCGAGCTGGCTTTGGAGGTAGGGGTCCACCGCATGCGTCAGGGATCCAGGCAGGAAGTTAATGGTGCCAGAAAGACCGCAACCACTGTCCTCTCCACCAAAAAGACCGGGCGCGTCAATGTTCAGCACACCGCCCGTGGAAACACCAGTCCAGAACGACTTGCCATCGGCTTTCAGCTCCAGCAGCTCCACCGGGCCAAGGCATAGCTTCAAGAGCATCCCCGCGTAGTAGCGGAAGCCCACGTCCTGCCAGATGGTGCGGCCGGTCCCCATGAAGCCGCCTTTGCCCGCCTTCTTCTTGATAGGGCGGTTCGTGACATCACCCCACCACGTCACGTTCGGCGCCTTCAGCTCCACGGTTCCGCAGATGTAAGGCACTTTCCTCGCCTCAGTGGCAGTCGGAAACTCAAAGTCGGCGACGCCAGCAGGCTTCGCGTTGTCCACCTGGAGCTTTGGGCGCAGGAGCTCCCCAGCCACCATGCTGGCTACCCAGGTGAGGAAGAACGCCCAGAAAGGCATCAGCCGTCCAATCCGGAGGCGAAAGGGTTCTTCGCAGGAATGAAAGGATCACCACCGAAATTGACAGCGTTGCCGTAGACCGAATGGCAGTCGCCCCAGGAACCGTCAGAGCGCTTCCAGAGGTGATCACAGCCACGGATGACCTTGATGGCATCCGCGACCGCGGCACCGGGGAACGGCAGGCGCAGGGTCACAGCGTTGCCCACATGGCCCACGATGTCCTGCCGAACATCCAGCGCCGGATGGTATGCCTCGCCACGAATCCACCAGCCATCGGGCTGAGTCGCAAAGAATGGAGAGGTAATGGTGAGACCGTCACTGCTGATGGAAGCCAGAACCGTATCAAACGTCCACGCGGCCTCGGAGACTCCACAGCGAGCCGAGAAAAGACGGAGGCCACAAGAGCAGCCAAAGGTGTATCGGAGAGTTGCACGGCCCAAAGCCTTGTCCATGGGGTCGCATTGCAGCTTGGCCCTGGATCCAGTCCAGGCCACTCCTCGCACCTTCCCCTGCCAGAGCCATTCCGTGTCCGTCTCCCCGCGATGCTGGCAGCCAACGGACAACCAGATGGAGCTTCCAGGAGACCCACCTCGAAACAACATCGCGATGGGGAAATCTCTGACCACATCAAGGGTCAGGGTGGAATGCCGCTCCTCTTTGCCCAGAGCAGGATCGCTCCGCTCGATGGATGCCGGGAGGTAAAGACCGTCAACCGTCGTAACGGGAACCTCGGCACTGGTATAGAGCCAGCGCCTGGCGCCCCGCACAAACTTGTAGAACTCCAGCGGAGCAGCGTCATGCCTCGATGCTTCGCGAGTGGCCACAGTCACAGCAGGATCTCCTTGACCCGGAAACTAACCCGCAGCAGGTCGTCCGTCTCCCATACCAGCTGTAGGCTGTCCTGGTCCAGCCGCACGAATGTCAAGAAGCTGATGCAGCTCCAGTCAGAGGCTTTGCGAGTCTGCCCAAAGGACTGATCAAGGGTGATCCACTCCACGTTCCCGACACCCTGGGAGCTGGCTGTGATGCGACGGAAAATCGGGGGCCCACTCAGAGGATAGAAGGCGAGGTCGCGCCGGTTGAGATGTTGAGCTATGTAAACGCTGTATTCAATGTCTCGGATTTGAATAGAGACATCGGCGGCAGCGGCATCCTGGGCCTGCTCCATATCGTGGGCATAGCTTGGAAGCCAGAAGGGCACCTGGCGCCCAGAATGCCCATCCAGGAAGCCCAGGAACCGGGCGATGGCATCGCGGCCCTTCATGACCCAATTGAACGGACGCGAGAACTCAGGGGCCGAGGTGTGGGGATCGTAGGCTACAGGGCCCACCTCGAAGTCCACCAGGTCTTCATCCAACTCTGCGGATTCCCCGACCTCGAATGACCAATCGGGCTCCTCGGTCAGAACCTCGTATCCCTGATAGAGCGGCAGACCACTGGGGAGGATGCGGTTGGCGGCAATGCCAGAAGAGGTGTCCACGGACCAGTCGATGCGCAGCTGCGACATAAGGGCGTTGGGCCTGCCCCATTGCAGCGCCTTCGGCATGCGCGCCAAGCGCACCGGCACCACACGGGTGCCCTTGGCCCAGTCCAGCCGCGTGGGCTGTTTGAGCTGAATCGAGGTGGCGTCGAAGCTCGCAGTCTCCACGATTTCCCAGGTGAGAACATCCGCCCACAGCAGGACAGATTGGCCCGCCTCGATGTCCTGATAGGCCGTCTGGTAGGGCACGGCCACTGCTCCGGCTGCCAGGTCAGCGGCCAGCCATTGCTGATCCATCCACACCGGCACAGCGAAAACCCGCCCCTGCCAGCCCCAGACCTGGCTCTGGAACCGAGCGTTCTGGCTGGCGTCCTCCAGAAGATAGCTGAACGATAGCTTCCGCCTGGGCTGCCCCAGGATCTGGACCCGCTGCTCCGTGCCTTTGTAGGCCCGCAGAACTTCCGTCTTCCAGGTCAACAGCTCCTCTGGCGGCTCAGACCAATCAGGGCAGAAAGTCATGGCGATGACGCGGGTTCCAGTCACCACCAGCTGGGGCTGTTCGGCGGGGAACTGCCAGGTAAACACCGCGTTCAGTACGGCGGCACCGGCCGCGCTGATAGACACGTTGTAGAGCTTGCTCTCCAGAGGCCCAAAGGTGGCTGGCGGGAGGCTCGCGCCTGAGATCACCGTCCCGTCCGGAGTGATGGTCGCGATGGAGCTTAGGAGCTGGGCATCATCCCTGGCGTTCCAGACTTCGATGGTGCGGACCTGGTTGTCCAGCAGGTTCCCCAGGGCAATGGCAGGAGGGAAGAGGTGAATGTGCCCATAGAGAATGTCGCGATACGAAGCACCACCCAAACCGGTCAATGCCCAATGGGCCACGAGAACAGGGCCAACTGGGATCTTCCCCATAGCCATCCCACTGGCGGCAAGAGCCATCACACCCCAACTGGCCACGCCCAGGCTAAGGCTTGGGCTCACGCTTGGGCCTTCTAGCGTTGCGCCGAATGATCGAGGTGCCACGGAGGGCAAGACAGCCATGCCCTAAACCTGCTTTATTGCCGTGCCACGGGTGGGCAAGTTACCTGGGTAGGGGATGAACCAGTCCGCACCTTGCTGATAGGGCTTCCCTGCCACCATTCCTGAGATGTTGGTTGCATACACGTTCGGCAAGGTCCCAAGCAAGCTCATTCCACCCGCGTCCCGGGCGGTGAAGACTTGAATAGGAAGAAGCGCCGACAGGCTGTTCAGCGAGTTGCGAGCACGTTCCTGAAGGCCAAACAGAGAGGGGATCAATACAGACCTCCAATTGTTCCAGCCCGAAATGTTCGTTTCGCCCAACTTCCCGGTGGCGGCTGTCTGAGCACAGGTAACCCATTTCCCAATAAAGGCGTCCACATCGGCTCGCACAAACACCGAGGCCTCGTTGTTGGCATCTGTGTTCGCGCCGAATGGGAAGGCCGCTCGGTTGACATTCCCGCCGATGCATTCGGCGCCTGCAGTTTTGTAGCTGATGGAGCCAGTCATCCATGCCCCACCGGTCCATGCTCCAGCCTTGATCATGGACTCACCGAAGCCCATCCAACGCCAAACCCCGGTAGTCGTTTGAGCGTAGATCACCAATGACTTGTAGGTATCGTCATAGTCGAATCGGTATCCCACTACGGCGCCTGCTGGGAGCGAAAGAGCGACACCGATTGAATTCGGAGTGCCCGCAGTGTCCTTTGCTACGCCAGCCTGGTCTCTCCAGGCCACGGCGGCGCTATAGCCGGTCCCGAGGTTGAAGCCAATTTGTGGGCCAGCGTTTGATCCTGGAGTCCAAATCGTAGCGCTAAGATCGTCGGAACTCTTCGCGTTCAGATAGAAGGTTCCCTTGTGCATGTGCAGGCGTTTGCCTGGTGCCTCGACCGTCCATGCATCCACCGTCCAGCCTTGGGCTAGGAGGAACACTCGGACTTTATCCAATCCATCAGACGGGTTCAGCCAGGTTCCCGTTTCATAAGCCATTGACCACCTCAGGCGAGCTTGAAGGCCGCATAATCCACCTTCGTGGCACGGAAGACATTTGGAACTGCCATCCAGGTATCGGGTCCATCTGGGTGTGTGTTTTCTGCGGCGTTGGCATGCCCTGTGATCCAATTGACCTGTGATCCAATTGACCTGGTCAAATTGGCCCAGCACGTCGATCTCGCCTGTTGGTGTTGAGCGACTGAGAATCAAGGGCCAGCGCTGATAGGTGCCGTCAAGATTGGGCCTGACATCGGTCGCACCATTCGCGCTGGGATAAATGGCCCCTTCACCATCGACATAGTTCGGGCCGAATCCCCACCAGGTCCCATCAGCCAGACGGACGCGGAGTTGTGAGGCCCGAGCGGATCCACTGCCCGGCTTAAACCAGGCTCGGTTTTCGGTTCCCGTATAGCTCCACCGCAGGTTGGTATTACCAGCCAGCGTTATCGCGTTCGGCCACGCCTGATTTGCGCCTAGAACCATGGGATATGGCCATTGGCCAGGGCTCGCATACGGCGTCAATGCGAACCCAATAATGGTCGATACATAGACCGTTCCAACCTGCACAACAAGGTCGATCCAACGGCCATTGGCACTGAGCCAGTAGCGCATCGCCGCATTCTGCAGCGTCAGTATGGGCCCGGACTGATTCACGCCCCATCCGGTGTGGTGTGCACCTGGTTGAGCCTCAAAGGCCAGGCCCGCGTCAAAGCCAGTGAAGGCGCTCAACACCCAGTTGTAGTAATCGGCGCCAGCATCGCTGAAAGACTTCATCCCCACGAAGATCTGGTCGGTCCCCGTCAAGCCAGGCCCACGAAGAATGGCCTCTCCTGTCACGTTCCGCAGGGCCGTCCAGGCTTGAGCGCCCAGGGCGGCTCCGGTCACATAGGCCACCACCTTGGACATCAGGTCGTTGTAATCGGTCGCGGTGCCGGTCGTCGTGGCCATTCAGCCTCCCATCGCTTCAGGGTTGTCCTTCACCACGCGGATGATGGCCTTCGTGCCACGCGGGGCCTGGGCGGCCTTCTCCAGAGCCGCCTCCATGTCGTAGACGATGATCGGCATGACACTGACGCTGGGGCTCAGAGCCGCCGCCATTGCCCCTGGGGAGGGCGGGCCAACCTGGCCGCCGTCCGCGAATCCAGCACCTCGCCAACGCTTGGGATGCAGGCTGGCCAGGAACTGGGTTCCCCAGAATGCCGTGGTCTCTTGATCATGCACGTATTCGCCGCGATGGACGATTCCCGCCGGTTCGTATTTCCCGCCAAGGCCGGTGTATCCGCCGTCGGCGTAGGATCCACCAAACGCCTTGATAATCGATTGGGACCAAGTGTTCCCGCCAGCAGCTGAATCCCCTAGCCGGGCTCACTGGTGACCACCATGATGCTGGCCTCCGGTGCGGCCCGCCGCTCTAGGATGTCCAGCCCGGCTAGGAACAACCGGAGATTGCTGGTTTTGACGAATTGCCGTTTCACGATGCCTCCAAAAAAGGGGGGATGAGGTTGATCACGCCGAAGCCGCGTCATCGCGGCCCAGCAGGGTTGAAAACAAGTGGTCTTGACGCAGTCGGCGCTGCACCATCGCGGTTTCGTCCGCGTCGGCCAGGTCGGGGTTATCGAGGATCCAGCAGTAGTAGTCGCGGTCCGACTTGAAGGCTGGTCGCCGAGCTTCACCTGTAGACTCTTCCGTCTGAGGCTCAGTGCTCACGGGATCTTCAGGCAGCCCTAGCTTACGAAGCTGGGCATCGGAGGCCGCCACCATCTCAGGGGTCAGGGCCTGGATCGCAAGAGGTTCGGAGGCCGCATCACCCAGCACTCGCTGGGCCCTTTGCTCCAAGCGCTGCCGCTGTCCTTCTTGGCGCTTTTCTCGGAGGCTTTCCACGTAGGGCTTCGGGAAATACGCTGCCTTGTTGGCCTCGAAGCCAGCCTCGCAGATGAAGGTGCCATCCTTTCTGCTGACCCAAATGCGCGTGGCATCATGGATGTCAAAGGCCACGCGGACCTCTTCTCCATGCAGTTCGGCTAGCTCAGTGTTGAAGTAGGTGTTGCCGAAGAGCTGGATTTCTCCGCGCCGGACCTGGCGCAGTTCCTCTGGCCGGAACTCATCCAAGCTGATGGGAAGACCCTCTGGCTTCCAGCCCAGTTCCTGCGCCTTGGCCCATGTCTGGTCAGGGCTCAGTCTTCGCTGGCGGCCGGTTTCGGAATCAAGGGCCTTGGGGCAGGCCTTGCTCGCCCTCTGGTTGTGAGCTGCCACGGCCTGCTCAACAAACGCCACAAAGGCCTGCCAGGAGGGCAGCACCGGTTGACCCTGACGGCTGGCCTTGAAGACGATTTGCCGAGCCTGGCGATCCATGGAGGCGCCGACGTAGGTTGCAAAGGCTTTGGCAGCCAGATCCACCCAAACGGTCTTTTGCAGGTGTTCAATCACACCCCGCGCTTGCGAGTTGTAGGGAATGCTGAAGTGGTGTTCATAGCCCAGGCGGGCCTTCAAAGCCTCCATGCGTTCGTTGCGATAGCCTGGGCCGTTATCCGTATAGAAGATCAGCGGGACACCGCCCGTGAGCACGGCCATGCGGAATGCATCCATGACCGACCAGGTGCTTTCCTTCTCCCAGGCCGACCACCCGACGATACGGTTGGTGCTCACGTCGGCAACCATCGTCAGTTCGGGCCGGAAGGGCCGCCCATGTTCAGGATGTGCAATCTCGGCATCAAAGGTGTGACCGTCTGCAGTGAGCACGTCAAAGGGGAATTCAGGCTTCTCACGGCGCCGGAAAGGCTTGATGGTCTTGAGTTCGCGGGGCAGCATCCTGCCGCGTTCACGGTCTACCGCGCCAACCTTGAGGAGCCACCTGCGGGCGCTGTCATAGCTGGGCACCAAGGCTCCAGCTGGCAGTTGTCCGACCAGCGTTTGGACCGCCCAGCTAAGGGATGGTTTCTGGGGCTGGCGGTAGATCTCCAGTAGTTGTGGAAGCCAGGCAGGCATTGAGCGGTCGCAGGCCTTGGGCGCGAGCCGTTCCATGCCCTGTTTGGCATCAGCGGCCCAGCGTTGGAGCGTTCTGCGTGAAAGCGTTCGATCCCCCGACTGGCCAGAGCGAGCATTGGCCAGGGGAAGGAGGGTTTTCAAGTTCTCTGGAAGAGCACCTGACTCGACCTCTCCAAAGAGGCGATTCAAGGCCCTGTCTCGGCTGACTCGCCCCTCTTCAATCAGGTGGTCGACATAGCGAAGGATGGCCAAACGAGCATCCATTCGTTGCCGCTGCCAGCTCTTCATGGCGGAGATAGCGGTGGGGTCTGATGCTGGAGCGATGACAACAGTGGAAGGAAGCGGCAATTTTGCAGCGGCCTCTGCGGCCTCCAAACGCTGCATAGCCAACGGGAAGATCTTTGCCAAGGACTGTTGATGGACCCGGAAACTAGGCTTTCCCGCTCGATGGCCAATTTCTTCGACAACCACCTCTGCCTGCAGTCGGCCTTGGGCGATATACCGCTGGATCGTCCTGACTGACGAGCCAGCGAATTCGGCCGCTTCTGCAGTTGAAAGGAGACGACAATCCGAAGGGGTGGCCGCCACACCCCTCCCACCCCCAATCATTTCATTGGCACTGTTTTCATATGTTTGCCAACTGTCGCCTGTCCGTTGCGGAATGACGCCAGCACCCGCACAAACAGGCGCCAGTTTGGCGACAGAGGCAGAACTGGCGACATCCGGACTCGACGCCATCCTCGATGGTTTCAATGCCGCAGGCTTTGCCATAGATGCCTCAAGCCGCACTGGAAGTGCTTCGTCCCCACATCCGATTCGGCTCGATGCCAAACCTTGCAGCGATAGCATCCTCAATCCGCCGATCGCGCTTCCTCCGGGCGATGACGGCATGCACGTATGAGTCGCTGACTCCCATCAGTTCGGCGAAGGTCTTGATATCGACCTGATACCGTTCAAAGATGGCTTTAATCCCCTCGGGCCTGACACTCCCGTCCAAATTCACGACTCCGGCGAACAGCCGTTGAAAATCAAAAACCGTTTCCAGACGGGCTTCCTGCGCCGTAGGTAGGCCGATGGCCGCCCCTGGATTGACATCCTTTTGAGGCATTCCAAAATCTCCTTGAGTTGGTGCGGTGTCGAACCACCGTTGAGATCAGTATTGCTCTTAAAAAGAGCAAGTCAAGCCTGAGGCGCTCTTTTTTTGTGCAGGTAGGTAAGGGAAGGTTGGGTAAGGGATATGGAACCGCATGAACGTCTGCAGGAAATACGGAAAGAGATAGGACTTACAACGCGGGCTATGGCCGACGAGCTCGGGGTTGGCGCGTCTGTCTATTCTCAATGGGAGACAGGGAAGCCTCCGTTGCGTAAACCCAACGCCCTTGCGATTCAAGCGGTGTTTGGTTACCGCTGGGAATGGCTCATGACAGGCGAGGGGCCCAGGAAGGTCCAGATGGCTTCTGGGTCCTATGGCCTGATATCTATCCCCATCCTTGAGGTTTTCCAGGGCAAGCCGGTGCGCAACGATACGGCTGATGTCCAGGCGTTTAAGAGACGATTCCTGGAAGATCTAGTGAGTAGAGCTGGCGCGGGGTCTGTTGAGGACCTTTATTTGTTCGAGGTAACAGACAATTTCAACCTCCCATTTCTTGGAGAGGGAAGCTTGGCTCTCGTGAATCCGGCAGTCGAGTTGCGGCAATCACCCGTGGCGGGTGGCTTATACCTGGTTCGCAGGGGCCCAAGCGCCTCTAAGGCGCTAATCCGGCGTGTTTTCCATGGTGACTCCAAGGAGAACGGCCCCTACCTGCTGCTTTCAACATCTGGTTTAAACGGCGTCATCGTTCCACTGAAAAACACAGACATTTGTGAGATCGTTCTTGGTCATGTTGGTTGGTATACAAGTCCAGAGTCCGCTGCGAACCCCCTCGATGGACACTGACGGGCCAGAAGGCGCCAAACCTGCCGCAAATTGGCGCCAGTAATTGCAAACACTGGTCAATCCGTGCCAAAGCAAGTGCACACGATTGGCGCCTGCCTATCCGGTGCAAACCCGCGCACGAATTGAACCTAATCACCTGCGCCAATTCCGGTGCCAGTGACAAAGCAGTCGCCTCCCCACAGCCAGCCCCGGTCTCGCTCCCGACAGCGCCCCGCGCTGTCTCCGCGATCCCACTCGGAGGTCCTAATCCTCTCGCCTGCTTCCGGCCAATAAAAAAGGGTGCGTGGGCACCCTTTTTTATTGGTCGGGGCGAGAGGATTCGAACCTCCGACCTCTCGGTCCCGAACCGAGCGCTCTACCAGGCTGAGCCACGCCCCGACGAAGAACTGACTGTACTGGAAATGGGAGGTGGTGTCCAGCGCGCCTATTCGGATTCGAGACCGAGGCGGATCCGTTCCAGTCGGCGCGCTTCCAGCAAGCGCAGGGCGCGGCGCAGGGGATCGGGATCCTTGGGCTGCTCAAGCACCTCCGCAGGCGGGTCACAGGGCACGATCTGGAGGCCCATGAGGCTCAGCCCCAGAGCGCGCTGGATACGGTCCCGCACCTGGGGCCACACAGCGGTGGCGGCCTCCCGCAGGGGGGCGATGCGGGAGAGTTCCCAGCAGCCCATGACCAGGATGTTGCCCTGCACACGCAGGGGCCGCGTGCGTTCCGCCAGGGCCGGCCCCACCACGAAATGCCAGGCCTGGCGCAGGCGCGCCTCCGCCTTCTGGTTGGGCAGGCGGGCACCCATGGGCACCAGCCGGGGTAGCGGGCGGGGCCCAGGTTTCATGGCTTCCAGCGGGGTGGAGGCAGGGAGGCGCAGGCCCGTTCACCGTTCAGCAGCAACGGCGAAGCCAAGGTGGGCACCATGGTGTTGGTTTCCACTTCAAACAGCGGCTGCAGCAGGTTGTGCAGGGTCCCGCCCTGGCGGAAGAGCACCTCATCGACGCTGCGCACCCGGCTGGCGGGGATGGCGTTGGCTTCGCAGACGGCGAGCACCTCTTCCACGGTGCTCAGGCGAGTGCGGGCCTCGATGAGGGCCACGAGTTCCTCGCGGTCCTTCACGCGGCCGCGGTTCTTCCGCCATTCGGGCCGGGCTTCCAGATCGAGGCCCAGCCACAAGGCCAGCACCTCGAATTGCCGGTCGCTGCCCACGCCGATGGCCACGTCGCCATCGCTGCAGCGGAAGGATTGGTAGGGCACGATCTGCGGATGCGCGTTGCCCCAGCGTTCCGGAGCCTTGCCGGTCATGAGGGAGCCCGCGGCCACATTCACCAGCCCCGCAAGGGCCGCTTCCATGAGAGGCACTTCGATGTGGATGGCCTCGCCCGTGCGTTCGCGGTGCAGCAGGGCCGCCTGGATGCCGTTGGCGCAGTAGAGACCCGCCAGCACATCCACCAGGGCCACGCCCACTTTCATGGGACGCCCTTCGGGTTCACCCGTGATGGCCATCCAGCCGCTTTCGGCCTGGATGATGAAGTCGTAGCCGGCGCGGCGGGAGGCCGTGACATCCGAGGCGAAGCCACGTACGGAGGCCAGGATGAGCTTGGGGAACTTGGCGTGGAGCCGCTTCCAGCCCAGGCCCAGGCGGTCGGCGGAATCGGCGCGGAAGTTTTCCACCAGCACATCGGCGTCCTTCAGCAGCTCGAAGAGATCGGCCTTGCCCTCCTCGGTGTGGAGGTCGATGTTGCGGGTCTTCTTACCGCGATTGGCGGCTCGGAAATAGGCGCTTTCGCCCGTTTCACCGTCCTCGAAGGGCGGTCCCCAGCCCCGGGTGGGATCGCCTCCGGGAGGCTCCAGCTTCTGCACTTCGGCGCCGAAATCCGCCAGCAGCTGCGTGGCGAAGGGACCGGCCAGCACGCAGGACAGGTCCACGATCCTGAAGTGGGATAGAGGCTTGGGCATCGCGGGTCTCCAGGAACCAGCCTACTTCATGTCCACCTGGACCTCGCCCTCGAGGTAGGCCTGGGATTTGAAGCCCTCCTGCCCGGTGGTCACGGCGGCCACGCGGAAGGCTTTCAAGGTGCCGCTCAGCTGCAGGTGCGGGGCCAGCTGGCGGTTCAGGCCCGCTTGCACGGCCTCGCGCAGGCCCTGGAACTGCTGATCCATGAGGAAGTGGGCTTTGTCCGTGAGCAGCTTCCGCAGGTCCGAGTGGTAGATCCAGTCGCCCATGCGGGCCAGCCAGCTCTGGCTGTCCAAGGTGAAATCCAGGTCCGCCAAGCGCAGGGAGCTGGTGGCGGGATCGGACAGGGGCTTCCCCGAGAGCGTCACCTTGCCCGTGATGCGGCCCTTCAGCCCGATCTCAAGAACGGCTTTGCCCTGGTCGCCCCAGACCCGGGCGGAGGTGATCTCGAAGCGTCCCTTGTCGGTGTCGAACACCTTGCCCACCACCTGGCTGGCGAACTGTTGGCTGGCGTGGGTGTAGGAGAGATCGGCTTCCACCCGCAGTCGGAACCCGGGTTTCGGTGTCGCGTTCACCTCGAGATCGGGCAGGGGAGTGGTATCAACCAGGGGTCTGGGGCCCAGCACCAGGCGGGGCTGAGCCTCGATCTCGGGGGTGATGACCACCGTGCGCCCCTGGGTGCTGATGGGCGCCAGCCGGATGCGGCGGGGCTGGAACAGCAGGTAGAGATCCTTGCCGAGTTCGATGGGCTGGTTGAACTGGGTCCAGGCCTCCTGAGCCTTCTGCCGGGCCAGGGCGTTCTCGCGCACCAGCTTGGCCAGCATGTCCGCACCTGCGGAGATGTTCTCCTTCATGCCGGCCACCACCTGATCTGTGATGTCGAAGCCGAGGAACGTGACCTCGCAGGTGTTGAGGGGGGTCACGTCGAAGGCAGTCTGCTGAAGGTCCAAGCCCCAGCCCGGCAGCACGCTGAGGTTGGTCTTGAGTTCGAGCATCACCCGGCGCGGAGGTTCCGGGCTGCGTCCGCAGGAGCCCATCACGGTGTAGTGGTTGCCGATGGTGCGCAGGCCCACATCCATGCCGAAGTTCGCCACCAGGCGCACGGACACCTGCGAATCCTTCACCCGTACGCTCAAGGGCTCGCGGATGAGGTTGAAGCGGAAGTAGGTTCGCGGCTTGCCCTTGATCTCAGCCCAGGTCTCGACGTTGGGCGGAGAGAGGGGCACCTGGGCTTCCACTTGCTTCATCAGGGGTCCCAGCTCCACACGGATGGGCAGGGAAAGGGTGGAGGGCTCCAGTTCCTCGACGAAAGCGGAGGGGGAGGCTGACGGGAGGGCCGAGGGCGGTGCCTGTCCTGCCAAGGGCAAGGCGGAAGCGATGAGAAGGCAGGGAAAGCAAGGGCGCATGGGGCATCCAGGGATCCCCAAACGCTAGCAGATCAGCTGGCAGCCACGGTCTGGCGATAAGCGTTGCCCAGGGCGGCGGCGATTTCCTCAGGGGCATGACCCAGGAAATCCGAGCGCTGCATGAGGTGCACCAGTTGACCGTCCTTGAGGATGGCGGCCTGGGGGCTGGTGGGCATGGCGCCCTCGAAGTATTCGCGGGCCTGGGCGGTGGCCTCCTTTTCCATGCCGGCGAACACCGTGACCAGGTGGTCGAACTTCAGGCCTTGAGTGCGCAGGGCCTCGGTGACGCCTGGCCGGGCCCCGGCAGCGGCACAGCCGCACACGCTATTGACCACCAGCAGGGTGGTGCCAGGCTGCTGCAGGGCCTGATCCACCTGGGCGGGGGTCAGCAGCTGCTGGAAGCCAGCCTGAACAAGCTCTTCACGCATCGGGGCGACCATGTGTTCGGGGTAGTTGGACACAACATCCTCCAGGGATGAAAAAGTTTACCAATCAAGTCAGGATTGATCCAGATCACATTGAAGGAGGAATCTATGCGACTGGTCTTGATGGGCGGAAGCCTTCGGCCCCAATCCCTGAATGGAAAGCTGCTCCGGCACCTGGCCAGGGAGTTGGAAGGCCGTGGCCACGAGGTGGCAGCCTTCGGTGGAGAGACCCTGCGGCTGCCCCTGTACGAAGACGGACTGGCGCCCTCGGCTGAAACCAGGGCCCTGCACGAGGCCCTTCAGGGGGCGCAGGGGTTGGTGATCGTGTCGCCCGAGTACAACGCGGGCATTCCGGGCCACCTGAAAAACGCGGTGGACTGGCTGAGCACCCTGAAGCCCAGCCCCTGGCCGGGCCTGCCCGTGCTGCTTTGCGCCGCGAGCCCCGGGGCCTTTGGCGGTGCCCGCAGCCTCATGGCCTGGCGGGCCACCTTGGCGAACATGGGGGCCCTGGCGCTGCCGGAAGTCCTCACGGTGCCCCACGCGGACCAGCAGCTGGATGAGGAGGGCCGTCCCACGGAGGCCCGAACCGCTGCGGCGGTGCCGAAGATCCTGGACGGCTTCCTGGCCCTGGCGGCGCGGCTGCGGCCCTAACGCGCGGATTATGCGATCCTGAACCACCCTTTCGGAGCTGTCATGAAGGACTTCTTCAAGACTTTTTTCGCCACGCTGCTGGCCCTCGCGGTGGCGGGTGGGCTCACCTTCGTGCTGTTCTTCGGGCTGCTGGCCGTGATCGGCTCTTCTGGCAAGCCCACCGTTCCTGGCAAGGCGGTGCTGGTGTTTGATCTGGACACCAGCCTGTCGGATGCCGAGCGCGAGCCTGATCCCAGTGAAGTGGTCAACGAAGTCATGGGCATCGGCAATGCCCACGGCCAGTCCTTGCCCGCCATGATTGAAGCCCTAGATCGGGCCGCTTCGGATTCCCGCATCAGCGCTCTGTTTTTGACCGGCAGCCTGCAGGGCGGAGGCCCCGCCCAGCTGCGGGAACTGCGGGAGGCCATCCAGCGCTTCAAGGCCAAGAAGCCCGTACTGGCCTACAACCTGGGCTGGAGCAAACGGGACTTCTACCTGGCGGCTGGGGCCACCACGGTGTTCATCAATCCCTTCGGCGAAATGGAAGTGAACGGTCTGGCCAGCGAACCCATGTTCTTCGGCGAAGCCTTCAAGAAATATGGCGTGGAAGTCCAGGTCACCCGCGTGGGCAAGTACAAGAGCGCTGTGGAGCCCTTCATCACCGACCGCATGAGTGAACCCAACCGGGAACAGATCCAGAAGCTGCTGGAGGACATTTGGGGCGAGTGGAAGGACACGGTGGCCAAGGATCGCAAGAAGGCGCCCGCCGACCTGCAGGCCCTCGCCGATGAGAAGGGCATTGTCGATGCGGACGAGGCCCGAAAACTGGGGCTGGTGGATCGCGTCGCGCCCTACGACGAAGTGCTTAACGAACTGAAGAAGGTCGCTGGCAAGGATGCGAAGGACAAGGATTTCCCCCAGATCGCCCTCACCACCTATGCCGGTATTCCCGGCGACGCCAAGTCCGTGAAGACCCGCCTCGCAGTGCTGGTGGCGGAAGGCGAGATCGTGGATGGCGAAGGCAAGGCCAACCAGGTGGGTGGCGAGAAGCTGAGCCGTGAGCTGCGGCGCCTGCGCATGGACGAGCGGGTCAAGGCCGTGGTGCTGCGCGTGAACAGCCCCGGCGGCAGCGCCTCGGCCTCTGAGCTGATTCAGCGCGAAGTGGTGCTCACCAAGAAGGTGAAGCCCGTGGTGATCTCCATGGGCCATCTGGCCGCGTCTGGCGGCTATTGGATCAGCACCTACGGCGACCGCATCTTCGCGGAACCCACCACCATCACCGGTTCCATCGGCGTCTTCGGCATGTTCGCCAACGTGAAGAAGCTGGCGAACGAGCACGGCATCACCTGGGACAGCGTCCAGACCGCGAAGATGGCCAATCCCACCACCCTGACCCGGCCCAAGAACGATCTGGAACTGAGCCGCCTCCAGGGGCTGGTGGACCGCATCTACGAGCAGTTCATCACCAAGGTGGCCGACAGCCGCAAGCTGAAGAAGGAAGCCGTGCAGGAGATTGCCCAGGGCCGCGTGTGGTCCGGCCAGGAAGCCCTGAAGCTGGGCCTGGTGGATGAGCTTGGCGGCCTGGAGGCGGCCTTGAAACACGCCGCGAAAATGGCCAAGGCCGAGAATGATTTCTATGTTGCGGGCCCCGAGCGGGAACCGGATGCCTTCCGGGAGTTCCTCAAAGGGTTGGGCCAGGGCAAGAGCCGGAAACTGGCCAAGCAGGGCCCCGTGGAGGCGCTGACGGAATCCTTCAAGCTGCAGCTGGAGCGGTTGTCCGCGCTGAATGATCCCCAGGGCGTCTACGCCCGGATTCCCTTCGAGATCGACCTCAAGTGATCTGACGCCGTATCATCGGCGCCATAGCCCGTGGAGCTCCTATGCTTGGATCCAGGCCCATGTCGGAGTGGATCCAAGCCTACGCGCTCAGTCACGAGCATCCGGTCAACCAGGCCTGCCATGCCGTGGGCATCCCCATCGTGACGCTGTCGATTCTGACGCTCGCGGCCTCACCTTGGGTTCACGGTCTTTGGAGGGGAGGGCTGCTGCTGTTCGGGGTGGGCTGGGCGTTCCAGTTCCTGGGGCACGCCGTCGAAGGCAAGCCGCCGGAATTCTTCAAGGACTGGCGCTTCCTGCTGGTGGGGCTGCGCTGGTGGCTCATGAAGGTTTCCGGCCGCAATCTTCCCATCCATTGACAGATCGCCAAAGACCTCCGGCCTTTCCGGGTGCAAGGCCCTGTCCCGGGCTATGCTGAGAATCTATGGATTCGTCTTCCTTCATCTCTGCCATCGTTCTGCTGGTGCTGGTGACGGATCCCCTGGGCAACATCCCCCTCTTCGTGGGGCTGCTGCGTCAGGTGGATCCGGCCCGGCGTCAGCGCATCATCGTGCGCGAGGTGCTCTTCGCCTTCGCGATTCTGGTTTTCTTCGCGCTCTTCGGGCAGCGGGTGCTCAAGCTCATGCACCTGACGGACACCTCCCTGGGCATCGCGGGCGGCGTGATCCTCTTCCTCATCGCGCTCAAGATGGTGTTTCCCCATCCCGAGGGGCGGAATGGGCACCCGCTTCACGGCGAGCCTTTCCTGGTGCCGCTGGCCATCCCCTTCATCGCCGGACCTTCGGCCATCGCTACGGTGCTGCTGCTGGTGAGCCGGGAGCCCCACCGCATCTGGGAATGGCTGGGGGCATTGTCCGTGGCCATGGCCGTCTCGGCCATTGTGCTGGGGTTTGCCGAGAAGATCTCTGACTTCCTGGGCGAGCAGGTGACCATGGCCTTCGAGCGGCTCATGGGGCTGGTGCTGACGGCCATCGCCATCGAGATGCTGCTGGCGGGCATCCAGAAGTTCGTGCAGCAGATTCATGTGATCGCAGTCTAGATCTGGCTCCTCAAGGATCGCCTGGGCTTTGTCGATGGGTGGGTAAGGAGAAGGTGAATGCGCCTCCGAACCTGGCTTGCCATGGGCCTGATGGGGCCGATCCTGCTGCTTGTGGCCTGTGGACGGGCCGAGTCGCGCCGCGCCCGCGAGGTGGATCTCCTGGTCCAGGTCATGGCGGTGGAACTCCGCACAGCTTCTGAACAGGCGACGGCCGCCTTCAGCCGCAGGCCTGACTTTGAGGAACTTCGAAAATCTTTCGGCGATGACCGCTTCGATACCGGCATTCCTCTGGGTCCCGCCTTCCAGACCAGTCTCTCCACCATGATCAAGGATCTGGAGGCTCAGCTGGCGAAGGAACCGCGAGATGTGGAATTCCCCCGGAAGGCCGTGCGCAAGGTCCGCCAGATCCACCAGTGGTGGGACTTTGTGCGGAAGCAGCTGCAGACCCGCCGGGATCAGCTGGCGAAAGGCCACCGGGAAGGCCAGGCCCAGCGCCTCCTGGGGGGGCGCGAGCGCGGCCAGGACGTGGTCGAAGTGTTGGATGAGACCATCCAGGTGATCCAGGGCTTTGAGGCCATCACCCAGCGCTGCATCCGCAGCCTGGAGGAGATCATTACCCAATCTTGAGCGATTCGTCCCGCCGCTTGAGGCTGAGTTCCAGCACGAATTCGGCCACCGGCTCGAAGCTGCCTTCGGCCGTCCTGATGGCTGCCTGCACACGCACGGGTTCGGTGATGCGATCCTCCGAGGCGAGGGCGCGCTGCACCTGCGCACGGATGGCTGCACCCTCTTCGCAGATGAAGTAGACATCGGTTTCAGGGCGCTTCAAAAAGGTGGCCTGGAAGGCCTTGAAGACCAATGACACCTTCTGCTTTGAGCGGTTGATCTGCTCCATGGCCAGCAGGCCCCCGGCGCAGTCGGCGCCGATGGCCAGGGCGCCAAAATACATGGAGCCCAGGTGGTTGCGGGTCCAGCGCCGCAGAGGCACGCGGATCACGCAGCGGGTCTCGCTGAGTTCCACCACGGTGGGGCGCACAGAGGCCAGCAGGGGGATCTTCAGCCACCCGAAGAGGCGCATGCCGAAGGTCTGCTTGAAGCGGCTGAATGGGGAGGTCATCCCTCCGATTCTCAGGGCTCGGGCTGGTTCACGTCCAGCAGGCCTTCGGGAGGATCGAGATTCATGCGCCGGTTGGGCAGGTCCAGGGTCCACCAGGCCTTGATGTAGGGGATGTCCCGCTTGCCCGTGCGACCGGGGCGCAGATCCCTCATGACCACCATGTCGTAGCCAGCGGGGCCTGGATCCAGGCGCAGGACTTCGCCGACCTTCTGGCCCGCGATGAAGACCTCGCAGCCGATCCATTGATGGCGGAAGGACTCGCCTTCCTGCAGAGTCGCGGCGGATTCGGGCATCCAGAGTGCCCAGCCCTTCAGGGGTTCCGACGCGGTGCGGTCGGGGATGCCCGTAAAGGCCACGCAGGGCCGGTCCTGGTGCCAGCGGAAGCTGCGCAGGGAAGTGCTTCGGGCCGGTGGCGCAGCCTCTCCGTGTTCAAGGTTCTGCTGGGGAGGTGCCAGGACGAGTCCCTGCATGCCTTCGAGGCGCTCCGGCTCGTCCATGACCGAGTGGAAGAGGAACTCTCCTTTGAGGCCCTGGATTTTCGCGAGGTGGCCAGCGAGCAGCACGGGCTCAGGCCTCGTCGCCGTCGAAGAGTTCCAGCTCCACTTGCAGTCCGGCCTTCTCGCCGGCGGTCTTCGCCAGCGTGCGCAGGGCCGAGATCATGCGGCCATGCTTGCCGATGATGCGACCGCGGTCCTGGGGATCGGCGTGCACCAGCACATCGCGCCGCCGCCCCTCGCCGGTGACTTCCACCTTGAAGGCATCGGGGTGGTCCAACAGGGGCGTCAGCACGTCACGCAGAAAGGCTTCGAGGTTCATGGTCGCTCCAGGAAGAACAAAGAAAGCCGGACCTCGGCCCGGCTTTCGTGGATCTGAAACGGGCTTCGCCGCTTTGAACAACCACCATCGTCAATCTATAGCGGCGAGGGCGGCATAAGGAGCCCTAACGAAATAACCAGAACCGCGCTGGTCATTTCCTAAGGTCTCCTAAATGACCTGATTCTTCTTGAACAGGTCGAGCACAGTCTTGGAGGGCTGGGCGCCCTTCTGCAGCCAGGACTTGGCCTTTTCCACGTCGATGCGCACCGCTTCGCCGGAACCGGCAATGGGGTTCACGAAACCGAGCACTTCCACGGCCTGGCCGGTGGGGATGCGATCGTTCTCGGAGACGACGATGTGGTAGAACGGGCGCTTCTTGGCACCATTACGAGCAAGACGAATTGAAAGCATGGGCACTCCCTGAGCAGGAAAGTGTATCCCGGAACAGGCCATCTCCCAAGCGTTAATTGCGCGCAGGCTGCTTTATGGCTCGAATGCCGAGGGCGGAAAGGTGCCTTCGAGCACCGCCTGCCGTTCACGGATGTTCCGCCGCAGCATGGGCCAGCGGGGATGCTTCCGGACCTTCTCCAGAAAGGGAGAGGCCTCGTACCAGGCGGCGCAGCTGAAGCCCTGCACGAAGGCGCGGGTGGCGCAGTCGATGCCGCGGTCGGAGTCGCCCAGCAGCGAATAGGCCTCGGCCTCCTTGAAGGTCCACTCGCCATCGGGGATGTGCAGCTTGCCGCGGACCTCGTCGATCTCACGCAGTTCGAGCAGCCCCTGATTGGGCCGGCCCTCCAGATAGGCCCGGTAGACGCGGCAGAGATCGCGGAAGGGGGTCGGGGCCATGGCGGGCTCGCTCCCGGTGCGAAGGAACCCCAGCGCCAGTTTGGGTTCGCCCTGCAACATCGCGAAGTAGCCTTTGTAGAACAGGATGTTGGCGTCCTGGCGCAGCGACCCGGCCCGGGCCAGCTCTTTGCCGAAGGCCTCCTGGTCACCCAGGTAGAGGTAGGTCGTTTCTGCGAACCAGGCCGAGGGCGAGGCCAGAGGGCCCAGCAGCGCAGCCCGGCGGACCAGGGCCTGCTTGGCGCCCTCCAGCAGTCCGGAGGTGCGCCCGGCGTAGGCCATTCCCAAATACAGATCCGGGATGCCGGGGCGCAGGTGGATGGCCTGTTTCAACTGCTCCAGGGCCAGGTTCTGGTTTCCAGTGTCGGTGAGCATCATGGACCAGAGGAAAGTGCCCCTGGGGTGGCCGGGTACCAGGGCCTCGGCTTTCTGGAACGCACGATGGGTGCGGGAGTTCAGGCCGATGCCAGCCTGTTCTGGGTTGACCCAGAGGCTGCGGTACAGGTGATCCCCCAGGGCTGTCCAGGCCGTGGCACAGCGGGGCTCCTCCTGGGCCAGCCGCTGGGAGAGGGCCAGGTGCTCGGTGGCGGTATGGTCGTCCCGGATGGAGAGGCCTTCCAGCAGCAGCCAAAACCGTTCTGGTGATCTCGGGATCAGGGAATCGAGCTGCCGGTACCGCTGACTCAGGGGCCAGTGACGTACGGCCTGGGCCATGGCGAGGGCCGGTTCCTGCGGGGGGATGTCCTCCTGATCCCAGGGCCGCCCGGACCTCATCCGCGCCACCGTGGTCCATTCCAGCCTCAGGGCCAGCCGAGTGCCCTCCCTGCGCCCACGGAAGCGGAGCAGACGGGTTTCCGGCAGGAGGCGCTGCATGTCGCCAGGGGATGGCAGTTCCGGAACATGGATGACGGCGGCCCCTGTCAGGACTTCCAGACAATCGGACAGCAGCGTTTCCATGCCCGCGCCCACCTCCTGTCCGGCGCTCTGGAGGGGGGAGGGGAGAAGCAGCACACGCTCAGCGGGAGCCGGCTTGGAATACCGCAGGAGGAGGGCTCCGATTCCCAGCGCGACGAGAATCGCGGACATCCAGATCCAGGTGAACCTCGGGGCCGGTCGGGAGGGGTGCATGGAGCCTAGAAGGGCAGGTTGGGATTGCCACCCATTTTGGCCATGCGCTGCATGCGGGCCATGAATTTGGGGTCGTTGAACTGGCCCATCATCTTCTTTGTTTCAGCGAACTGCTTGAGCAGCTGGTTGATCTCGCTGACGGGGCGGCCAGAACCCGCAGCGATGCGGCGCTTGCGCTTGCCATCCAGCAGGTTGTGGTTGGCCCGTTCTGCGGGGGTCATGGAATTGATGATGGCTTCCAGATGCTTGATGCGCTTGTCCGTGGCCACCGTGGCGAGCTGATCCTTGATCTGGCCCATGCCCGGCAGCATGCCCAGGATCTTATTCATGGAGCCCAGCTTCTGCACCTGCTGGAACTGCTTGCGCATGTCCTCCAGTGTGAATTGGTTCTTGGCCAGGCGCTTGGCCATGACCTCGGCTTCCTTCTCGTCGATTTTGTCTTTCGCGTGCTCGATGAGGCTCAGCACGTCGCCCATGCCCAGGATGCGCTGGGCCATGCGGTCGGGATGGAAGCGCTGGAAGTCCTCCAGCTTTTCGCCCTCGCCCACGAACTTCAGGGGCTGGCCCGTGGCCTGCTTGATGCTGAAGGCCGCGCCGCCGCGGGTATCGCCGTCGGTCTTGGTGAGCACCACGCCGGTGATGCCCAGCTTCTCATGGAAGGCCGTCGCGCTGCGGACCGCATCCTGGCCCGTCATGGCGTCGGCCACGAAGAGGATTTCATCGGGCGAGGTGGTCGCCTTGATACGGGCCAGCTCTTCCATCAGGCCTTCATCGAGGTGCAGGCGGCCGGCGGTGTCGAGCACCACCACATCCCAGCCCTTGACCTTCGCCTCGGCGAGTGCCGCGGCGCAGATGGCCACGGGATCCTTCTCTTCGGTGCGGAAGGACGGCACGCCGGCATCCTTGGCCACCACGTGCAGCTGCTCGATGGCCGCGGGGCGGTAGACGTCCGCGGGCACCAGCAGGGGGGAGCGGCCCAGCTTCTTGAGGAACACCGCCAGCTTGCCGCAGCTGGTGGTCTTGCCCGCGCCCTGGAGGCCCACCATCATCACCACGGTGGGCGGCTTCGAGGCGAAGGCGATGGGGTGCTCGGGCGCCTGCCCGCCCATGATCTCCACCAGTTCCTTGTGGACGATGTCGATGAACGCCTGGGTGGGGTTGAGGCCCTGCATGACCTCGGTACCCAGCGCCTTCTCCTTCACCCGCTGCAGGAAGGTGCGGGCTACGCTCACATGGACGTCGGCCTCCAGCAGGGCCATGCGCACTTCGCGGAGCACTGCTTCGAGGTTGGATTCCGTCAGCTTGGATTGGCCCCGGAGGGCCTTCATGGCCTGGCTGAGTTTCTGGGTAAGGCTGTCGAACATGGGACCCCGGCTTGGACCAAAAGCCCATTCTACCGGGCTAGGAGCCTGTCCAAGTCATCGATAGGGGCTGCATTGACGACAAAGGGCCTCCAGGCACGGAGGCGGGCGCAGGGCGGTGCGGGCACACCGTTCAAGCACGCCGACAAAGCATGGGGGCCCTTTGCCGCCAACCCTCCGGGCTGGGGCGGCAGCCGTCGGGATGCGGCGTCAGGCTCCTCGACCTTGGAACCGCCAGATTTCAGTTCGTCTCGCGTATCGGCGAAGCCGATACCGAGAAGGCCTTCGTCGTCTTCCTGGCCTCCCTCGGCTGGCGCCCCAGTGCAGCCCCCACCCATGACTTGGAAAGGCTCCCGGCCCTTTCTCCTGTCTGGAAAGGGAAGCTGGGGCATAATCCTGACCACCGGAGTCGGAATTCATGACCAACCATTTGGCCCACAGCCTCAGCCCCTACCTGCTTCAGCACGCGCACAACCCTGTGGATTGGCACCCCTGGGGCGAAGAGGCCCTCGCCAAAGCCAAGGCGGAGCAGAAGCCCATCTTCCTCAGCATCGGTTACAGCGCCTGTCACTGGTGCCATGTCATGGAGCGCGAGAGCTTCGAGAATTTCGCCGTGGCCGAGGTGTTGAACCGCCACTTCGTGAGCATCAAGGTCGACCGGGAGGAGCGGCCCGATCTGGACGACCTCTACATGGATGCCGTGCAAACCCTCACAGGGCGCGGCGGCTGGCCCATGAGCGTGTGGCTCACGCCGGACCTGGAGCCTTTTTATGGCGGCACCTACTTCCCGCCGGAACCGCGGGGGGGCATGCCCGGCTTCGTGCCTTTGCTGACGCGCATCGCGGAGCTTTGGGAAAGGGATCGGGCTGGATTATTGGACCAGGCCAACCAGCTCACCGCTGAACTGCGGAAGCAGGCCGAAGTGGAAGCGGGTCGCCAGGTTCCCGAAGCCCCCCTGTTCGAGGCAGTCCTGGCCCAGTTGCGACGCAGCTTCGATGCCCGTTGGGGCGGCTTTGGTGGTGCGCCGAAATTCCCCCAGCACATGGCCATTGAATTGATCCTGGCCCGGGGCACTGCGCAGGACCAGGCCATGGCCATCCGCACCCTCGACGCCATGTGGGAGGGCGGCATGTACGACCACTTGGGCGGCGGCTTCGCCCGCTACAGCGTGGACGGCCAATGGCTGGTGCCCCACTTCGAGAAGATGCTTTACGACAACGCGCAGCTGGCCTGCTGCTACTTGGCGGCCTACCAGGCCACGGGTGAGGAACGCTACGCCCAGGTCGCTCGCGAAACCCTCGACTACCTGCTGCGCGACCTGGGCGATGCCGGGGGCGGCTTCCATTCCAGCGAGGATGCCGACAGTGAAGGCGAAGAGGGGAAGTTCTACGTCTTCACTCCCGCCGATGTCCAAGAAGCCCTGGGAGAAGCCGATGCGGCGCGGTTCTGCCGCGCCTACGGCATCAGCGAGGGGGGCAACTTCGAGCATGGACAGAGCGTGGTCCATCGCTTCTCCTGCCCCGAAGGCGCTGCCCTGGCGCCGGGGGACGACCGTGCGTTGCGAGAGGCGTTGAGGCTCTGGCGCAATCGCCGGGTAAGGCCCGGCAAGGATGACAAGGTGCTGGCTTCCTGGAACGGGCTGGCCCTCTCCGCCATGGCCCGGGGTTTCCAGGTGCTGGGCGACACCCGCTACCTAGAGGCGGCCCAGGCCTGCGCAGCCTTCCTGCGCCGGGAACTCTGGCAGGGCGGTCGGTTGTTACGGGTCTGGCGCCAGGGCCGAGCTCACACCGAGGGCTTTCTGGAGGATCACGCGGCCGTGCTGGAGGGTTTGGTGGACCTTTTCGAATCGGACTTCGATGCGACGTGGCTCAACTGGGCAGAAGCCCTGGGCGAGGCCCTGCTGGCGCGCTTCCACGATGCGGCGGAGGGCGGCTTCTTCAGCACGGAGGCCCATCAGGGGGACCTGCTCTTCCGGTTGAAGCCGGGCTTCGACAACGCCATTCCCAGTGGCAACACCCTGGCGGCCCGCGGCTTGCTGCGGTTGTCCCGCCACTTGGAGCGGGAGGATTTCCGGGTGGCCGGCGAAGGCGCCCTGCGTTGCTTTGGTCCCTGGATGGAGCGGGCACCGCGGGCCTTCCTGGGGATGCTGAATGCCCTGGATCTGCTCTTGCGCGAGCGGCTGGACGTGGCCCTCTCAGGCCAGCCCACGGACCCGGCCATTCGCGAGATGCTGAATGAGGTGCATCGGCGCTTCCTGCCGGGCCGGGTCCTGTCTGTGTCCGCCGATCAGTTGCTTCCTTTGCACGAAGGGCGGGGCGCCACCGGCAAGGTCATGGCCTTCGTGTGTCGCGGCAACGCCTGCGCGCCGCCGGTAACCTCTGCTTCCGCGCTGGCAGCATTGCTTCAGGTGAATGCCGCGACAGTGTGATCCATTCGTTGTCGTGACGTGAGTAAACTGATCCCGAACGCGTGCCGAAGGGATGTTGGAACCTGCCTGGGATTCCACCCACGAATGACGCGGCAGGTAAGGGAGCGGCCATGAAGACGTTTGGGTTCAAGATCGACCCATTGACCGGCGAGGACTACTACGAGGTCTACATCCGCGGCCGCCAGCTGCTGAACGATTCACACCTGAACAAGGCCTCGGCCTTCCAGAAGGAGGAACGGCTCAGCCTCGGCATTGACGGGATGCTGAGATCGGGCGTGTCCACGCTGGACTCGCAGGCCGACCGGGCCTATGAGGCCTTCCTCCGCAAGCCCGATGACCTCGAGAAATACATCTACTTGGCCGGGCTCCAGGACCGCAACGAGACGCTGTTCTACCGGCTGCTGCTGGATCACCTCGAAGAAATGGTGCCCATCGTCTACACGCCCACCGTGGGCCAGGCCTGCCTCCAGATGAGCCACATCCAGCGGCGCTACCGGGGCATCTACATCACGCCCGATAACATCGCCAACATCGATCAGATCTTCCAGAGCCTTTCCCAACCCCAGGTGAACCTCATCGTGGTCACCGACGGTGAGCGCATCCTGGGCCTGGGCGATCTGGGCTCCGATGGCATGGGCATTCCCGTGGGCAAGGTGAGCCTCTATGTGGCCGCTGGCGGTGTGCATCCCGCGGTGTGCCTGCCCATGTGCCTCGATGTGGGCACCAACAACCCCCGCCTGCTGGAAGACCCTCTGTACCTGGGCATCCGCAAGCCCCGCCTGCGCGGCGCCGAATACGAGGAACTGGTGGAGAAGTTCATCCTGGGCGTGAAGCGCAATTTCCCGGGGGCGCTGCTGCAGTGGGAGGATTTCGCCAAGCAGACCGCCTTCAAGAACCTCGACCGCTACCGTGAGCGGATCCTCTCCTTCAACGACGACATCCAGGGCACAGGCTCCACCGCGCTGGCGGCCCTGATGACCGCCATGCGCATCAAGCAGAGCCGGTTCCAGGACGAGCGCTACGTCATCGTGGGCATGGGTCAGGCGGGCACGGGCATCGCCATGAACATCCGCACGATGCTGCTGGAGGAGGGCCTGTCCGACGAGGAAGCGCGCAAGCGCATCTTTGCCGTGGACATGCAGGGCCTGCTGCTGGAGGGGGATCCCCTGCTCGAAGGCCCCCAGGAGCCCCTGGCCCAGCGCCGGGCCTGGGTGGAGGGCTGGCAGTTGGACGACGCCACCCGCATCGGCCTGCAGGACGTGGTCCGCAACGCCCATCCCACCGTGCTCATCGGCGTCACGGCCCAGCCGGGGCTCTTCAGCGAGGCCATCCTGGCGGAAACCGCCAAGCACTCGGCGCGGCCCATCGTCTTGGCCCTGTCCAACCCCACCCACAAATGCGAGTGCTCACCCGAGGCTGTGTGGAAGGCCACGGATGGCAAGGGCCTGGTGGCCACGGGCAGCCCCTTCGAGCCCATGGACTGGAAGGGCCGCACCCTGCAGGCTTCCCAGTGCAACAACATGTACATCTTCCCGGGGGTGGGCCTCGGCGCCCTCGTCTGCAAGGCCAGCCGTGTCACGGATGGCATGTTCCTGGCTGCGAGCCGGGCCATCAGCGCCTTCGTGACTCCCGAGCAGGAAGCCATGGGGCTCCTGCTGCCCGAGATGAAGGACATCCGCCAGGTCTCGGCCTCTGTGGCCAAGGCCGTGGGCATCGAGGCCCGTGATGCGGGTCTGGGCCGCCTGTTGGATGATGACCAGCTGGAAGCTGTGGTGGCCAAGGCTCAGTGGAGACCCGCCTACGCCTCCTATCGACCCGGGGTTCCCCGCTAGGGATGGATTCGCCCTTTTTCTCCTTGTGAGTGGGCTCCCGGAGCCTAGCCTGGGGAGTGGGAAGAGTGTCTCTTCCTCCCGCGGGGCGACCGTTTTCGCCAGCCCCTTCCGGCCCGAACCTGTTGTGGCCGAGACTTCTGGGCACCCTTCGGGGTGCCCTTTGTTGTTCGGGCGGAAACTTGGCTTGAAGAAATTCAAGTTGACAGGTCGAAATATCTACACAATATTGTCTACATCTTCTTGTGTAGGAACTCCCGTGACCCGTCTCCAGAAGCCCACCGAGGTTGAACTGAAATTCCTCCGCATCCTTTGGGAGCTGGGACCAGCCACGGTCAAGGATGTCCACGTCCATCTGAACCACCGTGAGGACTACGCCTACACCGGAGTGCTCCGCATGCTTCAGGTGATGTTGGAAAAGGGGCTGGTGACCCGCGATGAAAGCGCACGAAGCCATGTCTACGCGGCAGCCCACAGCCGAACGGCCATGGAGGGCGGCCTGGTGGCCGACCTGACCGAGCGGCTCTTTGGAGGTTCCGCCGCCGATCTGGTGCTGGCAGCGCTGCGCTCCGGGAAGGTCAGCGCGGAGGAGAAGGCCCGCATCCGCGCGGCGCTGGGGAAGGAGAAGCCGTGAGCGCGCTTATCCAGCTTCTGGGCTGGGCGCTGCTGCATGCCCTTTGGCAGGGCTGCCTCCTCGCCCTGCTGGCGGCCTTTTGCGGCCTCTTCCTGGTTGGCTCCCACCGGTACCGCCTGCATGGCTTGGTGCTGGGCCTCTGCCTGATCCTGCCCGCGGCCACGGCCTGGCATTTTCACCGACCTGCGCCCGCGGGCATGGGCGCGACGCTGCGGGAAGAAGCAGCGATCGACCTCCCGCAGCCCCGGCCGGAGCTGACTGGTGCCGTCGCCCGGCCGCTGCTGGAGCGGCTGGAGGCCTCCCTGCAGCCCCACCTGCCACGCCTGGTGGCCCTGTGGGCCGTGGGGGCAAGCCTCATGGCGCTGCGACTGGGCGGAGGCCTCGCCCTCAGTCTGCGCTGGAAGCGGCAGGGCAATCCGGCCCCAGGGGATTGGCAGGCGACGATGGATCGGCTGGCACGCCGCATGGGGCTGCGGCGGAAGGTCCCCCTGCTCTTGGCCAGAAAGGGGAATACGCCGTTCTCCCTGGGGCTGTGGAAGCCCGTGGTGCTGTTTCCGGCAGTTCTGTTCACCACCCTGCCGCCGGATCACCTGGAAGCGCTGCTGGCTCACGAACTGGCCCATGTGCACCGGCTGGATTACCTCAGCAACCTCTTGCAGGGCGTGGTGGAGACCCTGCTTTTCTTTCACCCAGCGGTGTGGTGGCTTTCGGCCCGGATTCGCGTCGAGCGGGAAGAGCTGGCCGATGACCTCGCAGCCCGGAGCCTCGGAAATCCCCGGTGCCTGGCCCTGGCTCTGAATGCCTTGGATGACCTCCAGACTGACCTTTCCCGCCCTTTGTTTCCGGCCCTGGCGGCCCGAGGAGGACACTTGCTCCACCGCATCGAACGTCTGCTTTCCCCCAAGCCCTGGGCCGGATCTTCCTGGGGTTGGCTCTCCTTCCTGGTGATTCCCGGGCTGGTGTTGGCTTTGCGAGCCTCGATTCCCGAACAGCCACCCATCGCCGCACCCGCCGATCTGGTGGCGCAAATCGACGCCCTTGCGGCTCAGGAAGGCCTGGATCCCCAGCTGCTCCGCAGCATGGCCTGGGTGGAAAGCGGCTTCAATGCCAAGGCGAGAAGTTCCCAAGGGGCGATGGGGGTGTTGCAGGTGATGCCGCAGACGGCCCAGGCCCATGGGGCCAAGGATTTGAACGATCCGGCCCAGGTGATGGCCGCGGGCGCGAAATACTTGCGCTTCCTGTTGGACCGCTACCAGGGAGATCTTCAGAAGGCCGTGGCCGCCTACAACTGCGGCGAACAGGCCCTGGAGGAAGGACGCATCAGTGAGGAGGCCACCCGCTACAGAGCCCTGGTGCTGGATGTATTCAAAGCGAAGGCCGTACAGCCAGAGGCGCCGCTTGGAGAGGGGGAGGTCCAGGGGTATCTGCGACGGGTTGGAGGGGACCTTCAGGTTCAGCTTCGCATCCGCCACCGTGGCAGCCTGATTGTGGACCTCTTGTCTGAGAACCATTCCCTTGGGGCAGTGCGCATTGGAACCACGGATCCGGAAGGTGCCTCATCTGCAAGTGCCTGGGTGGAATCTCGGCCCAACATCCGGATTCAGGCCCCCAAGCCTGAGGGCCTGCTGAAGATCCGGGTGGAAGACGGCGGGGGCAGGAGGGGCGAGGTGGTGCTCCGGGCCGATGGGCCATGGAATACCTTTGACTTCCAAACGAAATGGACCAAACCCTAGGTTGCTCCGTACGCAGAGAGGCCCGGCCAAGGCCGGGCCTCTCTGCATGCTGGAAAGACTTAGGCCGCGACGACGCGACGGCTGCGGTGCATCACTTCGGCTTCGAGTTCGGCTTCCAGAGCCTGCACCTGGCGGAGCACGGCGAGGCCGCGGGGGGAGCTGCTCATCTGGCGCTCCAACTGATTGAACACTTCATGCAACCGCTCGGCGGTGGTCCAGAACGCAGGGTTGTGCTGACGCGCTGCGGTATCCATGTGCATGTCGGCTCCGTGGCTTCCTGGACAACATCATCGTGTTTGGCGATGACTTAGGCTAGTGATAGGCATCACAAGAAATGTCACGAGTTACGGGGATATTTGTCATGGCCGTCATGACAAATGCCAAAGCCCTTGAAAAACCTGACATCAAGGGGGTCTATAGGTCCGGTCAGGCCCTTCGGCTGGCCAGCAGATGACCGATGGCCACCGCCGCTGCATCGGCCGCGTCCGCGGCCAGGGGTTCCTTCAGGTTCAGCAGGGTCATCACCATCTTCCCCACCTGGCCCTTGTCGGCCCAGCCGTAGCCACTGACAGCCTTCTTCACCTGCATGGGGTTGTAGTCCCCCACGGGCAGCCCGTGCAGGGCCGCGCTGAGCAGGATGCCCCCGCGGATCTGGCCCAGCTTGAGGGCTGTGGCGGCGTTCTTTTCAACGAAGGGCGATTCCACCGCCATGAAACCCGGATGGTGGGCCGCAATGGCTTCGGCCAGCCGCTCGTGGATCCGCAGGATGCGCTGGTCGAAATCGGCGCCCCTGGGGCTGCGGATGACCCCGGCCTCCACCAGGCTCATCCGTGAACCGAAGCGCTCCACCACGGCCCAGCCGCAGGCCAGGGAGCCCGGATCCACGCCCAGGCAACGCACCGGGGCCGGAGGAACCACGATCATCGGGCCTTCCGCTTGCCGGGGCCCCTGACGCTGCCCTTGGGGGGCTTGGGGTGGGCTTCGCGGGACTTGCCGCTGGCCTCCCGGGCTTTCTTGGGAGGGCGGCCCTTCGGTGCAGATTCCCGGCGCCCTCGTTCGCCACCCGTTCTCGAGTCACGCCGGGCCCTGGGCTTCTCCAGATCGCCTTCTTTCAGGACGGCGGGCGCCGCCAGGGTCGGCACGAACTGGAACGCCTTCCCATGGGCATCCTGGGCCTTGGCCTCGGTGATCCAGGCGCTCACGCGGCGGAGGTTCTCATCCACCGTGGTGATCTCGACTTCCACGCCATCGCCGATGGTGAGGACCACGGTGCCGCGCAGACCCGTGGCCTTGGTGCGGTGTTCATCCACCCAGAAATCGCCCCCGAGGGCAGCCAGGGGTACGCCCACCTCCACGAAGGGGGCATCCAGGGTCACGAACACCACCTTGGCGGAATAGCCCTGGATGCGCCCCCTGAAGCGTTGGCCGATGCGCTCTTTCATCAGGAGGCAGGCTTTCCATTTGTCGTTTTCTCGCTCAGCCTCGGTCGCCTTCTGCTCGCAGTCGCTGGCGCCTTTGGCCAGCACGGCGAGGTGGCTGTGCAGGCCCTCGGGCAGGGGCCGGCCCCGCAGCACCTGGCGGAGCAGGCGATGGACGATGAGATCCGGGTAGCGGCGGATGGGGCTGGTGAAGTGCAGGTAGTCCTGCAGCGCCAGGCCCGAGTGGCCGATGTTGTCGACGTTGTATTCAGCCTTTTTCAGGCTGCGCAGCAACAGCGTGTTGATCATGGCCTCGAGCGGCCCGCCGCGGATCTTGTCGAGCATGGCGTTGAGATGCTCGGGAGTGGGCAATTCCTTGGGCTTGAGCAGGCCGAAAGTGCGAGCCACGTCGGCGAACACCTCGAGCTTGAGGGCGTCCGGCTCATCGTGGATGCGGTAGATGGCGGGGATTTTCTTCCGCGTGAAGAAGCGGGCCACGGTTTCGTTGGCCAACAGCATGAACTCTTCGATCATGCGGTGGGCGTCGTGGCGCGGGTAGCGGCGGGCATCGATGGGACGGCCCTCTTCATCGAAGATGAACTCGGCCTCTTCGGTATCCAGGTTCATGGCGCCTCGGCCCAGACGAATTTGCGTGAGTCGGCGGGAGAGCACCAGGGCCTCGTCCAGCATGGCGCAGAGGGGATCGCCCAGCTCAGCGCGCTTGCGCTTGGAGAGGTCGATGCACGCTTCCTTCACTTCGTCGTAGGTGAGCCGCTTGGCGCTGCGGATGACGCTCTCTGACAGTCGAGTCTCCACGACTTCCAGCTCGGGCGAGAGGGTCATCCAGGCGGTCATGGTGAGGCGATCCACGCCTTCCCTCAGGCTGCAGAGGTCGCCGCTGAGCCGCTCCGGGATCATGGGGATGGCCTCATCCGGGAAGTAGACGGAGGTGCCGCGCAGGCGGGCCTCCTCGTCCAGCGGGCCGCCCTCGGCCACGTAGTGGCTCACGTCGGCGATGTGGACGCCCAGCAGCCAGCCGCCACCTTCCGTTTTGGGAAGGGCTTCGAGGCTGATGGCATCGTCGAAATCCTTGGCGGTGGGCGGATCCACGGTACAGGTGAGGGTCTCCCGAAGATCCTCACGCGGCCAGTCCTTTGGCCGCGCCCTTTGGGCCGAACCTTCGGCTCGATGGGCCTCCGCTCCTGCTTCGGCCTCTCGTCCCTGGAGCCACTCCGCAGGAATGCTCGTGGGGAAGGGGGCCAGTTCCTTCATCACCGCGTCGGGGAATTCGGTGCGCAGGTTGAAGAGGGCCGCCGTGAGCTTGTTCTCGATCTTCAGGTCGGTCCTCTTGCCCAGGCGGGCGACCACGGTGCCCCGCAACTGCTTAGCCTCGGGATCGGCATCCAGCTTGACGCTGACCAGCTCGCCATCCTCGGCAAGGTCCGTGGGCGGGACGGAGATGAGCTGGGCCAGGCGCGGCTCCAGGGGCACCACCCGCCAGCCCCAGGGCTGCTTCTGCAGGGTGCCGGGCAGGGGGACTTCGCCCCGGCCCTTGATCTCCAGCACCCGCGCCTTCAGGCGGCCGTCCCAGCCTTCGCCGCTGACTTCAGCCACCACTCGATCGCCATGGATGGCGCCATGGGCATCCCGCCAGTCCACGAACAGGTCCATGCGGGGGCCTTTCGGGGCGCCCACCACGCGGAGGAAGCCGCCCGCACCTTCGGGATGTCCCAGGAAGGTGGCTTCAAAGCTTTCGTACGGCCGAAGCCCCAGGCCCTGAGATGGAGCGGCCTGGGGCTTCGGGGCTTGGTTTGAGGTCCGGCGGTCAGGGGTGCGTGACGGAGCGCGGACGGGAATGCGGGGGGCTGAGCGGCGGGCCATGCCTTCAGGGTACAGGCCCGGGAGCGATTCGGCCTACTTTCCCTTTTTGGCAGGTTTGGCGGGGCCGGCAGCGGCCTTGCCATTCAGGACGTCGAGCTGGTGCTGGACCTTCTTGCTGTCGGGGTCGATGGTCGCGAGGCGATAGAGCCACCGGGCCTTGCCCGCTCGGTCGCCCTGGGCTTCCAGGTAGGCGGCGCTGGACACAACCGCCTCCACCCACTTGAGCTTGTCGCCCTTGCCGGCCTTGTATTCCTCCACCTGGTCGGCCTCGCCCTTGAGCTTGTCCTCCATGACTTTCACCAGGGGATCGTAGGCCTCACTCTCACGCTTGGTCACGTCGATGTAGGTCTGGAAGAACTTCACCCACTTGGCACTGTCGACCACTTCCTTTTCCACGCCCAGAGCGAGATCCAGCTCCTGGCGTTCGCCGGGATCCAGCACACTCTTGGCTTTCAGCTCCTTGATGCGGTCCGCGTTCTCTTCCAGCACCTGCTTGGCCCGGACGCCTGACTGGGAGTAGTAGGTGACCGTCTGGGCGAAGGGTTCCTTGACGCCCGCATAGGCTTCCTGGGCCAGGGATTTGGCGGTCTTGGCATATTCCAGCGCCTTTTCCCATGCGCCTGCAGAATCGGCGGTCTCAGCGGCGAGGCGCAGGGCTTCGGCCATCTCGAGATTGGCCGTGCAGCTCTGCACCAGCGTGGTGTTGTCCTTTTTGTCGAAGGTGGGCCGGGCCGCAGGCACCAACGCCTCGGCGCGCTTGTAGGCCTCGGGGTATTTGAGTTCGGCGAGCAGTTGCTCGATGGCCGGGCGCTCGGCCTTGACCCGCTCACCCAGCGATGGCGCCGGTGCCGGGGCCTGGGCGACGAGGGCCGCGGGCAGCAGGAAGAGGGAAAGGAAGGCGGTTTTGCGCATCGTTTCGACCAGTGATGAGAAGGGAGAAGTCCCCGGGGGAGCCCCCATTGTTTCCGGGTTTCGCTTCCTTTGGCTAGCCCCGACCCGGTGAGGGGAAGCACAACCGGTCCGGGGGCTTCCTTGGGCATGGCAGGTAGCATGAGGACATGGACCTGGTTCTGCTCCGCCTCTCCGCTCTGGGTGACATCCTCCGGGTGATGCCGGCCTGGGGCAACCTGCATCATGCCTTCCCCGCAGCCCGCTTGCGTGCGGTCGTGGAGGATCGGCACGCCTTCCTGCTGGAGCCCCTCCCCTGGCTGGAACCGGTGGTGGTGCGCCGGAAGCGCTTGTCCAACCCCTTGTCGGCGCTCGGCGAATTGAAACGGGTGGCTGGATTGCTCCGGGGGGCAGAGGTCAGCCTGGATTTCCACGGCATCCTGAAGGCCGCCCTGATTCCCCGAATGGCGGGCATCTCTGAGCGCTGGGGTGATGGCGTCACCAAGGAATTCGCTGGATCGCTGCAGACCCAGCCGCTGCCCTTCCGGCACCAGACCCGCTATGACCAGGCCCTCGGGCTGGCGGAGGCTTTCGGGCGCAAGCACGGGGCGGAGGGCCTGGGCCGCTTCCGTCCGGTCCTGAGCGACGTTGCTTTGCCCAATCCCGGCGCCATCTGGACTCAGAGTGTGAAGCCGAGGGTCGTGCTGGTGCCAGGGGCCTCGCGTCGCGGGGCGATCAAGCGCTGGCCCCTGACCCACTGGCTGTCCTTGGTGGAACGCCTGAAACAGCGGTGTGAGCTTCGCTGGTCGCTGGGGCCTGAGGAGGAAGAACTACGAGGTTGGCTGCCGGAGGCCACGGGGGTCGAAGCCCTCCCGAGGCTAGGATTCTGGCAGCTGGCCGCGGCCCTGCGACAGGCGGACCAAGTGATCGCGCCGGACACGGGGCTGTTGCACCTGGCTGTGGTGCTGGGCGTTCCCGCCCTGGGGATCTATGGCTCCAGCGATCCGGTGGTGGCCGGACTGCCCGATGGGTCGGGTCGGGTGCTTCGCACAGGAATTGGCTGCTCGCCCTGCCGGGAGCGGGCCTGCCAGCGGCGGCAGTGCATGGAGGAACTGCTTCCAGAGCAGGTGGCCGCGGCCCTGATCGGGGGCTGAACCTTCAGGGGATCTTGAACTTGTACTTCCCCTCGTGGCATTCGAGGCACTTCACCACCGGGGGGCGATGCTGGCGGTGGCATTCGGTGCAGGGGATCTCGCCCTTGTGGGAGTCGTGGGGGTTGGGCTTTACATCCTTGGTGACCACCTTCATGGCGGGGTAGTCGCCGTGGCAGGTCATGCAGGATTCAGAAGGCACCGCCTTCTTGGTGGGCTTCTCCTCCTGGTGGCAGTCGAAGCAATGGACGCCTGCCTTCGCATGATGGGCCGGCAGGCTGACGCCCTTCGGTTCCTGGGCGGGAGAGGGCAGTGCCAGCAAGATCATGAGCAAGAGGGCGAACGTTCGGATCGGAGCAGGTTTCATGGCGCATCCCGGAGAGGGTTTCGTTGAGTCGATCGAAGGATCCTTCAGTCTAGCGGTTTGAATCAGGAGTCACCTTCGCCCATCCATTGGCCGACAAGAATGGGAGGCCTCGGCCCGGAACCCGTGACCTGAATCACGATTGTGAGGATGGACGCAAGCGGGTGGCGGGCAAATAGAGGATCATGACCGGTTGGGAATTTATGCTTTCACCCATGGATCTTCCAGGTGGTATTCCCGCTCCGCTTTCGTCAAGCCCTGAGTTCAATTGAGAGGATGCGTCATGAATAGGATTCCCGCACACCTGTTTTCAGGGGTGATACTGGCCGCCGGGATGATTGCCCAGGGAGGTCTCTGGGCCCAGACCGCGCAGGTTCGCGCGAAGGTTCCAGCCGCCATTCCCCCCTATCAGGCCCAAGCGGTCGTGAAGGGGACGTTTGAACTCCTGGGAACCGATGCCCTTTCCGATCTGGGCGATGAATGGGCTGCCTCGCTCCGGAAGGTCCACCCAGAGGCCAACCTGGTCTTCAAATCCAAGCTCACCAAGGAGGCCGTGGCGGCCTTCATGGAGGGGACGAACCTGCTCATCATCACCGCCCGGGAATTCACGGCCGAGGAGGGCAAGGCCTTCCAGACCAAGTACGGCTACATGCCCATGCGCATCCCCATCTGCCTGGATGCGAACATCGTGTTCGTCCACAAGAACAACCCTCTCACCTCCATCTCCATGGAGCAGCTGGACGCCATTTATTCCAAGTCCCGCCTAGGTGGTGCGAAGACGGCAGCCCTGGTCTGGGGCGACCTGGGGCTTCGGGGCGAGTGGGCCAAGCTGCCCATCCACGCCTATGCGCGGGCCGAGGGCACGGCGACTCGGTCTTCCTTCGCTGAAAAGGCGTTGCTCAATGGCGAGTACCGGGCCGGCATCCTGGACCGGAATGATGCCTCCGCCTTGGCCGAGGCAGTCATGACCGATCCTGCTGGCATCGCCTTCGGCACCATGTCGTCCTGGTACTTCGCGAACAAGGTGCTGCCCGTGACGCCCTACCACGGAGAGGATGCGCGGTTCCCCAACCAGGACAACGTCACCACCAGCAAATACCCCATGCCACGCCTGTACTACGCCTACCTCAACCGCGCCCCGGGCGCAGCCCTGCCGCCGGCGGTCAACGAGGTCATCCACTTCCTGCTCAGTCGCGAGGGGCAGACTGCCGTAGCGGATGCTGGCCTCCTGCCTGGCCCTCCCGAGTTCATCACCATCGCCCTGAAGCGGCTTAGCCGCTAAGGGTGATGCGCTCCGTTCTCCGGGGGGTTCCGCGCTGCGCGCACACCCCCGGACCCCCGCGCCCGCCTCGGCCAAGCCGATGGCGGGCTTTCCTTTCTGGGGGGTCCGCGCTGCGCACACCCCAGGCAGCATCACTCACCCCTTGCGCCAGCCCACGGTGCCGTCTTTGCGATCCTCGAGGATGATGCCCATGGCCTTGAGCTGATCGCGCACGCGGTCGGCTTCGGCCCAGTTCTTTCCGGCCTTGGCGGCGCGGCGGGCTTCGATGAGGGCTTCCACCTCGACATCCAGGCTGGCCTCCTCGCGCGGCCAGGCCTGGAAGATGCCGTTGGTTTCCTCCAGGAAGGCCAGCACCGCATCCCGTTCTTCCCGGGTGAGCGCCGTGTGATCATCCTGGGCGTTGAGGTCGCTGATGAGGGTGAAGATCGCCGCCAGGGCCTCGGGCGTGTTCAAGTCATCGGCCATGGCCGCCCAGAAGGCTTCACGGGCCTGCTCCAAGCGACTGAAGGGATCCAGGGCTTCCTTCCAGGGGCCGCTTCCTGACTGGCCTTCCCCTTCCATGCGCTTGCGGAAGGCCCGGATGCGCTTGAGTGAATTTTCCGCAGCCCGCAGGCCCTCGAAGCTGAAGTTGAGCACCTTGCGGTAGTGGTTGCTCTGGATGGCGTAGCGCAGGGCGATGGGATCCACGCCCTTGGCGATGAGGTCGCGCAGGGTAAAGAAGTTGCCCAGGCTCTTGGACATCTTCTGGCCTTCCACCAACAGGAACTCGCCATGCACCCAGTGGTTCACCCACGGGTGCCCCAGGCAGCCTTCGCTCTGGGCGATCTCGTTTTCGTGGTGCGGAAAGATCAGATCCACCCCGCCACTGTGGATGTCCATGCGCTCACCCAGCAGTTCCATGCCCATGGCGGAGCATTCGATGTGCCATCCAGGCCGCCCCTGGCCCCAGGGGCTGTCCCACCAGGGCTCACCGGGCTTGGCGGACTTCCAGAGCACGAAATCCGTCACCGAATCCCGCTCGTATTCGTCGGCATCCACCGAAGCACCCACCTGCATGCCTTCACGGTCGAGGTGCGCCAGACAGCCGTACTGGGGCAGCCCGGAAATGCGGTAGTAGACGCTGCCCTCCCGGGCATAGGCCAGACCCTTGGCCTCCAGATCCTGGATGAGGCGGATCATCTGGGGGATGTAGGCGGTGGCTCGGGGCAGGAAGTTCGCCGGGAGCACCCGCAGCGTGGCGAGGTCTTCCAGGAAGATGGCGGTGAAGCGCTCCGTCAGGGCCGCCATGGCTGCGTGGCGAGCCTCGTTGGTGGCATCGGGGGGCAGCCCGCCCTGGGAATCGCGGATGATCTTATCCTCAACGTCGGTGATGTTCATGCAATGCCGCACCCGAAGGCCAGCGCCCAGGAAGGTGCGTTTGAGCAGATCCTGGAAAAGAAAGGTCCGCAGGTTGCCGATATGGGCGTAGTTGTAAACCGTAGGCCCGCAGGTGTACAAGGAGAGCTGTCCATCCACCAGGGGAACCACAGGCTCGACCCGCCGTGACAGGGTGTTGAACAGGGAGAGGGTTCGCTGCTTCATCTTCATGGTTCTAGGAAACCATCATTTTGCCTTCCATCCAAAGCCCCCAGGTGTCTTCATGAGCCTCTTCGGTGCCCGAAAGCACGAACAGTCCCTCGCTGAGCGCGATGAGCAGCTGCAGAAGCTGGAGGTTGACTGCCTGGCCCTGCAGGGCCGCCTGGAGGAAACCCAGGAACTGGTCCGGCACCTGGATGAGGATCGGGACCTCCTGCTGAGCGCCCTGGAGCGCCTGCACCCGGGGGATTCCGCCGAAGTGCTGGCTCAGACCCTCCTGGAGGTGACCTTCAAACCCATGGGGCTGGCCTGCTTCTTTCTGGCGCTGGCGGACTGGGACCAGGATCTGCTCCAGTTCGTGCTGTACCAGGAAGGGGGGAGGGCCCGAAACCATCCCTCCCGCAGGCTTTCGGATCGGGCAGGGCTTTCCGAGCGGGTGCTTTCCGGGCGTCGTTCCATCTACATCCGCACCATGGAGGAGGGTCATGCGGCCGGGAGTTTCCTCACCGCTGCGGAGCAGGCCACGGGCCTCATCCCTCACTCCTGGTACGGCGTGCCGCTGGGCCATGGACCCCGGCCCATCGGGGTGGTCAGTTTCCAGAGTTTCCAGACCGATGCCTTCAGTGACAGCCGACGTCGGGTCATGGATGCCCTGGCAGGGCTGCTCTCCACCTGCCTGGAAGCTCGCGCTTCTGCTCAGGAACCCTGAATCAGGGCCAGCAGGTCATCCGGCAGAACCCGGGCGCGGTTGTCCGATCCTGCCGCCAGGTGGATGCTTTCGCCTTCGGCCAGCAGGACGCCGTCGCGTTCGATGCGATAGCCGAAGGTCACGCGGCGCCTCCCCGTTTCCTTGAGGAAGGTGCGCACCTGCACCAGCTCGTCGTAATAAGCCGGCGCCCGGAACTTCACCCGGATTTCGTTGACCACCAGCCGCACGCCTCGGGCCTCCCACTCCGCGTAGCTTTGTCCCAGCTCCCGCAGGAAATCGCTGCGTCCCAGCTCCATCCACACCGGGTAGGTCGCGTGGTGGACGATGCCCATGGCATCGGTTTCGGCGTAGCGGACTCGAAGTTCGGTGAGCGATTCCATGCCTTGAGCGTACACGAAGAGGCCCCGCCGAAGCGGGGCCTGATGAGCCACGGACCGGAGCTCCCGGTTACTCGATGGTGACGCGGACGTGATCGCCCTTGTCCGTGGTGATCTCCAAGAGCAGGTCACCGGCCTTGGCATCGGTGAGCAGCTTGATGAGCTGTTCAGGCTTCATGCCCTTCTTGGTTTCGCCGTTGACCTTGATTTCCCCTTCACCGGCCATGTCCAGGACGCCCTTGGCAAGGCTGATGGGCATGCGCACGTGCACTTCGGTGGGGCCCTCTTCGCTCTTGGCCTCACCCTTCTGCCGGTGATGGTGGTTGAAGGACTTGGAGACGATGTCGACCTTGATGAACCGCGCACTCTGCGCGGCCAGAGGAAGGCTGAGGCTGGCCGCCAGGGCCAGCGGGATCATGATGGCGCGCATGGGCGGCCTCCTTGGGTGGTTGGGGTTCGGCACTCGCCGGATTGCATGGGATTACGGGCCTCTTGGACCGCGGATTAGCCGGGTATTCTGGACCGGTCACAGAACCCCCTCGGTCCCCATCCAAACCCTGTGCGGCCGCCGCCGCCACTGGAGCCCGCCCATGAAATCCATCGCTGCCCTGCTGCTTCTCGCCGCGCCCCTGTTCGCCCAGGGCGCCACCAAGTGGGAACACGACTATCAGTCCGCCCTGAAACGGGCCAAGGCCGAGAACAAGGTCATCTTCATGGATCTCTGGACCGAATGGTGCGGCCCCTGCCAGCACCTCCAGAAGAATGTCTTCCCCACCGCCGAAGCCACCGCAGCCCTGGCCAAGGTGGTGCCCTTCTCCTCCCTGGTGCAGAAGAAGGACGGCACCCCCGTCGCTGAAGGCACCAAGCTGGCGGAGCAGTTCCAGCTCAACGCCTTCCCCACCCTCGTGATTCTGGATGCCGACGGCAAGGAACTGCGCCGCCAGGTGGGTGCCTTCCGCAGCGGTGCGGAATTCGCCGCCTGGTTGAACGCCAAGTAGTCAGCCTTCGCCTTCCCATTCAGGAAGCGGCGGCCATGGGCCGCCGCTTCTCATGGATCAACAGCCATCACAGATCCTTCACCCCGGCGGGTGATCGAGGCGGCTTGGGCAGGCGCTGCTTGAGGCCTTCCAGCTCATCCTGCTGCGCGCCCATGCTGGGGCGCGGCGGGGGTGGCGGAGGGGGCTTCTTGGGGTTGGGGGGGGGCGGTGGCGTGGTGTCCTTTACCAACGTTTGAAGATCATGGGTGGCCTCGGGCTGCCCTGGCTGTTCCAGCAGCAGGCGCTCCAGCAGGGCGCGGGCCTCTTCCGGGCGCTTGGCCTCCAGGTGGGCCCGGGCCGCCAGCAGCAGGGCGGGTGCGCGCCAGGCTGGAATGGGCCGAGGCGTGCCCTGGCCGGCCAGGGCGGAGAGCGCCTTCAGCGCATCCTCCGGGAAGCCCGTGCGCAGATCGATCTGCGCGGCCAGCAGCGCGTGCGCAGGCTTGGCGTCGCGCGGGCGCCAGCGCCGGGCCGCGGCCAAGTTGCCCTCCTCCAGGGCCCGCTGAGCCAGCCAGGCCTTGACGCTGGGCGGAGCCCAGGGCTCAGAGCCTTGGGCGGAGAGAGGAGCCATCGTCAGAGCGACCAGCAACACCAACAATGGACGCCAGCGGGTGAGGGGTTTGCCTGAGAAGAGCAGCCAGAGGGCCAGCCCGGCCAGGGCCAGCCAGGCACCAACCTCGGGGTGGGCGGGTTGGAGCGAGCGACGCGCGGGCAGGGGCAGTTTTCCCGCCGCCAAAGCCTGAAGACCCGCCGCAGCCGCCTCGCCATCCTGGAAAACCTGGCCACCAGTGGCTTCGGCCAGCTGCGTCAGGAACTCAGGGTGGGCGGTGCTCCGGGCCGGTTCGGCCGTTGAAGCCGTGGCGCCTTCCCGAAGGGGCACCGCATGGGCCTGGCCATCCCCGAAGGCCATCACGCAGACAGGGATGCGGGCCTTCTTGAGGGGCGCGACAGCCCGGGCCAGGGCTTCCTCGGGGGCCTCCCAGGTTTCCTCGCCGTCGCTGAGCAGGAGGATCACGGCGGGCAGATCGCGGTCCACCTGGGCGGCCAGCTGAGGCAGGCCGCGGCCCAGGCTGGTGCCGGGGGAGCCCACCTCGCCGGGCAGGGCGGCCCTGAGGGCCTCGCGCAGCAGCGTGCGGTCCTCGCCGGGAGGCTGCACCGGAATGTCGTCGCCGGTGAGGAAATCGAGGCCCCAGCGGATGCCGGGTTGGGGCCTCGACCAGATGCGATCCAGGGCGGTCACCGCGGCTTCCCAGCGGCTGCGGCCCTGGGCATCGGGCACGGCCATGGAGCGGCTGGCATCCAGCGCCACGTGCACGGTGAGGCGTGGAAACTCGGGAAAGCCCCAACGGGGCTCGGCCAGGCCCAGGCCCAGTCCCGCGGCCATGAGCGCCAAGCCCAGCCCCTGCCATAGAGGACGCTGACCCACCACCTGCACGCCCTGACCGGGCCGCAGGTGGGCGCGGAGCGCCAACGCCAGAATGATCAGGATGGCCGCAGCCGTGGGGATCAGGGCCCAGGGATGGGAGAAGGGCAGCTTCATGAGGCCACCACCCAATCTGGTCGCCGCTTTCCGCGTTTGAAGGCCAGATCCACCATCAAAGGCAGCGTCAACAGGGCCGCGGCCAGCAGGAACCAGCGGGCCAGGGGACGGCCTTCGCTGGGAGGATCCACGGGAAGCAAGGTTTTCTCGAGGCGATCTACAGACGTGAGGCTGCGCTCCAGGCCGGTGGGATCTTCTGCGCCGAAGGACTCGCCCCCGGTGAGGTGGGCCACCTGTTGGAGGCTGGCGTGATCCACCTCCACATGCAGGCGGGCGAAGCCGCCGCCATCCAGGGGCACCAGGCTTTCACCGTTGGTGCCGATGGCCACGGCATGGATGCGGATGCCCTGGCGGCGGGCCTCTTCGGCGGCTTCCATGGCGGTCACCCGGCCCCGATTCTCCACGCCATCGGTGAGGAGCAGAATGACGCGGCTGCGGGCGGGGCTTTCCTCAAGGCGGCGCACGGCGGTCATGAGGGCCGAGCCGATGGCCGTGCCATCGTCTCGGCTGTCGATGTCGAGCCGGGCCAGCATGCCCAGGAGGCGCTGGTGATCGGCGGTGAGGGGGCTGAGGGTCACGGGGTGGGCGCTGAAGAGGATGAGGGCGAAGCGATCCTCTGGCCGACGCAGGACGAACTGTGCCAAGGTGCGCCGGGCGGCGTGCCAACGATCTTCGTCAGGCCGATCGAGAATGCGCATGCTGCTGCTGCCATCCAGCACCACGGCGAAGTCCACCACGGGGGCCGCGCCGCGCACGGCTGTGCGCCATTCTGGGCCGGTGGCGGCCAGACCGAGGATCATCGCCACCAGGATGGGCAGCCAGCGGGAGCTGAGTCGGCCCAGGCGGCTGGAAGGCCGGGAGGAGGGAATGCCCCAGCGGTAGCTCACGCGCCAGGCCCAGAGCACCAGGGGCACTGCCGCCAGCAGGAGCAGGGGATGGCGCAGCGCGATCATCGCGGGCCCTCCACATCGCCTCGCGCATCAAGCGCAGCCACCAGGTGCGTCGTGGCCGGGAAGGGGGGCTCGGTCTGACCGAAGCGGGCGGCATCCAGGCTTTTCACCCATTGATCCCAGGGGCTCAGGTTGTGGGCCTCCAGTTCCGCGGGCCCCCAGGCCCGGGCAGCATCGCCAAACCGGGCGGCCAGCAGGTTGCGCCCATGATTGTGGGCCGCATCCAGGGAGAGCCGGTCCCGGTGGGCTGGCGGCCATTGATGCTGGAAGGCGTGGATGGCTTTGGCCAGGTGGCGCTGGCGAGAACCCTTCCGCCAGCGGTGGAGGATCCAGCCCACCAGGGCCAGCGCGGGCAACAGCAGCAGGCTGGCCCAGGCCCAGGGGAAGGGGATGGCGGGCAGCAGATCCTCGTTGCCGCCCCCGAAACCCACCCAGGGACCGCCGTAGGGAATGGTGCGCGGCACCTGGATCCGCAGTTCCGGGCTGCGCTGGCCGTTGCCCAGATCCAAGGCGGGCACCACGGCAAGGCCAGGCTCCAGGGCCTGCACCTGGAAGCGCCAACCGCGCCCATCGGGCAGGGGCTCTAGGGCCCGCAGGCGCAGGGGCCCCAGGCGATCTTCCACCGAGGGCCTGGGCGGCGCGGCCTTGGCGGGATCGTCTTCGCGGAGTTCAAGCACGTGCAGCTCACCGAGCTTCAACTGGGTCGGCGCCTTCCACACGGGGGCTGCATTCAATATGAGCCCGGTCGCAGCTAGAACCGCAGCGCTGCGCCATGGCGACGCAGGCCTGTGCTGCCATCCCCGGGCCATGCTCATGCGCCACCGGCCCGCAGCCAGCCGTTGAGCTTCACCACGGGATCCTCCATGAGGCTCCAGTCCAGCCTTTCGATGGCGGAGGTGAAGCCCGGGTCGGGCCACGTCATGCCGCGCCGCTTCTGAACTTCCAGGGGGCGGAACCACACGAGCCGGTGCCGCGTGGCCAGGGGTTTCAACAGAGGTGCGAGGCCCTGCAATCCTGCGCCGTTGCTCAGCAGCCAAAGGCGGTGCCCCTTGCCGTGCTCGCCCCAATGGCCCAGCGCCTCCCGCCAGGAAGCCTCGGTGGGAATGGAAGGGCCGCGTTCAGCCAGGGTCTCCAGGATGCGCAGGCCATGGATGCGACCGCGCTTGGGGGCGATGCGCAGAGCGGGTGTGCGGCCATCACCGGGGACGATGAGACCCAGGCGATCCCCGGTGGCCTGTAACGTGGCCGCGGCGGCCCCGCAGAGCTCCAGAGCCCAGCGCAGGGGCGAAACCGGATCGCCCAGGAACATGGAGGGCGAGGGATCCACAACCAGCCAGAGAACCAGATCACGGCTGCTCTCGAAGCGCTTCATGATGGGCTCGCCCGTGCGCGCCGTCAGAGGCCAGTTGATGAAGCGCGGATCATCGCCGGGCACGTAGGGGCGGTTCTCCACGAAGGTGAGGCCCGCGCCTTTGAATTTGGAGGGATGCAACCCTTCCGTGCCCCCGCCCAGGCGCCCCCGCAACCGCAACGGCAGGCGTCGCAGGCGGGCGAGGAAGCGGGCGGGCAGGGGCATGGGGGTTCAGTATGGCGCAGGTGCTCCGCCTTCAGGCTGAAGACCTCGGCGTGTTCTTACCACTTCACCCGGACGCGGTAGGTCAGGGTGGCGCTGCCTTCGGCGGGGATGGTGACCTTGAAGCGGGCTGTCCCGGCGGCCTCCTTGGTATGGGGCTGACTGCTCTGCAGCATCTCCCAGTCGCCGGGCAGGGGCTCGAGGAGGTTCACGGTGACGGGTTCCTTCTTGGCGTTCTTCAGCTCCACCTCGAAGGCGGACTCGTGCACGTAGCCGTACTTGCCCTGGCGGCCCAGGCTCTTGTAGTCGGTCTGCTTGCGCTTGGCGGTGACATCGAAGGCATCCCCCAGCTTGAGGCGCACCAGCTCGTTCTTGGGCGTGTGATCCACGTTGTCTTCGCCCACGAACTGGGCGCGGCCCTCGCTGTCGCGCTTGTAGACGCGGATGATGCCCTTGGGCAGGGGCATGCCCAGGCGGCTGGATTCCTTATTGTCGAACTCGACGAAGACGCCCACCTTCTGCTTCTCGCCCAGGTCGCCGTAGCTGCCGGAGTAGTAGTAGTTCTGTCCCTGCAGCAGGTATTCCTTGCGCACGGGCACGGAGCCCGCGCTCAGCAGGGCCACCTGCTTGGTCTGGTTCACGGCCAGGGTGGTGGGGCGGTCCAGGGTGTAGAGGTGGTATTCGAAGAGACTCTCTTCGGCCATCTTCGGGGCGGGCGCGGCCTTGGCCACGGCGCCTGCGGCCAGGTAGGCCACGCTTTCGGTTCGCTGGTCCCTGGCCCGGTTCACATCGCCCGCGACGAGCTGCAGGGTGGCGTTGGGATAGGCGGCGCCGCTCTGGTTGGTGAGGGTCACCCAGCCGCTGAGATCGAGGGTCTTCTCGTCCGAGGACAGGTTGGCCACATAGTCGGCCCGCCAGGAGAGGCCCCCGGTGAGGTAGCTCAGCTCCAGCTGCTGGGGCTTCTCCACGCCGCTGTTGAGGCTGATGACCAGGGTGGGCCGGGCCCGCAGGTTGCCCGGCACCTTGGGGAAGACCAGGCGGCCGGGGATGCTCGTTTCGATGCGGTCGGCGAACTGCAGCACGGTGCCGTTGTTGGTGGCCAGCACCGTGGCCTCCTCGCGCACCTCCTTGCTGCCTGCGCCGTCGGCGTTGGGAACGCTGCGCACCACGGTCACCTTCTCGCCCACGTACTTCTCCAGCAGCTTCTGGGGTGTGAGCAGGTCGAAGTCGAAGTTCTGCTCCGCGACCCAGAAGTCCTTGGGCGCCGTGAGGCTGCGCAGCAGGGCCGTCTCGGGCCGGATATTGGCCGACACTTCTTGGAAAGCCAGCCGCGCCTCGCCCTTGGGCAGCCGCACCTCCCGCGTGTCCTTCACCAGGGCCAGGTTGTCGTTGTAGATCGTCACCGCCAGGGCCTTCTGATCCTTCAGGGTGGTGGAGGATTCCTGGGCAACCAGGAGCGAGGGCAGGGCGGCGAGAAGCAGGGTGGGGCGCATGGAACCTCCGATGGGGTGGTGGGCAGGATACCTACCCGATACCTGGTGATGCCGTGAGGGGGGAAATCCTTTCAAGGAATGTTTGAAGCTGTAGAGGACTCATTCGCTTCGAGTGCCTCTGATTCCGGATCTTCGACATCGGGTGTAGCAGTCTGGGACGAGATCTCTTCAGGCGAAGTCCGAACCGTGTAGGTCAATTGGGTCACCTGATGGGGCTGGACCCTCACCTGGAAGTCCCACGCGTTTGGGCCTGCCCTATGCCCCGTGTGGCTGGCTGATTTCAATTCCCAATCAGTCTTGAGGGGTTCTCGGACTGTGATGTTAGCGACCTCATCCAAGTCATTCTTGAGGTGGATCTGAACGCTGTAGATCCAACGGCGTTGAGGGCGTAGCCTGCCCTGGCTGTTACGGTGCGGTTTTGTGATGGCGGATTTGCATGAGGTTCCGTACCGATCCACATGAAGGCCACGAGCGGGACCAAACATAAGTTCGATGTCCTCCCCGGGAGCCGTCTGAGGGAACTCGGAAGAGTGGCCTCCACTGCCAGGAAGGGCAATTTGAACGCCAGAGGCATCCTGGTAGCGAACTGTTACCGATCCCTTTGGAAGCGCCCGACCCAGCTGGTGCAATTTGATATTTTGAATCGTCCCCAAGCGATAGACGGTCGGTTGTCTGCGAGAAACCCAGCCTCTGATCGCACCGGGATTGGACGGTGGCCGGAGTTGGAAAAGTGGCCCATCCTCCTGAAAGCGATTTGTCGAATAGTCCTGTGGGGCACTGCCAACCAGAAATGTTGTGCGAACGGGGATGTTCTCGGCATGCAGCAGGGCTATTTGTTTTTCCTGTTTGTCTTCAATCGTGATTGGTCGATCCAGGGTGAAGAGTGGGTATTCCGAGAGCTTTTCCTCCCGGAAAATCGGGGGGCCGTCCACGACTCCCCCCACCACGCCGCCGATGACTCCACCTGGGACGCCATCCAATAACTCCTCTTCCTCAGGGGGTGGGTCTTCAACCAGATGGGGTTCACCTGCAATCAATTGAAGGCTGGTTCCGACCAGAGGTGCACCGCTCGAATTTTTGATCCTAGCGAAGGCGCGGAGGTCCAGTTCTCTGGCAGAGGTGCTTAACGTGGCCTCGTAGTGGCAAGACCATTCGAATTGCTCGGCGGTGTAGAGGAGTGTGAGATCGTTCGGACGTGCTCCTTCAGCCTCCAGAAATTGGAAAATGGTCGGTGAGGCTAGAAGCCCTAGAGGAATCGCCTGGAATTCAATGGCTGAGGGTTTAGCGGGAAGAAAGCCGTCCTTGGTGGCCAGGAGGACTTTTGGGTCCCTCCGTTGCAGAATGACAAGATCCTGCCGCCAGAGAGGTTCCGTGTCGTCGTCATCTTCTCCTAGTAACTGGGGCTCATATCCTATTGGTGGCGGGGGAGGTGGAGGCGGCGTGATTGGCCTGGATCCATCATCTTCATCGACATTTCGAATGGTTGGAGTGGCGATCAGCCCGATTCGTCTCTTCAGGAGTGGTTTGGAAACGAGTCTCCCCGTTTGACCCACCACGCCCCTTTCGTTCTTGACCCCCACGGTCGCACCCAGGCTGGCCTCCACCAACGAGGCCGGGCTGAGCAGGTTGAACTCGTAGTTGCGTTCCCGCACCTGGATGCCAAGGCCTGGGTCCAGCAGCGTGGCGCTTTTTGGGCGCAGGGTAGGCACCAGGTCGGAGAAGGCCAGGCGGCTGGGGCCTGCGGGCAAGTTGATACGTCGGGTGTCGCGGATGGCGGCGAGGCCGTTCTGGTAGATGGTGACGCTCAGTCCGACGCGATCCTTGGCTGTGGTGCGGACCTCCGGCACCTGGGCCTGGAGGGGCACCAGCGCGAAAGCCAAGAAGATGGGGAGAGTGCGCATGCCACCAGCATGGCGGAAATGACTTGAGGAGGAAACGAAGGGAGCGCGCGGATGAACATGATGGGAGGAGAAGGGACAATCCATCCTTTTCAGCTTTCCTCCGCCCCTCCGTTCTCCTCCGCTTTCAAAATTCCTTTCCCTCAGCGCTAGGGCCTGTTTTCAAAGTCAAGAAAGGCAAATGGACGTAAGGGGTTGTACAAATTGCCTAACTGCGGTACCTCATGGGTATGACGTTGAGGTAGAGCGTGGCGAGAACTTTTCTGACTGAACGAATGTGGGCCAGGCTAGAGCCTCTGCTGCCGAGCGAGCAGGGTGGAATGGGGCGCCCTCGCCTGGACAATCGCCCCATCGTTGAAGCGATCCTCTGGAAGCACAGAACGGGAGCGCCCTGGAGAGATTTGCCTGAATCCTTCGGACCTTGGAACACGGTCTTCACGCGCTTCAATCGGTGGAATCGGAGCGGAGTCTGGCAGCGGGTCCTCGAAGCCCTTCGAGGTGAAGCGGATTGCGAATGGGTCATGGTCGACGGAACCGTTATCTGCGCCCATCAGCATGCGGCTGGTGCAAAAGGGGGACCTACATCCAAGGGCTTGGCCGCTCGCGCGGCGGTTTCTCGACCAAAGTCCACCTGATCGGGGATGCCCACGGCAACCCCGTCGATTTCGTGCTGACACCAGGCCAGTCGCACGAGAGCAAGCAACTCGGAAGCCTATTAATGGGCCGGGAGGCCGGGGCTGTTCTCGGTGATCGTGCCTACGACGGAAAGTCCTGCCGGGATCAGATCGCGCCTATTGGAGCAGAGGCAGTTGTTCCACCTCATCCATGCAGGAAGGATCCAGCCGCCTTCGATAAGCATTTCTACAAGGCCCGCCACGCCGTCGAGAACCTGTTCGCGAAGCTCAAACAATACCGAAGCCTCGCTACCCGTTACGACAAAACCATGCGCAACTACAGCGCCATGGTCGCCATTGCCTGTGTCCTTACCTGGCTCCGACTTTGAAAACACACCCTAGGCCAGCTTGCCTTCGCCCGCCAGCTCCTGAATCCGCGCCAGGGCGCTGTCCAGCTGGCCCTGGAGGAGTTTTTCGGCACCCATCATCTGCATCATCATCGGGATGTCGGCTTCGTCCACCAGGCGCAGGGTGCTGCCATCCCCGGCGGCGGCGATCTCGAAGCGCAGTTCGTGGTCGAACATCTTCTTGGCGCCGGGCACGAGGCTCACCAGCTGGCCGGGCGTGCGGGTCCTGACGACGAGTTCCTGGGGCATCTTCATGCCCATGACCTCGACGACGTAGCTGTGCTTGTCGGCATCGCCCTGGAAGTTCATGGCGGCGGGCTCAAGAAAGATGCGGTGCTTGGACAGGTCGGAGAGGAAGGCGTACAGCGCATCCGCAGAGACAGGCAGCGCGGCCGTGGCGGTCTTCAGGGTGGTCATGGCAACTCCGGGGTGAGGAGCCATCGAACCACGAAGCGGCGCTGATCGCGAGGCCCTACCCTCGGACAGGCTGTTTCACCGAGGAGTGTAGACCCGCTCGCCGAAGAAGGCCGTGCCGATTCGGATCTGATCGGAGCCCGCGGCGATGGCCGTCTCCAGGTCACCGCTCATACCCATGCTCAGGCGCAGGGGCTGGCCCAGGTCCTGCTGCAGGTGATCGCGGAGGTCGGCCAGCTGGGTGAATGCCCCTGCATCCTGAGGCGGTGGGATGGCCATGAGGCCCCGCAGGGGCAGGCGCGCGTCGCCGCCCAGCGCTGCGAGCAGGGCGGGCAGGTCGGCTTCGGAGCAGCCACCCTGCTTGGTGGACTCGTCCCAGAGGTCCACCTGGATCCAGACGGGGCGCACCACGTCGAGTTCTTCGGCCAGGCGGCGCAAGCGCTCGGCCAGATCGGGCCGGTCCAGGCTCTGGATTTCCGCGAAGTGCTGAAGAGCGGGCTTGGCCTTGTTCCGCTGCAACGGGCCCAGCAGGACGAACTGCAGGTCGAGGGCGGCTGTGGCCTTGTCGGCGCCTTCCTGCACGTAGTTCTCACCGAAGCGAGCGAAGCCAGAACCCGCCGCCTCGCGGATGAGTGCCAGCGGCTGCTTTTTAGACACGGGCAGCAGTTCGATGCTGGCAGGATCGCGTCCCGAGGCTTCGCAGGCCTTGCGGATGCGGGCCCGTAGGCCCTCGATGCGATCCCGGAGGCTCACGGCAGGAAGAGGGTTCGCCCGCAGGATTCGCAGGTGATGAGGGTTTTGCCTTCCTTGAGCTGGAAGAAAATGGGGCCGCGGAGCTTCACGTTGCAGCCCGAGCAGGCGCCGTTCTCCACCACGACCACGGCCTTGCCCTGGCGGGCATTGGCCAGGCGGTGGAACCGGGCCACTTCGGCCGGGGTCAGCTTTGCCTCCAGGGTCGCCTGCTTGGCCAGGAGCTGCTTGCGGCCCTCCACCTGGTTGGCATGCTCATCGAGGAATACGGAGTGGAGCTCGTCAAACTGGGCCTGGGCTGCGATGCGCTGGGCCTCCAGGGCGGACAGGGTCGATTCCAGGGTTTGAATGGTGGTTTCCAGGGTTTTCAGGGGCTTGGAGACGGCGGCCTTCAGCCGCTCCTTCTCGTCCAGTTCGCGAATGGCGGCGGTGTACTGCACCTTCTGGCTGGTGGACTTGACCGCGGCCCGGGCCCGGTCTTCATCCTTCTGGGCCTGGATCAGTTCCTTGGCCTTGACCTGAATCTGGGCCTTGGCTGTCTCCAGGGCCTTGGTCTTCTCGGCGATCTGCTTCTCGGTGGACTTGACCCTGGAATCCAGAATGGCCAGGTCCGGGGGCAGGTTTGACAACTCGCGCTGGATGGTCGCCAGGTAGTCCAAGGTGGCTTGCAGGTCGCGCAGGGTGGTCAGTGGTTCCATGAATTGAGGCTACACCTCAATTGGCAAAGCGTTCCTGCTTTCAGGTATTCATTGCAAACGAAGAAAATCTTCGTAACAGAACTAAAATTTTTGCCGTTCGCAGGCCAAATCGACTTGACGTAGGTCCGCAGCGATGGGAAACTTTGGCACTCGCTGTTGGTGAGTGCTAACAGCCTCCCTTCCGTTTTTTTACCTCAATCCCTTTTCAAGGAGGTCCCATGGCCATCCAGCCCCTGTCTGATCGCGTCGTGCTGAAGCGCGTCGACGCCGCCGAAACCGTCAAGGGCGGCATCATCATCCCCGACACCGCCAAGGAGAAGCCCATGGAGGCTGAAGTGGTGGCCGTCGGCGAGGGCAAGATCAACGAGAACGGCACCCGCAATCCCATGTCCGTCAAGGCTGGCCAGAAGGTCCTGATCGGCAAGTACAGCGGCACCGAAGTGAAGATCGACGGCATCGATCACGTCATCGTGCGCGAAGACGAAATCCTCGCGATCGTCGGCTAAGACACCCAAGAGACCAAGGAGACACACATGGCCAAGTCCATCATCTATGCCGAAGACGCCCGCCAGGCCATTCTGCGCGGCGTGAACAAGCTCGCCGACGCGGTGCAGGTCACCCTCGGGCCCAAGGGCCGCAACGTCCTCATCGAGAAGAAGTTCGGTTCCCCCCTCATGACCAAGGACGGCGTCACCGTCGCCAAGGAAGTGGAGCTGAAGGACAAGCACGAGAACATGGGCGCCCAGCTGGTGCGTGAGGTCGCCTCCAAGACCTCCGACATCGCCGGCGACGGCACCACCACCGCCACCGTGCTGGCCCGCGCCATCTACCGTGAGGGCATCAAGGCCGTCGTGAGCGGCGCCAACACCATGGAGATCAAGAAGGGCATCGACCTCGCCGTCGACACCGTCGTGGCCGCCATCGACGAGATCAAGAAGCCCGTCGAGGGCAACGCCATCGCCCAGGTCGGCACCATCTCCGCCAACGGCGACGCCGAGATCGGCAAGATCATCGCCGAAGCCATGGCCAAGGTCGGCAAGGACGGCGTCATCACCGTCGAGGAAGCCAAGGGCCGTGAGACCGAGCTGAACGTGGTCGAGGGCATGCAGTTCGACCGCGGCTACCTCAGCCCCTACTTCGTGACCAACCCCGACCAGATGAAGGTCGAGCTGGAGAACCCCTACATTCTCGCCTACGAGAAGAAGGTCTCCAACATGCGCGACCTCCTGCCCCTGCTGGAGCAGGTCGTCAACAGCCGCCGCCCCCTGCTGATCATCGCCGAGGACGTGGACGGCGAAGCGCTGGCCACCCTCGTGGTGAACAAGATCCGCGGTACCCTGAACGTGGCCGCCGTGAAGGCTCCCGGCTTCGGCGACCGCCGCAAGGCCATGCTGGAAGACATCGCCATCCTGACGGGTGGCAAGGCCATCAGCGAGGATCTGGGCCTCAAGCTCGAGAACCTCACGCTGGCTGACCTCGGCACCGCCAAGAAGATCGTCATCGACAAGGAGAACACCACCATCGTCGAGGGCGCCGGCGCCAGCGAGGCCATCCAGGGCCGCGTGAAGCAGATCCGCGCCCAGGTCGAGGTCTCCACCAGCGACTACGACAAGGAGAAGCTGCAGGAACGTCTGGCCAAGCTCGTGGGCGGCGTCGCCGTCATCAAGGTGGGCGCGGCTTCCGAGACCGAGATGAAGGAGAAGAAGGCCCGCGTGGAAGACGCCATGCATGCCACCAAGGCCGCCGTCGAGGACGGCATCGTGGCGGGCGGCGGCGTCGCGCTGCTCCGCAGCCTGACCAAGCTGGCCGCCCTGAAGGCCACCGGCGACCAGGCCACGGGCATCGAGATCGTCCGCAAGTCCCTGGAGGAGCCCCTCCGCCAGATCGCGAACAATGCCGGTGTCGAAGGCTCCGTGGTCGTCAACGCCGTCCGTGAGGGCAAGGACAACTACGGCTACAACGCCGCCACCAACGAGTACGGCGACATGGTCAAGTTCGGCGTCGTCGACCCCGCCAAGGTGACCAAGTCCGCCCTGCGCAACGCCGCCTCCGTGGCCTCCATGATGCTGACCACCGAAGCCATCATCACCGAGATCCCCGAGCCCAAGGCTCCCGCTCCTGCGGGCCCCGGCATGGGCGGCATGGAAGACATGTATTAATCAGCCGCAGCTTCGCGGTTCTGGAAAAGGCCCCGCAACCGCGGGGCCTTTTTGATGGGGCCGGGGGAAGAGCTTGGTGGGGTGCTCCGACGGGCGTGATTCGCTCCCTGTGGGGCCCCGCTGCGCAGGCTCCCCCGGAGCCTGCTTCGCGACCCACATGGTCGCGACATGGTCAAGTTCGGCGTGGTTGATCCCGCCAAGGTGACCAAGTCCGCCCTGCGAATGATGTCGAGTGCACCTTCGGTGCTGGCGCCTCCGTGGCCTCCATGATGCTGACCACCGAAGCCATCATCACCGAGCTCCCCGAGCCCAAGGCTCCCGCTCCTGCAGGCCCCGGCATGGGCGGCATGGAAGACATGTATTAATCAGCCGCAGCTTCGCGGTTCTGGAAAGGCCCCGCAACCGCGGGGCCTTTTGACTTCGGGCCCTCGCTCTTCCTGTTCCACGGAAGGGAACTCCGCTAGGATGCCGGAAACCCCCAAGAGGCACCCATGGCCCACGTCGCGGAGTGGCTGAAGGAATTCGACCTGGAGATGTCGCGCACCAGAAAAGTTCTGGCGCGGGTTCCCGAGGATCGCCTGGGTTGGCGGCCCCACCCGAAATCCTGGACGCTGGCCGAACTTGCCACGCACCTGGCCTGGATCCCCTCCTGGGTGACGCCATCGCTGCGCTTTCCCGACATGGATCTGGCCTCGCCCGACAGCCCCGCGATGCCCAAGGCTGTGACGAGCGCGACTGACCTGCTGGCCCTTTTCGATGGGCAGCAGATCGGCGCGCGGGCGTCCCTGGAAGCCTCCGATGAATCGACGTTCTCCCTGCCGTGGTCCCTGCGCGCCGGAGAGCAAGTCTTCTTCACGCAAACCCGCGGTGAAGTCCTGCGGACCTTCGTGATGAACCACCTCATCCACCATCGAGGCCAGTTGGAGGTGTACCTGCGTGTGAACGATGTGCCCTTGCCGGCCCTCTATGGTCCCAGCGCAGACGAAGGGGGGATGTAGGCGTTTTTAGGAACCGGTCTCAAGAGCAACTTTGGACAATGGTTGCCAAAACCAGCCGCAGCCTGCTCTAAGACCCCCTAGGTGTCGCGAGATGCCCCGGAGCTCCGGGGCATTTGTGTTACTAATGACAATAAAGTCGTTTTTAATTACCACCTATGGGTTGACTATGATCTCGAACGGGCGGATCCTTCCCTCGGATCCTCCGGGAGCTCCTTCCGGAATGGATAGACAGGACGGGGTTTCATGCCCATGGACCTACTGCACAGAGATACTCGCCCAGGCGATGCGGAGGGTTGCGCAGATTTCATGAAGGCATCTCAGGCCCCATGTCCTTGCCGGGGTGGTCGAGCCGACCGCGCCACTCCAAGCACGCCTGCACCTGGCTTCTCCCTCTTTGATCGGAGTGTTCGATGATTCAAAAGAAAGCCATGCTGATTGACATCTCCATGTGCGTGGGCTGTAACGCCTGCCAGGACGGCTGCAAGGCCGAGAACAAGCTGGCGCCGGGCGAAGAGAAGCGTCTGTCTCCGACGGCCTACACGGCCTTGAGCGAGCACAATGGCAAGTTCGTACGCCACATGTGCCAGCACTGCGACGTGCCCACCTGCGTGTCCGTGTGCCCCGTGGCGGCCTTCACCAAAACCGCCGAAGGGCCCGTGCTCTACGATGCCAACAAGTGCATCGGCTGCCGCTACTGCATGCAGGCCTGCCCCTTCAAGGTGCCGCGCTACGAGTGGAGCAGCACCAAGCCCCGCGTCCAGAAGTGCATCTTCTGCGCGCCGCGCATCACCAAGGGTCTTCAGCCCGCCTGCGCCGAGGCCTGCCCCACGGGCGCCACGAAGTTCGGTGAACGGGATGAACTGATTCTCGAAGCCCACAACCGCATCAACGCCGAGCCAGGCAAGTACGTCGCCAAGATCTACGGACAGAAGGATGTGGGCGGCACGTCCATCCTCTTCATCAGCCCCGTGCCCTTCGAGGAATTGGGCTTCGACACGCGGCTTGGCGACACGCCCATGCCGCTTCTGACGCTGAGCGCCATGTCCAAAATTCCCAACGTCGTCACCATGGGCGCGGTCATGCTCGCGGGCATCTGGTGGATCACCAACCGTCGCGCCGAGGTTCAGCACTACGAAGCCTCCCTGCAACATGACGCCACTTCCAAGACGCAGGAATAGCCATGGCCTCCTTCAAATTCCCCCGCATCACCGTGTGGAGCGTCATCGCCACCACCCTAATTACCACCGGCATCGCCGCGGCCATCGCGCGGTTCACGTTGGGCCTTGGGGCCACCACGAACCTCAGTGACACTTTCCCCTGGGGCCTCTGGATCGGCTTCGACTTCCTGGGCATCGGCCTGGCGGCGGCAGGTTTCACCATCGTGGCCGCGGTGCACCTCTTCCACGCCACGGAGTACGAGCCCATCGTGCGGCCTGCGATTCTCACAGCCTTCATCGGCTACCTGCTGGTGGTTCTGGTGCTGGTCATCGACCTGGGGCGCCCTGAGCACTTCTGGCATCCGCTGGTCATGTGGAACCCCCACTCGGTGATGTTCGAGATCACCTGGTGCGTGATCCTCTACACCACCGTGCTGTCCATGGAGTTCGCGCCCATCGTGCTCGAGAAATTCAACATGCACGCCCCCATCAAGTGGATTCACAGCGTGTCGCTGCCCCTCATGGTGATGGGCGTTCTCCTGTCCACGCTGCACCAGTCCTCTTTCGGTTCGCTCTATCTGATCGTGCCCAACCGGTTGCATCCGCTTTGGTACACCCCGCTGTTGCCGGTGCTCTTCTTCGTGTCCTGCATCGCCTCGGGCATCTCCATGGTGCTCATCGAATCCCTGATCTTCTCCCGCAATGGACGGCGCCTCCTCCCCACGGCGCTGCGGGCCAAGCTGGCCAAGATCACCGCCATCGCCCTGGCCATGTACCTCGTCATCCGTATCCAGGACATGGCCTCCCGCGGCGTGTTCCACCATGCCAAACACCTCAGCTACCACAGCATCGCCTTCTGGGCTGAGCTGCTCATCGGGTTCGCGATCCCCTGTGTCCTGCTGCTGTTCAGCCGGATCAGGACTTCCCGCCGCGGACTCTACAGCGCTTCCCTGATGGTGCTGGCCGGGTTCGCGCTCAACCGCATGAATACGGCCATCACCGGACTCGAAGACTGGCCCGCGCGGACCTACTTCCCCTCGCTGATCGAAGTGCTCATCACTCTGGGCATTGCCGCCATTGGCTTTACGGCCTTCACCCTGATCGCACGGTTCCTGCCCATTTTCGCGCCTGAACCTTTGCCAGCCCAGACCTGGAGCCACTCTGAGGATCTTCCGGGGTGATGAACGGCGCTTCCCTGGAAGTGAATGCCTAGTGCAGCAAAGGTTTGCTTTGATGGATGAAGGATTGGCGGATTGTCAAAGCTTCGATCAATTACTACCAAAGGGTTGACTATGTTTCGGCGAGGGCGGATCCTTCACATGATTCCACCCGGGACTTCCTCGCGGGCTGGATTGACAGAGCGGGAATCCATGACCATGGAACCTCCTACCGCGACACTCAACTACGCCACTCGCGCTGCCCATCGGCCGCAGGTCCTCACTTCTGGACGGGGAGTCTGAAGCATGCGCACCCGCATCGGCACCCGTCTCATCCTTGGCGCTGGCCTGACGACGGCCGTCGTCATCGGCGGCATGGCCTTCACGGTCATCCGCTCCCATACAGCGCAGCTGCTGGCGGAGCGCACCCGCAGCGCGGACCAGCTGAGCGAGACCATCAAGAGTTCCACCCATTTCGACATGCTGGAAAACCGGCGGGACAACCTGCACCGCCAGATCCGCTCTGTGGGCGGCCTGCAAGGGCAGGGCATCCGCAAGGTGAGGGTGTTCAACAAGGAAGGCCGGATCATGTTCTCTTCCGCCAGTGAGGAGATCGGCACCAGCCTGGATACCCGGGGCGAGGCTTGCTACGCCTGCCACCAGGAAGGCCGCCCCCTGGATCGGCTGGAGATCAACGCCAGGGCTCGCGTCTTCCGCGCCCCCGATGGCTCGCGCATGCTGGGGCTCATCGCCCCCATCCCCAATGAACCGTCCTGCTCCACGGCCGACTGCCACGCGCACAGTTCCAAGCAGAGCCTGCTGGGTGTGCTCGATGTCAACGTTTCCCTCGCCGAAGTGGACCGGGAAATCTCACGGAGCCGGATGGTCATCCTCTCCTCGGCGATCCTGGCCATCCTGGCGGGCAGCCTCATGCTCTGGTGGCTCAACCGCCGGCTGGTGGTGCGTCCGGTGGCGGCATTGGTGGAAGGCACCCGGCGTGTCAGCGAGGGTGATCTTTCGGCGACCATTCCGGTGAACGGGCGGCATGAACTCAGTCAGCTGGCCCGGGCCTTCAACGACATGACCAGCAACCTCGCCGATACCCACCGTCAGCTGGCCCAGGCCGACAAGCTGGCCTCCGTGGGCCGCCTGGCCGCAGGCATCGCCCACGAGATCAACAACCCGCTGACGGGTGTCCTCAGCTATGCTTCGCTGCTGCGCAAGCGCATGGAGCACGATGCCTCCGCGTGTGAGGATCTGGACGTGATCGTGCGGGAGACGGTGCGCTGCCGGGGCATCATCCGCGGCCTGCTGGATTTCGCCCGGCCCGCCGCCCCTGCCCGCAAGCCCATGGACCTCAACGATGTGATCCGCCGTTCCGTGTCCGTGGTGATGACGCAACTCTCTCTCCACCAGGTGGACCTTTCCCTGGGGCTGGCGCCAGATCTGCCCACAGTTCAGGCGGATGCGAACCAGATCGAGCAGGTGGTTGTGAACCTGCTGTTGAATGCGGCCGATGCCATTGGTGAGGCGGGTGGTCACATCCGCGCCACCACCCGGCTAGGTCCAGGCGATACCATCGAGCTCCTGCTGCAGGACAGCGGCCACGGCATTCCGGCCGAAGACCTTCCCCGCATCTTTGAACCGTTCTTCACCACCAAGGGCAACCATGGCACTGGCCTGGGGCTGGCGGTGAGCTGGGGCATCATGGAGGCCCACGGCGGCGCCCTGGAGGTCCAGAGTGAACTGGGCCAGGGCACCTGCTTCACCCTCCGGTTGCCGACCCACCCTGACCCCGAAGGCCGCAAGCCTATACTTCCCACCATCACCTAGGAGGTCGCCATGACCGCCGTATTGATCCTCTTCATGTTCGCGGCCTTCGTGGGCATCGACTATCTGGTGCGCACAAACCTTCGGCGGGTGCAGGAAAAGAAGGCGCGGCAGGCCCGCGAAGCCGTTCTGAATACCTCCATCCGTCTGGATTTCACCCACGAAGCCAAGAGCCTCAAGCGCGTCGAAGTTCCCAATCCCAAGGCCCGCATCCTCGCCGTGGATGACGAGGGCGTGGTGCTGGATTCCTTCCGCCGCATCCTGGTGCTGGAAGGCTTCAGTGTGGATACGGTCGAGCATGGGCCAGAAGCCTTGGGCCTGGTGCAGCGCAACGACTATGACTTCGTCTTCACCGACCTCAAGATGCCGGACATGGATGGCGTGGAAGTGGTGAAGGCTGTCAAGCACCTGCGGCCCGATGTGGATGTGGTCGTCATCACCGGCTACGGCAGCATCGAAACCGCCGTCCAGACGCTGCAACACGGCGCCTGTGAGTACGTGCAGAAGCCCTTTACCGCCGATGAACTGGGTGAGTTCGCCCGGAAGCTGCTCATCAAACGCCAGGCCCGCATCGAGGCCGCCAGCCTGCCCAATGTCCGTGTGGTGACCCCTGAGATGGCCGAAGTGGTGCCTGCTTCCGAGTTCTGTGTGCCCGGCGGCGCCTTCCTTTCTCCAGGCCATGCCTGGGTCACCATTGAACCTGAAGGCCAGGTGCGCGTCGGCATCGATGACTTCATCCGCAAGGCTTTGGGCGGGGTGAAGGAAGTCATCCTGCCAGAGCGCGGCAAGGTGGTGAAGCAGGGTGAGACGCTCTTCACCCTCAAGAGCGCGGCGGGGACCGTCCATGTGGCGGCGCCGGTTTCAGGCCGTGTGGAGCACGACAACGCGGGCCTGAAGTCTGATCCCGGCATGCTGACCCATAGCCCCTATGATCGCGGCTGGGTCTGCCTGCTGACGCCCACTGACCTGGCGAACGAGCTGACCAGCCTGAAGATCGGCAAGCCGGTCATCGAGTGGTACCAGGAAGAGATCACACGCCTGCGAGCGAACAAGAACCCCGAAGGAACGGCCACGCTGGACTGGGCTGCCTTCGAGCAGCAGTTCCTGGGAGCGAACGCTTCCGTTTAGGTGCGATGGCGCCTCATTGGAAGGCCACGGGGGCTCAGCTCCCGTGGCCTTCGCCCGCGTGGTAGCTGGAGCGCACCAGCGGCGCTGATTCCACCCGAAGGAATCCCATTTCCTGACCCTTCTGCTTGTAGAGGTCAAACTCAGCGGGTTCCACGAAGCGGTGCAGTGGCAGGTGCAGGTCCGAAGGGGGAAGGTACTGGCCGATGGTGGCGATGTCCACGCGGTTTGCCCGCCAATCGGCCATCAGTTCCAGCACTTGTTCGGGGGTTTCACCCAGGCCCACCATGATGCCGCTTTTGACACGCATGGCGGGGGCGTGCTGATCCCGCCACCCCGCGGTGCGGCGGAGAACCGTCAGGCTTTGGGCATAGTCGGCGTCGGGCCGCACGCGCTTGTAGAGGTGGGGAACGGTCTCCACGTTGTGGTTCAGCACGTCCGGCCTGGCTTCCAGCACCGTGAGCAGGGCCGCCTCGTTGCCGCGGAAATCGGGAATGAGCACTTCGATGCCGCAGTGCGGCGACAGTGTGCGGATCCATTGGATGGTGGCGGCGAAATGGGCGGCGCCGCCATCGGGCAGGTCATCGCGGTTGACAGAGGTGACCACGGCGAATTTCAGGCCCAGACGTGCCACGGCCTCGGCCACGCGCTGGGGTTCGCCTGGATCCAGTTCGCCTGGCCGCCCCTTGCCCACATTGCAGAACCCGCAGTGGCGTGTGCAGATGTCGCCCATGAGCATGAAGGTGGCGGTGCGGTGAATGCCCCAGCATTCGTGCAGGTTGGGGCAGCGGGCCTCTTCGCAGACGGTCACCAGGCGCTGTTCCCGAATGAGGCCCTCCACCTCAGCCACCACCTCTGGTGCCGGCACGCGGATTTTCAACCATTCAGGACGGGGACCAGGGAGAACAGGAGGGCGAGCCATAGCCCTCCATTGTGGGGGATTGGCCACGGATAAACACGGTTGAACACGGATGGATAGCATTGGTTGGAGCACATCTTGTTCTTTATCAATTTTTATCGAGGTTTGCTTGTGGCTTGATCGCTTTTTCATCGGCGATGCATGGGCCCAAGTCCCAGGTAGAATGGAGCCATGTCCGAAACACCCCAGGAAACCTCAGAAACGGCGGCTGAATCCCTGCCCGAGCCGGAGACTCAGAAAGCCCCCGAGCCGGAGGTTGCGAGGACGTTCGAGCCGCCCAAGGGCTTCGAGACCAAGTTCGCTGGCTTGGCGCTGCACCTGTCGGCCTTTGACGGCCCTTTGGACCTGCTCCTGCACCTCATCCATGAGCAGAAACTGGACATCCTGAACCTGCCCATGGCCGATGTGACGCGGCAGTACATGGACTACCTGAAGCTCATGGAGGAGCTGAACCTGGAGATCGCCGCGGAATTCGTGGCCATGGCGGCCCAGCTGTTGCAGATCAAGTCGCGGCTCATGCTGCCCCGGCCCCCACAGGAATGCGGGGAGGAAGATCCCCGCGAGGCCCTGGTGCAGCGGCTGCTGGACTACCAGCAGGTGAAGGCCGCGGCCATGGCGCTGTCGGACCGCGAATCCGATTGGCAGAAGGTGGCCTTCGCGCCAGGCATCGATCTGGAGGACCACAAGCGCGTGGAGGACGAGCCCATCCGCGCCACCCTCTTCGATCTGCTGGGCGCCTACCGCGAGGCCCTCAAGCGGCTCATGCCGCCGCCGCCGGTGCAAGTTCGCACGCAGCCGAAAACCCTGGAGCAGCGCGTCATGGAAGTCCTCAGCAACCTCCAGGATGGCCTCTGGAAGCCCTTCCAGGGCCTGCTGGGCCAGGTGCGCACCCGCGAAGAGCTGGTGCTCACGTTCCTCGCCCTGCTTGAGCTGGTGCGCACGGGCCGCATCTCCCTGGTGCAGGGTGAAACCTTCGGTGAGATCCGGGTCAAGGCTTCTGAGGCCGCGTGAGCGGCCCGATGGATTCTCTCCGCTCAGTCCATCGCAGAGCCTACGGATTGGGCTTGGCGCTGTGCGCGGGAACCCCCGCTTTCATTGCCCTGCTCCTGCTGACGCGGGTGGTGCCGCCGGGATCGCAGGCGCCGGAAGGGGGTGCTCAACAGGTGGGCTACCTCTTCACGGGGCTGGTGTTTCTTTCGGGGGCTTGGGTGTGGAGCCGCCGTGGGCGGGTGCTGAGGGGATTCAAAAGCGTTGCCGAGGCCCAGCGGCCCTCCCTGATTCTGCGCGAAAGCCTGCTCTATGCCGCGGCCTTCGAGGCCAGTTCCGTTTGGGGCCTGATTTACTGGACCTTGGTGGGTGGTCAGGCGGCCCGCCATGTCTGGGGCTTTCTCCTGCTGACCCCCATGCTCTTCCTGGCCCTGGTGCCCCGCTTCGGCCACTGGGCGAAACGCTTGGAGGCTTGAAGCATCCAGGTATGCTGGGGGATCCCGTCCGTTGAGGAGGGTTTATGCCCGAATCCGAACCCCATGACCCCACCCAGCCCGGCCTTTCGCCCGACGCCACAGTGCGCCTGCCCATTGGGGTTCCAGAGGATCCCCGCGCCACCGTACCCCTGAAAGTCGGTGACTATCTTTCCCTGGACAGCACCCAGAGGCTGCCGGTTGGCGTGCCGAAACCTCCCGCTGATCAAACTCAGAAAATCGCGTTGTCCAGGCCAGACGAGCCTCCTCTCCGAACCCAGCGGGTGGCTGTTCCGGCGGAGGCCGAAGGCCAAACCCAACCCGGCCCGGTGGCCCCTCTGGTTCGCAAGCCCCTCGGCTGGAGGCTCCCGGCGGCCCTCGTGGGCCTCGCCGCCCTCGCGGTGGCGTCCTATGCGGTGCTCACCCAGAGGCCGACGCCGCAGGCTTCCCGCGCAGAATGGGCAGTGACCCCGCCAGAAAAGGTCCCTCCTGAGGTACAGGTCTACATCGACCAGGCCAAGGCCGGAGATACCCACGCCATGCGCATGCTTGGCACCCTGTACCTCCAGGGGCTGAATGTGCCCAAGGACCGGGAAAAGGGCCTCTACTGGTATCGCAAGGCCGCCGAGAAGGGCAGCGATGCGGCCCGGACGGAACTGAGGCAGATCGAGGGCGGGAACTGACTATTCGCCCTCAGGGGCTTGGCCTGTCTGCCAGGCGAGCACCTTCTGGGAGGCCGAGGGGCCAATGGCCTGAACCAAGTCGGCCTCTACGGCTTCGCGCACCCTGGTGACGCTGCCGAAGGTCTGGAGCAGCTTCTTGGCAGTGGCGGGGCCGATGCCTGGAATCTGGGTGAGCTCCGTCTGCAGCGTACGCTTCGCCCGCAGGGCCCGGTGGTAGGTGATGGCGAAGCGGTGGGCCTCGTCGCGGATGCGCTGGAGCAGCTGCAGCACCGGTGATGATTTGGGAATCTTCAACGGTTCGCTGGAGGCGGGGCGGAACACCAGCTCCTCCTTCTTGGCGAGGCTGGCCAGCTCCAGGTGCTCCAGGCCCAGCTCCTTCAGCGCCGCCTCGGCGGCGTGCAGCTGGCCCAGGCCACCATCGATGATCACGAGGTTGGGGAATTCCTGGCCTTCATCCCGCATGCGCTTGTAGCGGCGTGTCACGGCTTCAAACATGTTGGCGAAGTCGTCGTTCTGCTCGTTGCTCATCTTGAAGCGGCGGTAGCGGGCCTTGTCAGGCACGCCGTCGCTGAAGACCACGCAGCTGGCCACCACCTCGCGGCCCTGGCCATGGCTGATGTCGAAGCACTCCAGGCGGCGGGGCAGGTGGCTGAGGCCCAGGAAGGCCTGCAGGCCTTCGAGCACGGCTTCGTTCAGGCGGGCGGGCTCGAACTTGCGCTCCAGGGCCAGCCGCGCGTTCTCCTGAGCCATGGCCAGCAGATCCACCTTCTCGCCCTTCTGCGGGACATGAATCCGGGCCTTGGTGCCGCGGAGGCCCGAGAGCCATTCGCGGAGCAGATCGCCTTCCTCGGGTTCGATTTCCACCAGGAGCTTGGCTGGCACGGGATCGGCGCTGTAGACCCGCTGGATCACCTGGGCCAGCACGGCGCCATCAAAGGTTTCGATGTCGTCCAGCAGGTATTCCTGGCGGCCCACCATGCGGCCCTCGCGCAGCATGAGGCGATGCACGCAGGCGCGCCCATCCAGCACAGCGCTGCCGTAGACATCGGTGTCATCCAGATCGGCGCTGGCCGCCTTCTGGCGCGTGAACCAGGCATCCACCTGCTGAAGGGCGTCGCGGTGCTGGGCGGCCTGCTCGTAGGCGGCGGCCTCGGCGGCCTTCCACATGGCGACCTCCAGCCGCGCCTTCAGCTCGTCGCGTTTGCCCTCGAGAAAGAGCCGCGCCTCCTTGGCCTGCTCGCGGTAGGCCTCCTGGCCCACGGCGGCGATGCAGGGCGCCGTGCAGCGGTGCAGCTGGTATTTCAGGCAGGCCCGGCCCCGCTTGCCATCGATCTCGATGTCGCAGTCGCGGATCTGGAAGAAGCGATACACCAGCTCCGCCGTGCGGTAGGCCGTGCTGGCCGGGAAGAAGGGGCCGAAGTAGAGGCTGCCATCCTTGCGCACCTTGCGGGTGACGTAGACCTTGGGAAAGGCCTCCTTCCAGGTGAGTTTCACGTAGGGGTAGCTCTTGTCGTCCTTCAGCAGGATGTTGAAGGGCGGCCAATGCTCCTTGATGAGGTTGTTCTCGAGGATGAGGGCTTCCAACTCCGTCTCGCAGACGATGAGCTCGACGTCCCAGATGCGGGCCACCAGGCGCCGGGTTTTCGCATCCAAGTGTTTCTGCTGGAAGTAGGACTTCACGCGGTTGCGCAGTACCTTCGCCTTGCCCACGTAGAGCAGGTTGCCGCCCTCATCGCGGTAGAGGTAGCAGCCGGGCCGCTGGGGCAGGTCCGCCAGCTTGCGCGCCAGGGTGGGCGATTTATCGAGGTTGGTGCGAAGGGCAGCCACGGGGATCCGGTTCAGGCCTCAGGCGGCGCGGAGGGTTTGTTCAGGACGCGCATCAACAACCAAATCCCCACGGGACCAAGGATGAGCAGGACGACGACGAGCCAATCGGGCATGGGCTAGGACTCCTTGGAATGAATGCGGAAGCCCGTCACGGGCGCATGGGCGCCGTGGCCCGGAGGCAGGGCGGCATCGTGGCCATCCCGCAACTGCGCGTAGTGGGGGCTGAGGATTTCCACGCCCGCTTCCGCGAAGGTGTCCTGGATGTGCTTGTGCAGCTCCGAGTAGAGCCAGGGCAGCCGCTCGGGGTGGCGGGTGGCGGCGTTGAGTTCGTAGGTGATGTAGAAATCGTTGAGGGCGGTCTGGAGCACGAAGGGGGCTGGTGTCTTCTCCACCAGATCCGCTCGGCGGGCTGCTTCCAACAGCAACTCGTGCACCTGCCGCCAGGACGTGCCATAGCCGATGCTCACCGTGGTATGCAGCAGCGGGCCCCCGCTGCCGATGCGGGCGCTGTAGTTCTGAATGGGGCCGCTGAGCACCGCCGCGTTGCTGAGGACGATCTCCTCCTGCTTGAAGGTGAGGAGCCGCGTGATGACCAGGGTGTGCTCCACCACGGTGCCGGTGTGCTCGCCCAGTTTCACCACGTCCCCCGTGCGATAGGCGCGCATGTAGGTGAGCACGCCGCCCGAGATGAAGTTGCCGATGGTGCCGCTGGAGCCCAGCGAGACCAGCACGCCCACGAAGAGGGAGACGGCCTTGAAGGCCTCGGAACCCGACCCTGGGAGGTAGGGCACGGCCAGCACCAGCGCGAAGGCCAGCACGCCCAGGCGCACGAGGGTATAGGTGGGCTTGGCCCACTCCGCATCAAAACCCTCCGCCCGGGTTTCGCCCCGGCCCAGGGTTTCGAAGAGCGGCTTGAGCAGGCCCAGGAGCATGCGGGTGCCGAGCACGATGAGGACCAGCACCAGGCCCCGGGGCAGGTAATCGAGCAGGGCCCAGGCGAAACGGCCCAGGGGCTCGTTGAGGCTGAGCAGCAGGCGCCCAGCCATTCCCTGGGTGGCGGTGAAGAGCCCGAAGGCCAGGGACAGCAGGATGTAGGCGAGGATCAGGGACACCAGCGCCAGGAACAGTCCCGCGATCCGATGGAGCAGGGCGCCCAGCCGCTCGGCGGGCAACACTTCCAGGCTGCCCAGGCGGAGCGCAGGCAGGTGGGCCTTCCATTCGCCCTGGAGCCGGGCCTGGAGGCCCTTGCCGCTGCGCCGGAGGCGATCCAGCAGGAACCCGCCCACCAGAAGGATGAGTGCCAGCACCAGCAGGCGGTGAAGCAGCGGAGCGCCCTCAGGAAGCAGGGCCCAGGCGCGGATGACGGGAGTCGGGGTCATGGGCCCACTTTAGATGCCCGGAGGGGCAAAGGGAATGGGCCGCCCCAGTCCTCGCCGCGCCGCAGCGAATTTGCGACACTGGAGCCATGCTGAATCTGGAAACCTTCCCCGTGGGCCCCCTGGGCTGCAACTGTTCGCTGCTGTGGGATGCGGACACGGGCCAAGGGGTGGTGGTGGATCCCGGCGGCGATGGCGCGAAGATCCGCCAGCGCGTGGAGAAGCTGGGCTTCAAGGTCACGGCCCTGCTGCACACCCATGCCCACTTTGATCACGTGGGCGCCACCCGCGAGCTGCAAGAACTCTGGCAGTGTCCGGCCCACCTGCATGGCGACGACGCCTTTCTCATCGAGGCGCTGCCGCAACAGACCGGGATGTTCGGCATGCCGGCCATTCCGCAGCCGGACATGGCCGCGCTGCATGCCGGGGATCGGCACCTGGACCTCACCACGCTGCACACGCCGGGCCACACGCCCGGCTCCTGCTGCTTCCACGGCGCCTTCGCCAAGGGGCAGGTGGTGCTGGCGGGCGACACCCTCTTTCGCGGCGGTGTCGGCCGCACGGATCTTTGGGGCGGCAGCTGGGAGTTGCTCGAGCAGAGCATCCAGCGGGAACTCTATGATTTGGCCGACGCAACGCTCGTGATCCCCGGCCACGGTCCCATGACCACCATCGGAGCGGAGGCCGCGGATAACCCTTTTGTTCGTGGTCAACGATCCAACTTATGAGCACAGCACCTTTGAAATGCATCCTCGTTCTATCCCTTCCCTGCACTTCTGTGGGGCTCATGGCTCAGACCTCAGTTGGTTCCCCGGCCCCCTTTTCCCTCCTCACCCAACAAGCTCGGACGGCTTTTACGGTAGAAGGAGCCGGGGCCAGAGCCATGGCGATGGGAGGGGCCTTCACCGCCATCGCCGACGACGCCACAGCGGTATCGTACAACCCCGCTGGATTGGCTCAACTCATCCGTCCTGAGGTTTCCGTGGTCACCCAGGGGTACAGCCGGGGAATGGATTTCACGGGGTTTACGGGTGGAAATTCTGGAGCGGCCACCGCGTTTGAAGACACCTCCAATTCTGAAAGGGCTGTCTCTCCAGGTTTCGCATCCTTCTCGGTGCCATGGAAACTCAACGGAAGAAACATCGTCTTCCTCTTGAGCTACCAGAAGGCCTTCGATTTTGCCTATAACAGCGACGTGGATTACTTGGCATCCTCCAACGGCGGAGCCACGTCTCAGGCGATCAGCCAGCAGGTTCATCAGACGGGTGGGGTGAACGTGTTTTCGGTCGCTTTGGGGGCTGAAGTCTCCCACCGCATGCTGCTGGGAGTGGCTGTTAACAGCTGGCAGGGAAGGTCGACTTTCAGCTCCTTTTCTCAGCGGACCACGTCGGGCGTGAACTTGTTGTTCGATTCCGAACTCTCGCAGGAGAGCACGTTCCATGGTTTGAACGCCACCCTTGGATTGATCTGGCGCTCCCAGTGGTTGAACATCGGCATGACCTACCGCACCCCCTTCAGGGCCTCTTATGTATTCACGAACGACTACAAGTACGTGGACTCGGTGACCGGGCTCATCAAACAGGAGACCGGCCTCGCCACTGCGGCTGAAATCAAATGGCCTGAAACCTGGACTGGGGGATTCGGCCTGCACCTTGGATCTCGAGTCCTCGTCACGACGGATTGGAGCTTCACCCCCTGGTCGCATGCCCGACTCACGGGGACGGGCACATCCTTGGATGGATCCAACTGGTTTGACCTGGAACGGGTGAGTGTGACTCCAAAGGCCACCACGAAGAGGCTGGGGGTGGAGTGGTTGGCTTGGGTTAGCCCCAGATCGGTCATTCCCTTGAGGGCCGGGCTATTCCGAGAGCCTCAACCCATCGTGGACACCTTGACCGGAGCGCAACGGGTGACTGAAGGCTGGACCCTTGGCACTGGGATCAAGTTGAAAGACCTTACCTTGGATGTGGGGTTGAAGGCCACGCATGAACACCGGTTCATTTCTCGGTTCAATACGGACGCACCCATCGGAGGCGTGGCATCCATCGCCTACGGGTTCGAGCGGCTGAGGGAGTATCGGTACTATGCGTCTTGCATTTATCAATTCGATACAGACTCCGTTCACCGTGCCATTACCTGGATCTTCGACGGAGAGTGAAGGCCATGCGACGTTCAGGGTTTGCATTCCTCCTGATCTCGGGGCCGACGTGGTTCACCTTTTATTCCGCCTACCAGGACGGGTTGGAAGCTCAGCGTCGCGGGGACCATTCACTGGCGATCCAGGCCTTCACTCGGGCCATCGCCATGGAGCCCAAGCCGGGGGAGCAGGTGAAGACCTATGGGCTCAATTTTCTTCCCACCTACTACCCCTACCTGCATCTTGCGGAGTCCTATTTCTTCTTGGGTGACACAACTGGAGCTGAAAGGGCCTTGGCGCTTGCTGATCGCCATGGCGTTGAGCCCGTGGCCGCGCGGGAATCCCTGAGGAGGCAACTTCAGAAGCGCTCAGCTGCGCTCCCGGCTCAGAATCAGCCCATGCCTTCAATACAGAAACCAGGCTCAGCGGAAATGCCACCCTCCGTTGCCTGGCCCCTTCCACCTCAGACGGCCATGCCGGCTGCTCACCTGGAGCCTGTGGCTCAAGAAGCTTCTACAGGGAAGCAGGCCGAACCGGTTCCGATCCGAGACAAGCCCACTTCGATCCCGCCCAGGTCCTCACCCCGAATTGAAGGGGTCGTCGTGGATGCGGCCCCACCGCCTTCCGCGCCTGATCAGGTGGCGATGGCTTCACCCACCAAACCGGCGAGACCCACTTGGACCTGGATGCTGGGTGCCATGACCATGGGCGCAGCGGGACTTGCCTGGATGTCGCGGAAAAGGAAACGCCCAGCATGGGATGCTCCACCGATCGGGTCGGATCCGAATCTGCATCGGGATTTCGGTCCATACCGTGCGCTGCGGCTGTTGGGGGAAGGTGGCAGCGCCTCGGCCTATCACGGGATCCATCGGGTCACTGGGGCGGAAGTGGCCATCAAGGTTCCCCACCGCCATTTGGCGCAGGATCCTCTATTCCGAGCCCGATTTCGCCGGGAAGCCTCTCTAGGAGCGAGGCTGCAACACCCTCACCTCGTGAGCATCCTCACCCCCGACATCCGGGAGGATGATCTTTGGCTCGCCATGGCTTTCGTCAAAGGCATCACGCTGGAAGGCTACTTGAGAAGGGCGGGACCGCTTCCCATTCCCCAGGTCATTCACCTCGCGATTGACATCGCAGAGGCCATTGCGCATGCCCATGAGCAGAGCGTGGTGCATCGGGATCTCAAACCCGCGAACATCATGCTCAACCAAGATGGCGCGTTGGTCATGGATTTCGGGATCGCCCGGGTGTTGGATGCGGGTGGAGTGACGTCAACCATGTTCCTTGGGACGCCTGCTTATGCTGCCCCGGAGTGTTTAGTCAATCCCCAGGTTGGACCTCCGGCGGATCGGTACGCCCTTGGGCTGATTCTTTTCGAGATGCTCACAGGTCACCCTCCTTTCAGCGGCTCGTCTCCATTTCAGATCCTCGAATCCCACCGTGTCGGCCCTTTGCCGGATCTTGCCGAGATCCGGCCCGAAACCCCACGGATGCTTGTGAATCTGGTAAAACGCCTCTGTCAGAAGGATCCCTCGGAGCGCCCTGAAGATGGGGAGACGCTCGTTTGCCTGAGGGGCATGAAGGCTATCGCATCATGGCCACCGCCTTCTGGAGTTCTTCCGGTGTAAAGGCCGTGAATCCCAGTCGGGTGGCCGCGAGGTCAGCACCATCAAGTTGATAGTAACGGCCGGGTCGGAGCTTCATTCCCCGGGCCTGACAGGCTTTGACCCAGACGTTGAAGGCCAGTGGATCAGACAAGAATCCCTTGCCCTCCATCCAGAAAGCCATGGCGCCAGATCGCCACTTCAAACAGTCACCCATCCCATGCCTAAGAGCGTCCTGGAGGGCTTCGCTGCGCTCCCCGGCGGCCTTCCTGACGCGAAGGATTTGGCGTTGGATTTCACCATCCAAAAAAAGTTCGGATAAGGCCCATTCCTGCGCGGGATCTCCTTGCCAATCGAGGTGCTGTTTCGCGCGAGCGAGGAGCGCGGCCAGAGCGCTCGGTACTACCAGGTAGGATACCCGTAGGCCTGGAGCGAAGATTCTGGAGAGGCTTCCCACATGGAGCACTTGTCCGGGATCCAGAGCTGCCAGAGATTCAGGAGCGGAAAGATAATCGTGTTCGGCGTCCAGTTCCAAGATGGGGAACCGGTAGCGCCGGGACAGCTCCAGGACCTGGGAACGGCGAGGCGTTCCCAGGCGACCCCCTGTAGGGAAATGGCACTGAGGTGTGAGGATGAGCAGTTTGAGGGGGCCTTCCTCAAGGATCGCTTCGAGGGCATCCACCTTTACTCCCTCTAGGTCCACAGGAACGCTGCGGAGATTGGCCGTGCAAGCCTGCCTGAGGGTTTCCCAGACCTCCGGATGACCCGGATTTTCGACCGCCACCACGCCACCTTGGCTTCCAATGAGGGTCTGAGCCACGAGGGTCACAGCCATGGAAGTGCTACGAAGGATCAGAATCCGGTCTGGGTCGACGCTGAGGCTTCGGTGGCTGCCCAGATGATTTGCCAGTGCCTCTCGAAGACGAGATAGTCCCAGCGGATCGCGGGTTCCCATCAACTGGGCGCCTTTGAGCCTGAGTCCTCGCTGATAGGCCCGGCCCAGGGCTTGGAAGGGGGCGAGGCGGGCGTCGCCGCAGCCATCCGAAAGGTCCATTGCCACATTGGCCGTGCTTGTGACGGGTCGAAGATGCGCTGGTAGATCAAAGCCTGGGGGGTCGGGCTTGTTCTCGGAGGGATGGCCGGCTTCAGTGGGGTGGGTGCCCGTCACGAAGAACCCACATCGTTCCTGGGAGGTGAGCCAGCCTTGCGACTGGAGCTCACGCAAGGCTGCCAAGATGGTGTTGACCGTCACACTCAATCGCTCGGACATGACCCGCACGCTTGGCAGCGCCATGCCTGGATGGAGGCGTCCCTGCAGGATGGCCTCCGTGATCGCCTCCGCGACCTGGAGATAAAGAGGGGCGTGGGAACCAGGAACGAGGTTGAGTTCCAGATCATTTCCCCGTTTCACTGTACCCCCGCAATTGTCGGAATTGTACCTCCCAGGGGAGTGGTGCTCCGTTGAAAATCAGGTTCTTCCATGACTTCTGGAGGTTCCGTGATGCCACTCAATTTGCCCTTCGCTCGACTTCTAGGCATTGCTGTGCTCGTGCTAATGAATGCCTGCACTGGGTCCCATCATGGAACGCATACGCTGCCACCCTCCACTGGGAACGTTGCCCTGTGCTTCACCGGAAATGGCATCGACGATTGGCAGGGCGTTGATATCACCCTCCAGAGCATTGAACTCACGCCCAAAGGGGGCGGGAAGCCGGTGGCGCTGTTCACGGCACCCTCGCCTGGACTCCCCATCAACCTCGCCCTGCTCGATCACACGGAACAGTTGGTGGGCAATTTCTCGGTACCCGTGGGCACCTACACTGACGCGACATTGACCATTGTGGGACCCACGCTAGGAACTCCCAGCGCTGTTGAAATCGATCCATCAGAAAACCCGTCGGTTGGATTCCCAGGCATTGCATCAGGTTCCTACGACACGTCTGTCTCACTCTTGGGCCTGGATTCCTCCACGGGAAGACCCCTCCTGACCCGCACCATCCCCCTTCAGGCTCCCCTGGTGGTTACGACGGACAAAGGGAACCTGCTGGACCTGGCTTTTGATCTCTCCAGGCCGACCTTCCTGGTGGCTCACGGGACGCCGGGTTACAACCAATGGAGCTTGGATTTGGATGGTGTGCTTAGCCAGCGCCTCATTGGGGACGTGTCCCAGGTGATCCTGCAGCCCATGTGGGGGACCATCCCATCCATCGCAACGGACGGCAGTTCCATGCTCCTTTCCCAGCGCATCGGAGCAGGTATTGTGGGAAGTGTGGTGATCCCTCAATTCCTGAAGATCCGCCCTGATGTCACCAACGGCACCCTCTTCCGGGATGGCTCTGCGGACACCAGTCGTGTCGTCAAAGATTTCTCAACGCTGTCTTCGCTGCTCTCGACCAGCCAAGTCGTGGTTTCGGGACGGCTTCAGGCAGACGGGAGCATCGTGGCTGCCCGAGTGTGGACTCCCGGGCAGGTGTTCGGAAGCCTGGTGGATGGGCATGTCATTCAGCTTATTCCCGGCCAGAACGTGCTTGTTGTGGAAGGGACATTCGGGTGGACCTCTAACGGCGGTGGTTTTGGCGGCATGAGTGGCGAGGTGGATGCTCAGACCCAATTCTTTCTGCGGAACCCAACCAAACCCGAGGCCGATGCGATCCCCATCGGTTCTGGGCCCTCCTTTCTGTCGTCTAACCGCTTGGCCAAGGGCTTCAGGGTCTTTGTTTCCTCCGGTCGGTCGGGCAAAAGTTTTGTGATCCGCACGGTGGAAATCCTGGCGGCCCGGTTCAGTGGGAGCCCATCCATGGTCACTGGAACCCAGTTCACCTGCGAGAGCCAGCAGTTTACTTATCCCGAGCCTTATACCGGGCATTACATCGTGGACCTGCCTTTTGCCAAGGGGTTCACCTGGTCGAACGACCTGTCCAAAGCAACTGACGGAGTGGATTTCGCCGGATTCGCGAGTCGGTCCGTGGATTTTGGTGGTACGGCGGGTGTCTTCGTCCCCTGGACCTCCACGGGTGCGGTTTGGGGCGATGCCGCCAATCCCAATGGATGGACCGCTCAGACTACGGAATTCCAGAGCCTGCGACTTCCTGATGGCAGCGTGGCCTCGCCTTGGATTGCCGCCGCCGGCGGTGGATCCTTCGGCTTGTCCTTGCCTGGAGGCACCCAGACCATCACGGTGGATGTGAGTGTGGCGACCACGAAGGCTTACAACAACCGTGGCATCAACCCGCCGCCGTACGGGGGGTTCGGCATTGACACTGAACCCTTTGATCTCTCGACCGCATCTGGACTCAACTCGTTCCAAAGCTATCTTGCGCGGGGGTGGCCGATCAGGGTGTTCGGATACCCGGACGGCCGCGGACACATCACAGCCACCACGATCTTCATCCAAAATCCCACTTAAGGTTCAAACCGGCAATCCCACCCTAGGTGGGCCCGCCGGGCGTAGACTGGATCATTCCATCCCAAGGAGATCCACCATGGACGCCCTGCTCACCCCCTTCGGCTGCCTCGGCCCCGTGGCGGTTTTCGTCGTGATCTACCTGTTCTCCTGCCTCAAGGTGGTGAACGAGTACGAGCGGCTGGTGATCTTCACCCTGGGCAAGGTGGACGAGCATCCCAAGGGCCCCGGCCTCTGCTTCGTGTGGCGCCCCTTCCAGACCGCCGTCACCGTGAGCCTGCGCACCACCGTGCTGGAGGTGCCCAGCCAAGACGTGATCACCCGCGACAACGTGAGCCTGAAGGTGAGCGCCGTGGTGTATTCCCGGGTGCTCGATCCCAAGCAGGCCATCATCGGCGTGGAGAACTACTACTACGCCACCAGCCAGATCGCCCAGACCACGCTGCGCTCCATCCTGGGCGAAGTGAGCCTCGACGAGTTGCTGGCGGACCGCGAGAAGCTCAGCGCCCGCCTGCGCGAAATCATCGACCGCTCCACCGAGCCCTGGGGTGTGGAAGTGAGCAGCGTGGAGCTGAAGAGCGTGGATCTTCCGGAACAGATCCAGCGCGCCATGGGCAAGCAGGCCGAAGCCGAACGCGAGAAGCGCGCGAAGATCATCGCCGCCGAGGGCGAACTGATGGCCTCCCAGCAGCTGCTGGAAGCCGCCAACAAGATCAGCCAGAACCCCACGGCCATCCAGATGCGCTACCTGCAGACCCTCACGGAAATTGCCGTGGAGAAGAACAGCACCATTGTCTTCCCCCTGCCCATGGAACTGATGAAGGCCTTCGACAAGTTCACCGAGAAATAGGGGCCCTCCAGCCCCGCCAGGCCGCGGCCTCTGCCTTCGCCAAGGTGGAGGCCGCATCATGTCCGGGGCCGTAAGCCTGGGCATCCGTGGCATCGGCCAGGGCCAGGAGGGCTTCTCGCCGCTCCGGGCGGTGCCCACTCAGGCGCAGCAGCCAGGCGCGAGCGGTTTCACCGGGGAGGGGCGGCGTGCTCTGGCGGGTGGCGCTGAGCAGGGGCCGCAGGGCTCGGATGCGCCCAGGGCCTGTGGGCGCAACCTGCCACCGGCCTCGGGTGCGCCAGAGCAGGTAGGCCGATACGAGGGCGCCGAGCCCCCATGCGACTTCCCGACGAGGCGCCTTCCAGCGCCACTCCCAGTCCTGGACTTGGCTCTGGAACCAGGAGAGGCCGGTCTGCTGATCCTGGTCTGAGAAGCGCACCACGTAGCGGTCCCACCGGTAGCGGACCGCATCGGCCCAGCGCTCGAGCAGGTTCAGGCCGCCCGCTTGCGAACCCTCTGTGCCGACACCCCGAGGTGTGGGGTCCGCCGTCCACCAGCGCCCGTCGTCCCAGTACTCCACCCAGCTGTGGGCCTCATTCTGGCTCACGCGGAAGTAGCCGCCCTCGGGAACCCAGGGCCCCAGCCGGTAGCCATTCACCACCCGCGCCGGCACACCCCGGGCGCGCAACATGAGGGCCAGGCTCGAGGCGAAGTATTCGCAATGGCCGGCCCGGGTGTGCTCAAGAAAATCCTGCAACGGGTTGGCGGCTTTGCCGGAGGGGTTCTCCAGCGTGTAGGTGAGACCTTGCAGGGTTTTCTCGAGGGCGGCCGCGAGCTGTCGTGGTGGCAGGTTGGCCGGGGCCCACTGCTGGCTCGCTCGGCGGGCTGCTTCGTGTTCCGGGTCCAGATGCGTGAGAAGGCTCCAACGCCGGGGCGACAACCGGGGTTCCCGCGGTTCACCCAGGCTGGGATTCCAAGTGGCCGTGATGGGCAGGGTGCGGGCGCGGACCGAGCGCCAGCGGATGCTCCCGCCATATCCCGCGGTCAGGTAGGGATCCCAGGGATCCAATTGGGTGAGGCCAGGGGGCAGGGCCAGCAGGCCCTGCGGATTCGGTGCGAAGAGGAACTCCGCTCTCCGGTTGCCCGCGGCAGAGCCCAGTGCATCGAAAGTGGTGGGCCGGTATTCAGATGGTTCCCACTGGAAGCCCCGCACCGTTTCCAGCGTGATGCCGCGCAGCAGGCTGAGGCCGCGACTCCATTGGGATTCACGGACAGGATCCACATCCGAAGGGGGGGTGATGCGCAGGGCTACCTCGGGGTTGGAGGCGATGGGCCCTCCGATGGATAGGTCCAGGCGGTCACCCAGTCCCGCCTGGCCGAAGGCCTGCGAGGCCCCGAGCAGGAAGCGGGGCCGCAGGCCGAGGTTCAGGCGCGGCATGATGACAAACAACCCGCTGGCCAGGATCAGCGCGCCGCCGATCCACAGCGGCACCCGGCCGTAGGGTGGGCGCGAGAATGCGCCCCTGCGCAGGGCCGCGGATGGCTCCCAGCTTTGCTGCAACAAGGCCAGGGCGGCCACGCCGAACCAGGCCAGGGTCCACAGGAGGAAGGTCACATCGCTGGGCCCCATGGCCGTGGTGAGAAACAGCACGAACCCGATCAGGACCACTTGGCGGCGCTGGGCAACCTCCCGGGGCAGGGCGAGGCGGATGGCGCCCAGCACATACAGGGTGTGAATGGCCACCATGAAGGGGCCGCCGCCCCAGGCGAGGTGGGCCAGGAAGTAGAGCAGGGCGCCGAATTCCAGCCAGCGATGGCGTGGGCCGAAATCCCAACGGAAGGCCTCGACCACGGCCGCCACTCCCAGCGGAAGGGCCATGAGCGCCAGTTCCCGGGGTTCGTAGATGCCTGCGGAGATCGTGGCACCGAGGGCGACCCACAGGGGCAGGTGGTCGATCCAGCGGCCCCACCTCACGGCCATACCCAGCTCCCCAGCACGGCTGGCTTTGAGGCGCCGGTGACCTCGGGCAGGTTGCCGGGAATGCCCAGGGCGCTGGCGGCGCCCAGCAGGGCCCAGCTCACGGCTTCCCGGGCGCCCGCGGGGAAGACAGCGTCATCTTCCAGGCGCAGCGGCAGGCGCTGGGCCAGCTCTTGGCGCAACCTCTGGTGCCGCGCGCCACCCCCGCTCACGAGGCCACGAAGGTTCGCAGGCCAAGGCCGGAGGCGCTCGGTTTCGTGCGCCACGGAGGCGGCTGTGAAAGCGGCCAGGGTGGCCAGGCGGTCGGGCCTGGGCATGGCCTCCAGGGCCTGGAATTCGGAGGCGATCCAGGCCTCGCCGAACACTTCACGCCCCGTGGATTTGGGTGGTGCAAGCTGGAAGTAGGGATGGCGGAGCCAGCGTTCCAGAAGGGGCTGGGCCACCTGGCCCGTGGCGGCAGCGCCTTCCGGATCGAAGGGCAAGTGCAGCCAGCGCTGGGCCGCGAGGTCCAACAGGGACATGGCGGGGCCTGTGTCCCAGGCGCGGGTGCGCTGTCCATCCCAGAACGTCAGGTTGGCGATGCCACCCAGGTTCAGGGCCAACCAGGGGGCCGCCCCGTGGAGCCAGCGCTCCGGCAGGGGGACCAGAGGCGCCCCCTGGCCGCCCAAGGCCAGGTCGCGGCGGCGCAGATCCCACACCACCGGGCAGCCCAGGCCTTCGGCCAGCACGTAGGGATCCGCCAACTGAAGGCTGGCGCCCTGGTCCGGGTGGTGCTGCACCGTCTGGCCGTGGAGGCTGGCCAAATCAGGGCGAAGGGACAACTGCCCACAGAGGTCGTTGGCGGCTTGGGCGTGATGATCGCCGAGGCGCCGCTGGAGGATGCAGAGGTCCGCCGGGCTCAACCGATTCGAGGCCGCGGCCAGCACCTGGTCGCGAAGAGCGGCTGGATAGGCCCAGGGATGGTGCCCCAGCAGGCGCAGGAAGGGCGTCCCCCCCTCGAAACCACCGGGGGCCACTTCGATGAGGACGGCGTCCACGCCGTCGGCACTGGTGCCCGACATCAGGCCCAGGACGCGCCAGGGCCGGTCCTCCGGAAGCGGAATGCGTGGCTGCATGCTGCTGATGATGCCAGCAAGTGCCGCGGAGCGCCGAAGACGGAACGTTTGGCTGCCCCGAACGGTCTTTCGGGATCCTGGAGGGAGTTCCTGCTACGCTTCCCCTCGCATGCTCCGTAGCCCATGCGTGGCACCCTCCACGCCAACCGGCGCGGGTCTTTCATAGGTTCATCCCATGACCATGCTTCTCATCCTCATCATCATCGGCGTCGGGCTTTACCTGGTGCTCCGGGGCAAGCAGGACCAGCCTGAACAGCTGGGCGCCTCCCGCCGGGCCCTGCCCACGGGTCCGCTGGAGCCCCACACCTTTCCCTGCCCCTACCCCAAGTGCCCCACCTGCGGCGCCTCCGGCGACAAGATGAAGCAGGACTGGGACGGTTTGCGTTCGGTGAAGTGGACCTGCGGCTACTGCGGGGCCCTGGCCGGTGTGCAGGCGCTCAAGGATGAGGAATTGCCGCCTTCAGCCCGGCGCCTGCTGGGGGTGGATGGCGGACCGATGCAGGGCTCGATGCCCATGCAGCAGGGCGGCTACGGCCAGTCCGGCGGCGGCATGGGCGGCCTGCTCACGGGCATGATGATCGGAAGCATGATGGGTGGCGGTGGCCATCATCACCATGATCACTCCGACAGCGATGGTTGGGGCGGTGGCTCCAGTGACAGCTCTTCCAGTGACTGGGGCGAATCCAACTCCAGCGGCTGGGGGGATTCCGGTGGTGGTGATTCGGGCGGCGACTGGGGCGGCGGTGATTCGGGCGGCGGTGATTCCGGTGGTGGCGACTGGTAGGTCACGCCTCTGCCGAATCGCGCGCTACAGCACTTTCGGTACCACGAAATAGCCACGATCCTGGGCCGGGGCATTGGCCAGGGCCTGCGCCTGGGTGAAGGTATCCCGAGGAATGTCCTCCCGGCGGGGCAGGGGACGGCCCAGGCCCGCCAGCATGGGTTCCACCTGGTCCAGGGGCAGCTCATCCAGGCTGGCCGCGTGGGTGAGCATGCGCTCCATGGCCCGGCGCATGGGCTCGATCTCTTCCTCCTGAAGGCTCAGCTGGGTGAGCGCGGCGCAGCGCAAAACATCGGCTCGGGTCACTTCCATGTCAGGCTCCCAGTTTCAGATCGGCATCGGCGTTCTGGATCCAAGGATCCGACTCGGGTGTCAGCAGCGCTCCCGCGGCGGCGATCATGGCGCCGTTGTCCGTGCAGAGACGGGGTTCGGGGATGGCCAGGGCTAACCCCGTTCGCGCGGCCAGGGCCGCCGCTTCGGAGCGCAGGCGGGAATTGCAGGCCACGCCCCCGCTGATGACCAGGCTGCGAGCGCCATGGAGGTCGGCCAGGCCCGGCACGGGCTTCAGAAGCCAGGTGGCGATGGCCTCCTGAAGGCTGCGGCAGAGGCCCTGCACCTCGGCATCCTCGGCCCCTCCCTCGGCCAGCCGCGGGTTCCGCTCCACCCGCAGCTTCACCCCGGTCTTCAGGCCGGAGAAGCTCCAGGAGGCCTTGCCGTCGCGGAACTTGGGTGGGGTGAAAGGCTCGGCGGCCTGTTTCGCGGCCTGGGCGCAGGCATCCACCAGGGGGCCGCCGGGATAGCCCAGGTTGAGCATGCGGGCGGTCTTGTCGAAGGCTTCGCCCGCGGCGTCATCCCTGGTTTTCTGCAGGAGTTGGAGCGAGGTCCAGTCCTGGGCCAGGTAGAGGTGTGTGTGTCCGCCGGACACCAGCAGCACCAGGGCCGGGAAAGCCAGATCCGGCGAAGCGAACCGCGCCGCGTTGAGGTGCCCCAGCAGGTGGTGGACGCCCACCCAGTCGAGGCCTTCGCGCCAGGCCACGGCCTTGCTGGCGCTGAAGGTGGCCAGCAGGCTGCCAACCAGGCCAGGCCCCCGGGTGACCGCGAGACGGTCCAAATCCTGCAGCCCGATGCCGGCCTGGGCGAGGGCTCCAGCCATGACCGCGCGCACCTGCAGCAAGTGTTCGCGGGCGGCAAGTTCGGGCACCACGCCGCCGAACGGACCGTGGATGGCATCCTGGCTTTCGCGCACCAGGGAGCGCAGCACCGGGCCTGCGGCCGTCTCCTCCACCACCGCGGCGGAGCAGTCGTCGCAGGAAGATTCCAGACCCAGGACCAGCATGCAGATAGTGTAACTTGGCAGCCGGAGCCTTCCCATGCGCAGTCCGTTGCTGATGTTGATGCCAGCCATCCTGATGGCCCAGCGATCAGCCCTGCCGCCGCAGGAGGCCTTCAACCGTGAGCTCAAGCAGAACCGCCTGGGCACCTGGCTGGTGGTGGAGGATGATGGCGCCGCCTGGGGTGCCGCGGTGCGCACAGCCCTGGACGACGACAGTTTGGTTCAGCTGAATCTGCCGTTGAAGGTGAGCTCAGGAGGGAAGAAGCCGGATGGCCTGAGCCCGATTCTCCGTGATCGCTACAACTGGCCCAAAGGTGCGCACTGGGCTCTGGTGGATGGCAAGGGCAGAATCCTGGTGGAAGGCGCCTCCCAGCCCACGGTGCCCATCCTGGTTGCGGCTGCCGAGCAGGCAGGCGTGAAATCGAGAACCCAGGAACTGGAGACCTTCCTGAGGCAGAACCCCGATCACCTGGAAGCGCGCTCGGCCCTTCTGGGCGAATTGATGGCCGTGGCCAACCGACGAACCAACAGGGCCCTGGCGGGCGCCGCCACGTCCAAAGACAAACCGGCAGGAACGACCGCTGAAGCGCCTGAACCAATCCGCCTGCTGGAGCCGGATCAGGATGAAACCTTCTGGTCGGCCGCTGTTCAGCAGATGGACCAGATCCTCCAGAGCCGGTGGGAATCCGTGGGAATGGAGCTGGGGGTGCGCCTGAGGAGTTCGGCAGCAGAGCATTCCCCTTCCATGGTGGCCCTTTTGAATCGGTACCGGAGCGATCTGGAGGAGGCTGTTCGGCGCAGACCGAACGGTGTCGAGGCCTGGATGCTCTGGCTGCAGGCTTCCCAAAAGTGTGGTGGCTGGCCGTTGGTGCAGCTGCTCCAAACCGTGCAGCCCCTTCCCGGCACATCGCCTGGAGACTGGCCTCCGAGCATGGCCCTGAGTGAGTTCGTGAAGGATGCCCGGGCACGGAAGGACTGGCCGGCCATCCGTGAAGTCATGGAGGCCCGCTGGGAGGACGTGCGGGCTGGGGAGTACCGCTGGGGCGGCGGCGAGATGATCTGGAACCGCATGATTTCGCCCCTGATGGAGGCTCTTGTCTCCTTAGGTGACGTGGGCGCCGCGGATCAGCTGATGAATGAAGTCATGGGCATGGAGGCCTGGTCTGGCCTGTCCGCACAGGCCAGGGATCTGGCCACGCGCTTGAATCGGCCCGACTTGGCCGCCCGCTGGGGCGCTCTGTCCGCGAAGGGCCGATGACTCGATGATCTTGGTACCCGCGCGCGTCCAGCTCAACCGGCCTCTCCCGCCCCTCACCTACCTGGCCCCGGAAGGTCTTCCCGCCGGGGTGCGTGTGCGGGTGAAGGTGCGCAACAGCGTGGCCGTGGGGCTGGCCATGGGCATGGACCCTGCGCCACCTGCGGCGAGGCTGCGCCCCATCGAGGCCGTGCTGGATCCCTTTCCGCTCTTGCCTGCAAAGCTGCGGGAGCTGCAGGCCTTCGCGGCCCGTTACTACGGTTGCCTGGAAGCCCAGCTGCTGCCCCTGAGCCTGCCGCAGGCGTTGCTGGCCCAGTGGGAGGCGGACGAGGATGGACAGCGATTGTCCTTTCACCGCGATCGCGGCGCCTGGGATGTGCTGGCGGATCTAGGCGAGGCCTGGCACCGGGACCCCTCCATCCTTCCGACGCTTCTGCACCGGACCGCCCTGCGTGGTTCCGGCTTCACGGAAGTTCGCCTCACGGGTGCGCCGCACCCGCCCCGGGTGACGCCTGCCCAGGCCAAGATCCTCCTGGCGTTGGAGGAGGCTGGCGGCGCCCTGATGGAACTCGAGCTGCTGGAATCCGCGGGCGTCGGCGCTTCCGTGCTGGGCACCCTGGAAAAGCGCGGCCTCGTCGCCCGCATGAAGCGGGTGGATCTGCTGGCGCAGCGTCGGGAGGCTGGCACCGATCGCACAGTCGTGCTCAGCGAAGAACAGTCGGCGGCACTGGAAGCGGTGACCCTCGGCGCCTTCGGAGTGCATCTGCTGCAGGGCGTCACGGGTTCCGGCAAGACCGAGGTCTACCTCGCCTTGGCTGAGCGTGTGCTGGCTGCGGGGCGCCGCGTGCTCTGGTTGGTGCCCGAGATCGGTCTCACGGCCCGGCTGCTGGATCGCTTGGAGGCGCGCTTCCCCGGGCGTGTGGCGGTGGGGCACGCCGGCCTCAATGTCGGGGAGAAACACGGCGATGTGGTGCGCCTGCTCTTCAATGGCGCGGATCTTTTTGTGGGCGTCCGCAACGCGGTCATGGCACCCCTGCGCGACATCGGGCTCATCATCGTGGATGAAGAACACGAGGGCTCCTACAAGTCCGAAGAGCACCCTCGCATCCATGCGCGGGACCTGGCCATCAAGCGGGCCCAGCTGGAGGCGTGCCCCATCGTCCTGGGCAGCGCCACGCCCAGCCTGGAGAGCTGGCAGGCGGCGAAGGTGGGCCGCTACCGCCTGATCCAACTGAGACAGCGGCCCGTGGGCGTCACCCTTCCGAAAGTGGAAATCGTGGATCTCCGCGACACCTACCGGCTATTGCGGCGCAAAGTGATCCTCTCGCCCACCCTTCAACAGGCCCTCACCGACACCCTGGCCAAAGGGGAGCAGGCCCTGCTGCTGCTGAACCGGCGTGGCTACGAGAACTTCTGGATGTGCCGCGCCTGTGGGAAGACGCTGGGCTGCCCGCACTGCGCCATTTCGCTCACCTATCATCGAGGTGATTACCGCCTGCGCTGCCATCTCTGTGGCCACGAAACCGTGCCGCCTGAGGCCTGTCCCGATTGCGGCGCGGACCACCTTCGGGGCGTCGGTGAGGGCACCGAGCAGGTGGAGGAGCACCTCACGCAGCTGTTCCCCTCGGCTCGCATCCTCCGGTTGGACCGGGATACCACCCGTCGCCGCGGCTCCCTTGAAGCGGGTCTTCTGGCTGCAGAGGCGGGTCAGGTGGACATCCTGGTGGGTACGCAGATGCTGGCCAAAGGGCATACGTTCCCGGGGCTCACCCTCGTGGGCGTGCTCAATGCCGATCAGGGCCTCAAGGTGGCCGATTTCCGAGCCTCAGAACGCACCTTCCAACTGCTCACCCAAGTGGCGGGACGGGCCGGGCGTGCCGAGCGTTCCGGTCGCGTGATCCTCCAGACCTATTCACCCGAGCACCCCGCCATCAGCTTCGCCCTGGCCCAGGACTTCGAGGGCTTCGCTGCCTCCGAACTGCCTTTCCGCGAGGGGTTGGGCTACCCCCCCTTCACGGCCCTGTCCCTTTACCGGGCCGAGGCCGACTCGCTCTCCGAAGCCCGCCAAGCCCTGGAGGGTTTTCGCCAGCGGTTGTCTGTGCCCGGTCTCCGCGTGCTCGGCCCCCTCGAAGCCCCCGTCCCAAGAATCCGAGACCGCTGGCGCATGCACCTGCTGCTGAAGGGGACTCGCGGCGCCCTAAGTGAAGTGCTCGCCCGCCAGCCGCTGGATCCGGCGGGTGCCGTCAGCCTGGACCGGGATCCGATTCAATTTGGATGATGTATAAAAAGTATACACACAAAGAGAGGGGATTTCGGTTTTAAAATTTGGAATATATTTAAATGTTTGATATATTTTTACTTATGATTAAAGTAAATTTGTCGGTCTCCAGGTCGATCCTATACCTCGATGAAAGGCCATCCCATGAAAACATCCCTTCATCCGGAAAGTTCGCGGGGTTACTCGCTCACTGAACTTCTTGTTGTATTTGCAATTGTCGGAATCCTTGCGATTGTTGGTATTTCGATGCTTGGTGATCGAAAAGGCAACGCTGTCCGGGGAGTCATGGATGAGATTGAAGGTGTTTTGCTTAGCGCTCAACGAAATAGCGTGGCAACCGGGACGGATGTAAACCTTTTCGCGACAGGTGACTGGGTCGCGGGAACATTGACCATTGACGGTCGCCGCACAGATCCAGCGGATGCGAGTAAACGTCTTGGCTCAACCAGTGAATTGTTTCAATCCCACTATACTAGGGGACAGACCATTCATACATATGCTGGAGTAGCAACGGTTGCTGGATATACGACTGCGTTGGGAGGGGCACCCGGTTTGGTGACGGTCCCTCCCGGAGATTCAGAACCATTTCTGACCGCTTTGGGTAACAATCTGTGCCCAGGAACGGACAAGACCGTGGTGATCAGTGGCGCCACAAAGCGCTTCCAGACTGGTTTTTGTGTCTTTGTAACGGGTCTTCGAGGTGGTGGGGTTGTTAGGGGAGGTCCCGTTGGCGTCATTGTGGTTCCGGGGAACATGGCAAATGTATTTAAATTCTATAAGCCAGAAGGTGCAACAACCTGGAGGCGTTTATGAACACTGAACATACCTCAAGGCTTTGGCGTACCCGGCAATATGGTTTCAGCATGATCGAGTTCTTAATTACGGCCTTTGTTTTGGCTGTTGGCGTTCTAGGGCTCGCATTGCTACAAGTTATGTCCATACGTTCTAGTTCAGGTAGTAGAGCTCTTAATACGGCAGTAATGGTTGGAGAAGGGGTTCTCGAGTCCATTCAATCCGAAGGACGACAGCGAATGCTCTTTCTTAAATTTTCCGGTACTGCGCCTGCAACAACCTATTTTGGTCCGGATCCCATCACTCAATACTACGCCTTTGATGGTACGTTGATGGCGAGTTCAACCAACTCCTTCTTCACGGCTGTCATTTCTAGCGTCGACGTCGTGGCAATAAGTGCCGCGGGCGGTACGAAGCGTTTCACCTTGGTGCTTACATATACTGATACACCGAACCCCGCCAATCCGACGGCCACCATCACGCGAACCGTGACACTTACGAGGCAGGTGGCTTATGCGTAATCGACTGATATCCCCTAGGGGCTTTTCGTTGGTGGAGTTGCTGGTTGCTTTGGTCTTCACCGGGATATTGATGGCCGGAATGTCCTCGGTATTCAAATCGAGTCTTTCTTCGTTTGTCACCTCAGGTGAGGGAATATCTTCAGCAAGAAGGAACCGTTTGGCCATGGATCTACTAAGTGACGATCTCAATTCGGCCGGTCAGTATCTTGCGCTTGAGGCCCCACCTCGCGGCATCATGGACGCGAATCCAGGGTTTTTGATCAATCCGAAGGTTCCCTTTCCTGGGACTGATATCCCTGTCGCTGATGCAGTTACTGACGAGTTATTATTTTATTATGACGAACCCCTCCCATTCGAGGGCACATTCAAATCGGATACGCTCGGGACGGCCTCATATGTGGCAAGCGGTGCTGCTGCCCCTGTGGGCGGTGGGGTTGATCTTAAATTTCTCGGAAGTGACCAAGCTGCTCAGGTTAAAGCTGGTATGATGTTGATTACTAGGGGCAACTACGAACACAAAAAGGTGATTTCGGCATCCCCTGGTACAGATGGGAAAACCACTACGGTTACTCTTGATGGGCTCTTCGGCGAAAAACACTTGGCCACCGAGGGGGTTCTCATTGCCAAGCCCGCCCAGTACGTCCGGTATCGAATCTTTAGTCAAAATTGGGATCCCCAGAAACCGACGGGGATTGGGATACCTTGCTTGGTTCGAGAACAAGGCAATTATCCCGGTAGTGGGCCTTTTGTCCCAGATGCCACATTGACTACGATCGTGGCTGAGAATGTATCTCGGTTTACCGTCTCCCTAAGTGCGGACCGCGGTACAACTTGGACAACGGGTAATAGCTGGGCTGAGATCAAGGCGTCCTTGAATTCCCAACTCACTACTGCAGGTGCTCCCGGATTTAATGCGGTTGAAAACAGTCCTCATTGGTTTAGGTCGGTGCCGCTATTGGTGAGAGTTAACGTGACCACTCGCACAGCTCAGGCCCGGGCAGAGTTTTCGGCTACCAGTACTGCCTTGGCCTACAAGGAACAAACTCAATCCTTAATACTCCTGCCTCGTCATTTTGGTCTCAATTTTTAATTTAGGTGTCTTATGCAAACTTGTAATCGCACAGCATTTGACGCCCAAAAGGGTGGGATCACCATTGTGGTTGCTCTGATGATGCTGGTATTGCTAACCGTTTCTGGTGTATCTCTAGCCCGCAATTCCTTGAGGGAAATTATCATTTCGGGGACCTCTCGCCAGGGCACGGAGGTTCGCAATGTGGCCGACAATGGTCTCGAGTGGTCTTGCTATTGGTTAACGCCTGATACGACGGGATTGGCTAAAGCGGCTCCCGATACAGCGGCTAGCGCTTTTCGGACCCAGGTGAAGACTCTAAGTGCGAGTATGGATCGTTCCGGAGAAGTGCTGCCTATTTCCGCGGTAGGAGTAATGACTCACTCCGGGAGCGATGGGGCCACGCGTGCCTTTAACCTTTCTCTAATCCGAATGGGTAAGCAGCAATTGGATTTAACAGGCGGGGCTCCAAGCACAGGGGCCGGTGGGATAAGCCAAACAATACCGCCGGAATTACTACCAGATATTTGGTCAATTCGTTCCACGGGCACATTAAGTGTATCTAGTGTGACTTTTCAACACATCAGAGAAGCCTGGGTGACGGCTCCGCCCCAAGGGCAGTAGGTTTCTTCTATTTCGCGAGATCGTTACTTTCCCGCATCGAGGTCCATCATGTGCCGTATCCAACTCCTTCTGAGAAACCTGCTCTCCCCACTTTTGGCCATGGTTGTTGTCTCACCCTTGGCTGCGCAATTGAATCCCAAATGGCAAGCTCCCAACTCACCTGATTTTCTGGATCTCTACCAGAGATCCAGTGCCACAAAGGTAAAGCCTGAGATTGCGACGATATTCGACTTCTCCGGGTCAATGCAATGTATGATGTACCATCCCTGCTATTTCAATAACGACCCGAATGATAATGGTGATCTCTCGGGAATTACTTTTACACTTTCGGGCCCTGCGGGGGCGATGAAGGTGACTGCTTCGGTAGGCCTGGCCTGGTACACAAGTGCAATATTGATTCGCCCCGACGGCTCGCAGGTGACTGAAGCCAATGTAAATACGACGGCTACCGGCACTGGTCTATGGGGTGATAAAGCCCTTAACGGAGCTTCCACCCAGGCTTGCGATGTTCGCAATTGGGTTCGGGCTGCCTCCCATATCCGTCTTACTGGAATGGATGGAACACGCACTCGCACCATCGACTTGCCGATCCCATGGAAAGTTATGGATCGCAATTCCACTGGCTATCCGTTGAGTTCTATGACTGTGATGGACTCATACAGCGAGGTCGATGCCAATGGGGTGACCACTACCTATGGAAGTGGGAGTTCTATCGAGGTAGACACCCGATACAAGATTCAAACTGGTTTTGGTGATATCGCACCTAGCACTGACGTCCAGGATAACAACATCGTGCTTTCTGGCAACCCGGGTGATATTGTCACCACAACCAAGTATATGGTCCGCCTGAATAAAAAATACATTGATTGGCTTTTTAGTGGGAAATACCAGAATACGGATAGCACGCTACCGGATTACAGTGCCTCCTTGAGTGGCAAGTACATCATTTTTGATGCACTTGATATGTCGAATGTCGGGTTACAAACGCGTTTAGAACAAGGCAAAGGCTTTGGCACATTCACCCTTCCAAGTGAAGCTGCCCTAAAAGCTAATGTTGTTCCCGCCAGAGACCGGGTGCAAGCCGTGAAAGAGGCCGCCATTCGGACTTGGATCAATTACCAGACCCGGGTTCTTTGGGCTTTCCGCTTTCTGGATGATGAGGTGGAGGCTGGCGGTACCACGCCCGCAACCAGAATCAACTATGACTCTAGATCGACAATTGGTACTGCAGGCGTTCCTACCACTTGGACGAATGGCAATGCTTCCGGCTGGACACTGCTAAACAAGAATTCTGTCCAGGGTATGCAGCGAATCGCGGCCTTGTTCCCTTATACCAATACGCCACTTTGTTATGCTACTGCACGTGCTCTCGCTCAGTTTACGGATCCAAACAACGTATTTGGGGACGCAGAAACAGGGGCAGATGCACCAGTTGAATGTCAGAAACGCTTCTTGATTATTTTCACAGATGGTGTACCAAGCTCTGACAATGGTAGTGAGAAAAAGCAGGACACACCATATTTGACAACTCTTGGTGGAAACACAGGCAGCGCCCAGGAAGGAAATGCTCGGCTTATTGCCGCTAAAACAAATATCAATCCGGGCAACAGCTGGTGGAATATCTTTACCTATGCCGCTGCTGCGGCCCACCTCTCCGATGACACCAAGACGGCCTACGGCGCTGATCTACCGATTACGAGCTTCATGGCGCCTCCTTCAGCCTATCCTACCGGTAGCGACGTACCCAGCGCTTTTCTACCATTCGCGGTTACCAAGCGGCTGACAGTGCCAATTCCTCAACCTTATAGATTGATCACCACGATGACGATTGGGGTTAGCCTAGGTGGGAAATATACCGATGCGAACAGCCCCAAGCAGCGCCTGTTTTTGTCCGCTGTTTTTGGTGACCCGGAACGCACCAGTTGGGATATCAGCAAGCTCAAGCCGTTTACTTTGAAGGATCCGACCAAGCCGGATGATCCAACTAACTCCAAGTCAACTGACAGTGTGTATTTTTTCGATGCAACAACACCAGATGCTATAGTGAGTGGATTGGGGTTTGCATTCAAGGCGGCTGGTGCAAAATCTCAAACGGCTTCTACTTCTGTACCAGTCATTCCTTGGATTGGTGGTGGGTTAAGCCAACAGATTTACATGGCTTCTTTCACTGTGCCTAGTGGCGGTGGCCCGGTATGGTCAGGTGACTTGAAAATGTTTCCAACAAAGGACGTAACTCAAACGGATGCCACGACCGGGTCCAAAGTCCAAACCCAAATTCTAGACAACACTGGCACAGAAATCACTGGTGATCTCAGCGTTGTTAACAACCCAGGATGGTCGGCCTCTGCGTCATTGCAAGCGAAAGGGTGGATCAATCGTAAAATATTCACTCGCCTCGAATCTGATGGAACCACATCAAATCCGACAATTTACTCTATTCCTACCGGGATTACGCTTGCGCAGCTAAGTACAGGTGGCGCGCATATTAAACTGGCGGCAGTAATCGCAGGGGCTGACCCGGCCACAAAACTTAAAAACCTACAATGGATGATGGGCGCGAATCTAACAGATGTCACAAAGACGCGCCCTAATATTATGGGGGATGTGCTCGATAGTGCGCCGTCCTTTTTGGAATACGCCTCACCTACCGTTGCCTCTATGCCAACGAGCCTTTCAACAGCTTGGGGTGACAGCAGCAAGGCGAACAAGCATTTCCGAGTCATCTTTGTTGGAACCAATCAAGGGGTTATTCATGCTTTTGGTGAAGTGACTTGGGACAATACAATTGGCACTGCCCCGAGTACTTCCGTTATCAAGGCCGGTGTTGTTGACGAATTGTGGGCCTTCATTCCTACCGATATCCTCAAGTACTGTGACTATTATCAGACACCGGGAAATCCACACCGTTTCGGAGTTAATGGTACGCCCTATCTCTATTTCTTGGATCTCCCTGCCAGTGGTAAGCGCAGTGGAAACGGCATGATGGATGCCGTTGGCAGTGGTGAGCGGGCCACCTTGATTATGGGGCTTGGGAAGGGGGGGCGCAGCTACTATGCTTTGGATGTTCGTGACCCTTTTTCTCCGAAACTTGGTGGGAGCGGTAACTACGGCTGGGCCTTGGTGCCTGATGAACCCTTTAGTTATGCGGGCACTACGGATGCCGCCATCAATAAACTCGTTCAAAACATGGGTTGGTCTACTTGCCAGCCTACCATTGGGCGCGTTCTGACCGGGTCTGGCGCCACTCAAATCATAAAGGATGTTGTATTTTTGGGAGGTGGGTTCAGTCTCCCCGAAATCGAAACCAACTATCCATCTGCCAATGCGAAAACGCCATTGGGCCGTTCGGTGTTTGCTCTTGATGTGACGACTGGCGCCGTTGTCAGCGCCTGGGATCTAACGGGGAATGGTCCGGTTGCGGCGGGCGTCGTGCCAATGCAAGTGACACCATACGCTGGGCTGACGGAACGAGCCTACTTTACCGACTTCTTTGGCGGACTCTGGGCTCTCGGCTCCACCGCAGATAATCTCGTCACGGGTATGTCCGGGTTCCGGGTAGATTCCGCCAACATTGGTAATTGGTCGACTTCCCCTCGCCCCGTTTACCACCAGGATCGCCCGGATGGACTATTGAGCACTTTGCCCGCACCCTTCCTCGTGTCCAACTTCTACCCAAGGACTTCGGCGCCCTTTGTGACACCACTTACGGTTGGTATTGCACTTGTGAGTGGTGACCGCAACAACCCGATGGATAAGCTGTATTCGGGCACCTCGGTTAATTCCAGGCCCACTCAGCATCGCTTGACGGTGGTATTCGATCGGCAAGATAGCTTCAAGCTGGGAATTGATTCCGCGGGTGGCATTACGACAGACGAATTGGCGAATATGAGCGATCAAACGAGTCCTTCTGCAACGGTAATTCAACCCGGCAGCGCCGATTTCTATCTCAAAGATAAATATGGATATTACTTGAATTTCCCGACGAGGGGCGCAACCGAAAGTTATGTCGCTAAGGGGTTGGTGACTCCCATAGTACTTAGTGGCAAGTTGTTCTATAGCTATTTCTCCCCCACGGGTTATGCGGATAGCAACCCGTGCAGCAACGGAACTGGTTCCACGCGCACGGTTCAGGTCTGTAATGTCATGACTCCAACCTTCCCGGGTACAGGCGCTGCTTGGGATTCGAGCATGAAAGTTCAGGGATGTGCTTCGGGTGAAATTTTTACCTGGGTCGGTCTTGCGAGTCGCTTCTCCCCAAAGAGCATCCTTTCTGCTTTGCAGGCTGGAATGCTCCCAGCGGCAACTGACCCAACAACGACTGTGCCTAATCTGAAAATCAAATCCTTCGACGGATCATTAGACAAAGCCTTTGCGGGACCAAAGGTCTGGCGAACGGTACGATGATGTTTCCAAAATTGTCTGCGGTTTAAGTGATGTTCACTGGTGCTGCCGCTGAGGCTTGATTCTCGACAGTTCGATTTTCTTGATTAACCTTTTTCGACCCAACACCCATAGGGAGGCATCATGAGTCCCTCATTTCCATTCCAAGCTGTGCAGGTACGTGGGAATGTGTGCCGACGTTCCAATGCCTTAATTTTTGGCATCCTGCTTCAAGGCCTCCTTCTAGGTATGTTGGGACTGAATACCGCCTGCGGTGGCGGAGGCACCGCCAAAACGGATGGCGGTACCACCACACCTCCAACACCACCCGCCAGTGCTTTGGTGACCGGCGTGGTGACTAATTACAAATCAAACCGGCCAATTGCTGGCGCATTGGTGTCGGATGGCCAAGTTTCTACCACCACGTTTACGGATGGCAGCTATTCGCTGGTTGTTTCCCCCGCAGGTCGGAAACAGATTTCGATTACTGCTCCCAATTTTGGCGAAACCCATCGGATTTCAAGCCTTCTAGCCGGAGGGAAGATTCAGGTTGATGCAGCTTTGCTGCCTTCTACCCACATCGACATTCTGAATTTGGCCACCGGCGCGACCCTTTCTGTGCCAGATGGTCCTGCGCAGGTGGTTCTTCCTGCCAACAGTCTGGTAGCCCTCGGAGGGGCTCTTCCGAGCTACCCCGTGACCGCAAGCCTCACCCCAATAGACCCTTCGACGGAGCCTGCGCTGATGCCCGGCGATTACCAGTCCACCACGGGTGAACAAATCGAAAGTTTCGGCGCTCTGGATGTCACGTTCACGGATAGTAAAGGAGCACGTCTAAATCTGGCCTCCGGGCAACTTGCCATGATCCGTATTCCTTTGGCGTCGGCCTATTGGAACGGTGCTCCCCCTGCTACCGTGCCTGCTTTCTACTATGATTCAACCCAAAACCGTTGGGTGAAAGAGGGGACGCTAACTCTAGCCGGTGAGGGGTTGGGTCAGTATTACGAAGGTACCGTGGCCCATTTTTCCACTTGGAATGCAGATATGGCGTCTGCCACGACTTGCGTTACAGGTACAGTTGTTAGAAATAACGGAACTGCCCCAGTGGCCGGTGCCGTGGTCGTGGCTAAAGGTGTTGATCCTGCTGTAGATCCAACCAATGGTTACCTTGGGAGCTATAAGACCGTCACCGCAGCTGATGGATCCTTTACACTTTATGTGAAAGCGAATGCCAAAACAATAATTACGGCTACTGCGGTGTCTGCTAATGGGCTTCCCCTTACTAGCCCATCCCCTGATATGGTTGTTACCACGGGAACGACTTGTACAACTATTCCCGGTAGTATAATTAATGGAAGCATTAAATATACAGGAAAACTCATTTGTGACGGGTATCTTAATCTGACGGGAACCATTCGAGATTTTTCGCCCTCTGAGCCTTTTACTAGCAAGACTGCTACGCCGCCAGTATATGTCTATCCTGGGGATGGTAATTTAGCCAACCTTGTTCCCTACTATTTGTCGGGTACAACCAAGGTATACGTGCCTTTTGATCCCCTAAAGCCCTGGATCAACCCTGATTTTGAATGTAAATATGGAAGTCAGTGGAACGGCATGGTCAAGACCGACCTCGGCCCTGACAATAAGCCCGTATATAACAATCCTTCCTTTTCGAATAGTCTCATTCATAGTGAAGCGACTTTTAAGGCATGGTGGACTGATTTTCCGTCACCACACGGACCTAACGACCTGCAACCCTATCAAATGCAATATACTATCCCGTTGCAAGAGACTGATCCTGTCAATAACCCCGGTGTTTATACCTATATAAATGATGCTCAATTCCCGATTGATAACAAGCTCCAGGGGAATTACATCTACAATAACCCTGGCGATGGCTATACTACTGGTACAAATGGGAATGCTCAAAAAACCAGTGGTCATAATTTCCATTACACCTATGAGATTCACACTACCTTTACCTATAAAAAGGGGCAAACATTCACCTTCACGGGGGATGATGACGTATGGGTTTTCATTAATAAGAAATTGGTCATTGATCTCGGCGGGGTTCATAACTCCATTTCTAAGTCCGTTAATCTAGATGACCTTGGCCTAGTCGTTGGCCTCAATTATCAATTTGATTTTTTCTACTGTGAAAGGCATACGACGGATTCACACATGCGCATCACAACTTCCATCGCCTTTCCAAATACGACCGTCCCCAATTGATTCCAGTATTTTACCCGCAATTTCAGGGGGCCCTTTAGGGCCCCTTTTCATGCCAGCCCCCGTCGGTGGTACCCTGATCTTGTGCCGGAACCCTCTCCCATCGCCCGCCTGCGCCCCAAAAAGGCCTTTGGCCAGAACTTTCTGGTGAACGAGGGGGCCATCTCGTCCATTGTGGGCTCGGCCCTCGGTTCGAGTGCTTCGCGCCTGTTGGAAATTGGGCCGGGGCCGGGGGTGTTGACGGAGCGGCTGCTGGCGGATGGGAGGCCTCTCTGGGCCGTGGACCTGGATCCGGAGGCCTGCGATTTGCTGGCACATCGGTTCGGCTCTGAGCCCCATTTCCACCTGCTACAGGGGGACGCGGTTCGCCTGCCTTTGCCCGAGGGAGAGGCCTGGTCAGTGATTGGGAACCTGCCCTACAACGCGGCCACGCCCATCCTGGCCCGGCTGCTGACCGAAGGCATCCCCTGGGACCGCATGGTGCTCATGTTCCAGTTGGAGGTGGCCCAGAAGCTCATGGGCGTGCCCGGCACCAAGGCCTACGGCCCGCTGTCGGTGCTGGCCCAGCTTTGCGCTCGGCTCACCCGGTTGGTGAAGCTGGGCCCTGGTTCCTTCCGTCCGGCACCCAAGGTGGATTCGGCCGTGGTGCTCTTCGAGCCGGTGCAGGAACCGCCTTCTCTGGCGGAGCGCCAAGCCCTGCTCGCGGTGCTGCACCGTTCCTTTGCCCATCGCCGCAAGACCCTGGCCAACAACTGGCAGGGAACCCTGCCCGCGGCGGCTCTGCTGGAGGCGGGGCTCGACCCCACGCTTCGCGCCGAAGTGATCGCGCCTTCCGCATGGCTGAAGGCAATCCGCATCCTGTTGATTCAATACCCGGAGGTGTTCCCATCGTCATGCCCGTAGCTCCCGAATTCGAAGCCTGGACCGAAGCCCCCGCCGCCGGGGAACTGCGGCTGATCCCCATCGGGGGGCTCGGCGAATTCGGCATGAACGCCTTGGTGGTGCATGACGCCCAAAGCCTTTTCCTGGTGGATTGCGGTCAGCTGTTCCCATCGGATGACCAGCCGGGCATCGACTCCATCGTGCCGGACTTCGCCTATCTGGAGCCCTTCGCAGACCGGCTGCAGGCCGTGCTCCTCACCCATGGCCACGAGGATCACATCGGCGCGCTGCCCTATTTTCTGCGCCGCTGGCCTGTGCCTGTGTATGGCACCGCTTTCACCCTGGGACTGGTGGAAGGCAAGCTTCGCGAGCATGGCCTCGATCCGGAGTTGCTGCGCTCCGTGAAGGATTATGGCCGAGTGAAGGTGGGCGACATCGAGGCCGAGTGGATTCCCGTCACCCACAGCATTCCCGATGCCTGCGCGCTGGCGCTGCACACACCCCAGGGGGTGCTGGTGCATTCCGGCGATTTCAAGCTGGACCCTGAGCCTCTGGACGGCCGACTCACGGGGCTGGAGCGCCTGCAGGCGCTGGGCGACGCAGGTGTGCGCCTGCTCATGGCGGATTCCACCAATGTCGGCCGACCAGGGCGCTCGCCTTCGGAATCCGTCTGCCGCGAAGGACTGGAAGCGGCCTTCGAGCAGACCAAGGGACGCCTCTTCGTGGCGACTTTCAGCTCGAACATCCACCGGCTGCAGACGTTGGTGGATCTGGCCTACGAGTTCCGCCGCCGGGTGGTGATCCTGGGGCGCAGCCTGGACCGCAACATGACCCTGGCCCGGTCGCTCAAGCATCTGCACCTTCCGGATGACATTCTCGTGGACGCCAAGGATGCGCATCTCTTCGACAGGGATGAGCTGCTGGTGCTTTGCACGGGCAGCCAAGGTGAGCCCATGAGCGGGCTGGCCCGGCTGCTGCGGCGCGAAGTGAAGGGCCTGCCCATGGAGCCCGGTGATCGTCTGGTGGTGAGCGCCCGGGCCATCCCCGGCAACGAGGTGGCCATCTCCCGCATGCTGGATGATGCCGAACGGCTTGGCGCGGAGACCTCCCTCGAAGGCCTCGGCCCGGTCCACGCCTCCGGTCACGGCAGCCGCGATGAACTGGCCGATCTCATCCGGGCCGTGCGGCCCAATCACATGGTGCCTGTGCATGGCACCTACCGGAACCTCCGCGCCCATGGCGCCCTGGCCGCCTCGCTGGGCTGGCCTTCCGAGCGCATCTCGCTGTTGGATGGCGGCCTTTGTCTGCGCCTGCTCGAGGATGGCCAGGTGGACATGGTCGGCGCTGTTCCCGTGGGCAAGTGCTTCGTGCATGAAGGCGTGGACCACATGGTGGACGCGCGCGTGGTGAAGGATCGCCTCATCCTGCAGGAAGATGGTGTGGTGTTCGCGACGCTTCTGGTGGATCCGCAGACCGGCGAGCTGGCCGCCAATCCCACCATTCTCAGCCGGGGGTTCGTCATGCTGTCAGACGACGATGCCTACGCCGACCTGCTGGCGGGTGTGGCGCGGCAGGCCTACGAACAGGCACCCGCTGCTGTCCGAGCAGATGGCGAGGCGCTGCGCGACACCCTGCGCCTGGCTCTGCGCCGGATCATTCGGAAGACCACCCAGACTCGGCCCCTGGTGATTCCAGTCATTCTGGAGGCGCCCCAGGTTTAGGCTTTAGGGCCGCTGGACGCCTCGCCGAAATGGGCGTCCGGGGCGGTTGATGAGCCCTTGTTTGATGGCGTCGGCCATGCGCCGCTGCATGTCCTCTACCTGGAGGATCAAGCGGACCTGCTGGGCGGGGTTGAGCTTGGCGCGGATGTCGTCTTCGAATTTCAGCTTCAACTCCATCTGCTGCCGCCGCAATTCAACGTACTGATCCAGCAGAGGCCTGACCTTGGCGCTCTTGTCCTCCTCGGCGCCGGGCCCCAGCAGGATGTCGTTGAAACGATGCCGCAGCTGCTGAATCTGTTTCGTCTTTTCAAACTGATCCTGGTCGTAGCGTGACCAACGGTCGACCACGGCTTTGGCCTGAGGTTCCGGCAGCCCCACCGTCTGCTGCAACTGATCCATGCGGAATCGCAAGAGAGGGCGGTCCTCCTCACCCTGAGCCCGGCTGGGAAGGGCCACAAGGCAAAGGGCGGAGGCGAGGATGAGTGGGCGGAACATGATCACCTCGGAGAGGGCTGGGGGGTGTCGAGATGCTTCAAGAGTGCCTTCATTTCCTCAGGGTTCAGCGTCTGGACTTGGGCGACGTCCTCTTCATGATCATGGAAAGGCGTATCGGAATCAGTGGTTTCAACGATCTCGGGTTGCCGGGTCGCTTCCACATAAGGGGTGCGGTTGGCCTGACCGGCCCAGAAGGCGCCCCCGCCCACAGCCACAAGCAGGGCCGCGGCCGCCATCCAAGTGAAGGGCGTGACCCGGTGGTGCAGAAGCGGGCGGGCGGGCAGCTTGCGCAGCACCCGCTCAGGCAGGCGTTCAAAGTAGCCCATGGGGGCGAGCGCCTCGGGGGCTTCTTCTTGGGCCAGATAGGCCACGCGGGCCTCGGAGCAGGCTCGGCAGGTGCGCATATGGGCCTCCGCGTTGGCGCCGGGATCGAGGGGATCCAGCAGCACGGCATCCAGGGTTCGGGTGCAGGCTTCGGGAGTGGGAAGGGGCAGGTTCATGGCCGACCTCCTTTCACGTATCGGGTGAGATTCTGGATGGCATGGAAGATGTGGGCCTTCACACTGCCCACGGAGGTGCCCATTTCCTGGGCAATCTGTTCGTATTTCCAATCGTGCTGCAGCTTGAGGGTGAGGGCTTCCTTCTGACGCTTGGGCAGCTTGGGCAGGGCTTCCCGCAGCAATCGGCGCGCCTCCTGATCCAGCGTGGCGGTGATCTGCGTCTCCTCCACGCGCAGGGCGGCGTGGTCGGCCACCCCATCGGGGCCTTCGAGGCTTTCGTGTTCCTTGGTCACCCGCTCCCGGTAGTTCAGGGCCTGGCGGGTGGCGATGGTGATGAGCCAGGTGCGGAAGGAGGATTCAAAGCGAAAGCCGGGCAGGGCGCGGAAGACGCGGATGAAGGTCTCCTGCACCACGTCGTCAGCATCCTGGTGGTTCTTCAGGATGGAAAAAGCCTTGCCGTAGACATCCCGCGAGAAGAGGCGCACCAGGGAGCCAAAGGCCGCCTGATCACCCCGCTGAGCCTCTTCCACCCAGATCCGGACCTCCGGGGAGTGGTACGGCGAGCTGGGGTCGGGACTCCGCTCGCCGGTCAGGGGTGCCGTTTGGGTCATCAAGGTCTCACTCAAGGTGGCAACCGCCATCATGTTAGGCTCCGACGGCGGGGATCAAGCCAAATCCGCCCTCAGTGGATGGACCCGGGATGGGCACCTGAGGTTGAATGGACGAAGGACACGGATGCCCGAATCATTCCGTTCCCAGGAGCTTTCATGCGTGACCGCATCACCCCCTTGTTGTCTGAGGCGCAGATCCGAGACCGGGTCCAGCAGCTCGGCGCCCAACTGGTGAAGGACTACGCGGGCAAGGATCTCGTGGTGGTGGGCCTGCTGAACGGGGTGTTCCCCTTTTTCGCCGACCTGGTGCGGGCCATGGCGATGGATTTCGACATCAGCTTCATGCAGGTTTCCAGCTATGGCGGCGGATTGGAGAGCACCGGCGAGGTGCACATCCTCAAGGACCTGGACCGCAGCATCCAAGGCCGCCATGCCCTGGTGGTGGAAGACATCGTGGATACCGGCCTGACCCTCTTCAAGGTGAGCAACCTGCTGAAGGACCGAGAACCCCTCAGCCTGAAGATCTGTACCCTGCTGGACAAGCCCTCCCGCCGCAAAGTCGCGGTGCCGGTGGATTACGTCGGCTTCACCATCGAGGATCACTTCGTCGTGGGCTATGGGCTGGATCTCGATGGCAAGCTCCGCAACCTGCCCTATGTGGGCATCTACCACCCGTGACCATCTCCCGCGCCGGGGCCCTGTGCTTCGCCCTGATGCTTGCCTCCGGTTGCGGCTACCACCGCCTCGACCGGCAGCAGCGGTCGGCGGCGTGGGCCAAGCGGGGGGAAACCATCCGCCTGGCGCGCTTCCGCAACCTCACGCCACGGCTGGGGCTTGAGGACCGCTTCACGCGGGCCCTGGAAAACCGCCTGGTGGCTGCCAGTCCTTGGCGGCTGGTGGCCCAGGGCGAGCCCTCACGATGGGTCTTGCAGGGCACCCTCGAGGACTACAAGTCGCGGCCCATCGGGTTGACCCTCGGCAATGACAAAACCAAGGCCAGTGCCGGCTCCGCCTCCCGCGTGGAAGTGGCGGTGGTGGCCAGCGTCGAGTTGCTGGATGGCCAGACGGGCGCGGTGGTGCTGTCGCGCCGGGGACTCACCTTCTCGAACCAGTACCGCGTGGATCAGAATTTCGCCAGCTTTGAAAGCCGCGAAGTGCAGATCATTGAAAGCCTGGCGGACGATTTCGCCGAAAGCTTCCTCACCCAGCTGCTGGAAGGGTCGGAGTGATGGCGGCGCCTGCGGCCTGGCTGAACCAGAGCTTCGCCCTCGTCCATGGCGAGGATGGCGATGCGCGGCGGGCTGCCGTGGAGGGCTGGAAGCAGAAACACGTGGACCCGGAATGGGCTGATTTCACGCTGACCGTTTGCGCCGAGGGCTGTCCCTGGGCCGAAGTGATGGCGGCCCTGCAGGAGGCTGCACCCCTGGGGGCGGAGGCCCGCACGGTGTTGGTGCCTGCCGCCGACAACTTGTTCAATCGGGCGAAGGAGCTGCCGGCCTCGGTCAAGGCGATGTTGGAAAAACCGCCGACTGGGGTGAACCTCCTGCTGGTGGCCTGGTCTACCTTGCCTACCGCGCCGGGGAAGGCGCTGGGTGCCAAACCCTGGACGGACTGGACCAAGGCGGGCCGCGTCTTGAAGGTGGGAGCCCTGGAGCCCCTGGAGATCGCAGGCTTCATCGAGACCGAGGCCAAGCGGATGGGGCTGGTGCTGCAAGGCGCTGCGAGCACCCTGCTGGCCCAGCGGCAGGGCGGCAACCCCGGGATGCTCAAGCGGGCCCTGGAAGTGCTGGACCTCCTGGCGGAGGACCGCCGCGTGAACGAGGCCATGGTGGATCAGGTGACCTTCCGTTTGGCCGAGCAGAAGGCCTTTGCCTGGTCCGGGGCTTGGCAGAAGGGCGATGCGGCCGGTGCCCTCAGAGCCCTGCGCACGGCCCTGGAGGATGGCGACGAGCCCTTGATGATGCTCGGGCAGGTGCGCCGCGAGGTGGACCGTCTGCTGAGGCTGGTGGAGGCGGAGGCCGCAGGGCTCAAGGGAGGAGAACTGCTCACGGCCCTGGGCCTGTCCCCCAAGCAGGCTTTCCTGCTGGATGGCTACCGCGGGGCTTTGGCCAAGCTCAAGCCCAAGGGGGCCAAGGCCCTTCTGGGGCGGGTCAATCAATGCGAAAAGGATCTGAAAGGCATGGCGATCTCCCGCAGCGAGGCGCCGCTCCTGGATCTGACTTTGGCGCTCTGCCGCGCCTGGGGCCGGTGAGTTCCAATCCGAACCGGACATTGATCACTTGAGCGTGAGGTTCGCAGGGCGGATCATGGAAGTCCGATTCCCGGAGGGCCCATGTCCGAATGCGTCATTCCCAACCTGACTTCCCACGAGGTGGTGGAATCCAAATCGGTGCTGCCCGAGGGATGGAAGGCGGACCTGTCGAACCTGAAGGCCCTCGACTTGACCCAGCCTGTGCTCGAACTGCTGCGGCGCACCACCAGCCGCCTGCCCCAGGATGTCATCGAGGCCATCGTGAAGGGCCGCGACGCCGAGGAGGAGGGCAGCCGCGCCTTCAACACCCTGAACGACATGGTGCGCAACATCAACCTGTCCGATGGCCAGGTGACGCCCCTCTGCCAGGACACGGGCTCTATCATCTTCTGGGTGCGCCATCCCTTCGGGTTGAGTCAGCGCGCCGCCAAGAAGCAGATCCGCGAAGCCGTGGCTCAGGCCACCAAGAATGTGTGGCTCCGCCCCAACTGCGTGGAGTCTCTCAGCGGCAAGAACAGCGGCAACAACATGGATCCCTTCCATGAGCACCACCCCGCCATCCACTTCGAGGAATGGGACCGGCCGGAGGTCGAAATCTCCGTCATGCAGAAGGGCGGCGGCTGCGAGAACGTGGGCGCCCAGTACCGCCTGCCGGATGCCGCCATCGGCGCTGGCCGCGACATCAAGGGCGTGCGCAAGTGCATCATCGATGCCGTGGTGAAGGCGCAGGGCCAGGGCTGCAGCCCCGGCATTCTCGGCGTGGCCATCGGCGGGGACCGCGTCACCGGCTACGAGAAGAGCAAGGAGCTCATCCTGCGCAAGCTCGGCACCCCGAACGCCGATCCCAAATTGGATGCCCTGGAGCAGGAGCTGACCAAGGATCTGAATACCCTGGGCATCGGCCCCATGGGCTACGGCGGCAACACCACGGTGCTGGGCCTCATGGTGGAGGAAATGTACCGCCACCCCGCGAGCTTCTACGTGAGCATCAGCTACATGTGCTGGAGCAGTCGCCGCGGCACCGTCACCCTCGCGGCCAGCGGCCAGCCCTCCTACGATCTGTGAGGCTCCCATGATCCGACTCACCACCCCCATCACCGAAGACCAGATCCGCCAGCTCAAGGTGGGCGACGAGGTGCTGCTCAACGGTCGCGTCGTCCTCAGCCGCGACATCGGCCATAAGTTCATGAAGGAACAGAAGCCCGAGTGGCTGAAGCCCATCCTCGAAAACATGGTCATCTACCACTGCGGGCCCGTCGTCAGGAAGAATGAGGACGGCACCTGGTCCTTCGTGGCCGCCGGCCCCACCACCAGCATTCGCGAGGAACCTTACCAGGCCGATGTCATTGAAACCTACAAGGTGCGCGGCGTCATCGGCAAGGGCGGCATGGGCAAGAAGACCAGCGAAGGCCTGCAGAAGACCGGCGCCGTCTACCTCCACGCCACCGGCGGCGCGGGCAGTCTGCTGGCGGAGCGCGTGAAGCGGGTGGTGGACGTGAAGATGCTGGAGGAGTTCGGCAGCCCCGAGGCCTTCTGGATCATCGAGGTCGAGGACTTCCCCCTGGTGGTCACCATGGACAGCCACGGCGGCAGCCTCCACGAGATCGTCGCCCAGCAGAGCCAGGAGCGCGCCAAGGCGCTGATGGCCTGAAAACGGGGCCTTCGAGAGCCCCTCTCCCGGGATAACCTGGAGAGATGGCTCAGACCTACCTTCAGCTTCGCCTCGATCTGGCCGCGGCCCTGGCCGTGTTCCTGGATCCCGAGGAGGCGCACGCCGAGTGCATCCGCTGGTTTGAGGAAGGGCTTGGCCTTTCCCGCAGCTGGATGGCCATCCACGGGGCCGAGCAGGTGCCGGAGGAGGCGCGGCGACAGGTGAGCGAATGGGTGCGGCGCCGTCGCACAGGTGAGCCTTGGGCCTATATCCTGGGCTGGAGCCTCTTCCGGGATCGCCGTTTCCAGGTGACGCCAGCCACCCTGATTCCCCGCCCGGAAACCGAACTGCTGGTGGAAGCCGCACTGGACGTGGGGGGGAGGTTGAAAGTCGACCGGTGTGTCGATGTGGGCACCGGCAGCGGCATCATCGCCGTAAGCCTCGCCCTGGAAACCAATTGGCAGGTATCGGCTTCGGACTTCAGCCAGGACGCCTTGATGGTGGCCGAACAAAATGCTCGGGCCTTAGGGGCTGCGGTGTGGTTTCACCACGGAAGCCTGTTGGATCCCATCCCGGAACCTCTCGGCCTGGTGGTGGCCAACCTCCCCTACGTGGATCCGGCGGACAGGCTCACCCTCCAGCGGGAATTGGCTTTCGAGCCGACTTCGGCCCTCTTTGCCCCAGATCGGGGCCTTGCCCTTTCGGAGGCTCTCCTGGTCCAGGCCAAGGCCCGGCAGGCTCCGGCCTGTCTCCTGGAAATCGGCGCCGGGCAGGGGGGAGAGCTTTGCCGTCGAGCCATGGGGGCAGGCTGGGCTAAAGCCATGGTTCATCAAGATTTTGCAGGGCATGACCGAATTCTGGTGGCCCTGGCCTAGGAGCCAGTCCAGGTCATCGATAGGGGCTGCATTGACGGCAAAGGGCCTCCAGGCAAGGAGGGGGGGCGCAGGGCGGTGCAGGTTCACCGTTCAAGCCCACCGACACAGCATGGGGGCCCTTTGCCATCAACCCTCCGGGCTGGGGTGGCAGCCGTCGGGATGCGGCGTCAGCCTCCTCGTCCTTGGAACCGCCAAGGCCTTCGTCGCCTTCCTTGCCTCCCTCGGCTGGCGCCCCAGTGCAGCCCCCACCCATGACTTGGACGGGCTCCTAGCGTTTGGCACCATCCTCGCTCCAGCTAGGACTGGAGGTGCTCCATGAGGAAAATGCTGCCCATCACCCTGCTCCTGCTGGGATTCGGCTGCTCGATCCCCAAGCGCCACGATGCCAACTTGGCCAAAAAGCCTGCCATTCCCTATGTGGAAGAGGCACCAGCCATGCAGCCTCTGAACGAGGGCAGCCTGTGGCGGGACCGCCCCATGGTGGCCGACCTCCGAGCTTTCCGGGTCAACGACCTGGTGACGCTGAAGATCAGCGAAAGCACCAACGCCATCACCAAGGCGGATGTGACCACCAACCGTACGGGGAGCAACAAGCTGAGCAGCCCGAACCTCTTCAGTGCCCTGGCTGGCTTCGGCATCGGCAGCAGCAACTCCGACAAGTCCACGGGAACCGCCAGCAAGTACGCGGGAACCGGCACCACCGGCCGCAGCGCCACGTTCACCACCACGGTCACGGCCCGGGTGGTCAAAGTGGTGGGCAATGGCAACCTCATCTTTGAGGGTTTCCGCGACATCCAGCTGAACAACGAAACCCAGCGCCTCTATGTGGCCGGGATGCTCGATCCCCACATGCTGGATGCGACCAACAGCATCACCTCCGGGCAGGTGGCCGAGCTCCGCATCGGCTACGGCGGGCAGGGGGTGGTGGATGAAACCCTCAAGCCGGGCTTCATCAGCAGGCTTTTGGCTTATGTCTGGCCGTTCTAGGAGATTCCCATGCGCTTCGCAGCTCTCTTCCTGGCGGCCCTCACCCTTTGCGGGGCGGATCTCGCCAAGACGGACAAGAAGATCGAATCCAAGCTCCGGGATGTGGCCCGGCTCCAGGGCGTGCGCGGCAACCAGTTGCTGGGCTATGGCGTGGTGGTGGGTTTGGATGGCACTGGCGACAAGGACCAGACGAAGTTCACGGTGCAGTCGCTCACGAATCTCATGTCCCGCCAGGGGCTGACGGTGAACCCCACCACTGTGAAGGTGAAGAACGTGGCGGCGGTCATGGTCACGGCGGAATTGCCACCCTTCGCCCGGGCCGGTTCGCGCCTGGATGTCACGGTTTCCAGCACTGGCGATGCGAAATCTCTGGCAGGTGGCACCCTGCTCATGACCGCCATGCAAGGGCCCGATGGGCAGACCTATGCCGTGGCGCAGGGGCCCCTGCTGGTCGGTGGCTTCAGTGCCTCGGCTGGCGGCGCCTCGGTGACGAAGAACCATCCCACCGTGGGCCGGGTGCCCGACGGCGGCATCATCGAACGCGAGGTGGGTGGCGACTTCAATGCCCGTGCCACCCTGCGCTACAGCCTGATGGAAGAAGACTTCACCACCGCCATCCGGGTGGTCCACACCATCAATGAGGAACTGGGCGAAAAGGTGGCCAGGCCCTTGGACGCGCGCACGGTTGAACTGACCATCCCCAAGGAATTCCAAGGCCGAGCCGTGGAGCTGGTGGCACGGCTGGAGAATCTGAATGTGCAGCTGCAGCCCAAGGCCCGGGTGGTGGTGAACGAACGCACGGGCACCGTGATCCTTGGCTCAGACGTGCGCATCGGTGCCGTTAGCATCGTCCAGGGGGGGCTGAGCATCATGGTGAGTTCTACCCCTCTGGTGAGCCAACCTGCGCCCTTCAGCCAGGGCAAGACGGTCCAGGCCACCAAGAAGGATGTGACCGCGGTGGAGGACAAGCCCAAGACCGTGACCGTTGAACCCGGTGTAAGCGTGGGCAAGCTGGCCGAAATGCTGAATGGCATGGGTGTGAGCCCGCGGGATCTGGTGGCCATTCTGCAGGCCATCAAGGAAGCCGGCGCGCTCCAGGCTGAACTGAGGGTGCTGTGATTACCCAGGGGTTGCCGACGTTGAATCCGGTGGCTCAGGCCCAAGGGGCCCAGGCGCTGCCAGATGCCGACGAGAAAACGGAGAAGGCGGCTCGGCAGTTCGAGGGCCTGCTCATGGGCCTCCTCTTCCAAACCATGCGGAAGACGGTGCAGCCCTCGGGGCTCTTTGGGGACTCCGGCCAATCCCGATCTACGTACGAGTACCTCATGGATCAAGCCGTGGTCGACCGGGCGGTAACTACCGGCCATGGCTGGGGTTTAGCTGATCGACTGAAAGCTGCATGGACCCAGGCTGAAAAAAGCGGCCATGAAAAAGAACTCCCAAGGGGTTGAAGGTTCTTGGCAAACTGCCGATAGAACCTTGTCGAGGTCATCATGCGCATCAGCAGTAAATCGAGCGGTGTGGGCAGTGCCCAGGGGGTGGCGGGTGCCAAGGCATCCGGCGTTTCCTCGTCAGCCCCTGTCGCCGCATCCGCTGCGACGGATGCGATGGATGCAGTCCAGGTTTCTTCCGCCGCCCGGCTTGTCGCTGTGGCCCAGGAGGCCTTGGCCGTGGTGCCGGACGTCCGGATGGAGAAGGTGGAAGCCATCAAGAGCCAGCTCGATACTGATTCCTATAACCCCGATGGAGAGGCTGTGGCCGAAGGGCTCATCAAGGAACATTTGGCGTCAGGACGCCATTCCTAGCCCCCAGGCCCTCAAGGTGAGGGCATGATCAGTCCCCTGGGACAACGTCAGATCCTTCAGACCGCTGCGGTTGAGACGGTCAGGCAGGCCATGGAGGGGGGCTTCCAGGTTCAGCGGGAACAGGCCCGGCGGCAGGCCTTCGACGCCAAGCTGGCCGAGGCCATGGATGATGTTTCGGATGTGAATGGCGCGGATGGCCTGAAATTGACCGAGCACGGCGCGCAGGACCAGCCAAGTGATCGGCAGCACGGTACGGGCGCCTCCGAAGATCCCGAAACCGAGGAGGAGCGCGGAGGCCCGGCAGAGGGTGCCCGGCTACACCTGGATCTCTTGGCCTGAGGCTTGCCCTAAGGCCATGGAGGAGGCCTTCCATGCTGCATGCCGTGCCGGAACTACTGGATGCCCTTGAACGCAAATTGATGGAGGGCGAAGACCCCTCACCCCTCCTTGCCAACATCCGGTGGTCCGAACTCGTGTGGTGGCCGGAAGATCTGAAGAGCGCCCAGGTCCTTAAACAGCGCATTGCCTCCATTCAGACCCTCCTCATGGGGCTTCAGGCGCCCCTGCGCGCCACCCTCGTCGGCTTGTCCGGCGCCCCTGCCTATGGACGCAGCGGCATTGCTGCCGACGCTCCCATGCTCACGCCCCGCCTGCACGAAAAGGTGTAGCCATGCCTGGCCTCAATGCAAGTCTCTACATCGGCCTTTCCGGGATGCAGGCCCAGCAGGCCGCGCTGGGGGTGGTGGGTCATAACATCGCGAACGTGAATACCCCGGGGTACACACGGCAACGGGCGGACATGTCGGCGAATCAATCCATGATGCAAGGAAACGTGTACTTCGGATCGGGCGTGTCGTTGAACACGGTCACGGGCATCCGGGACCGCTTCCTGGACCTGCAGATCTACCGGGAGACTGCCAAGGGGGCTGGAGCTTCAGAACGCTATTCAGGGGTGGATGCCATCGCCTCCAGTGTTGGAGACACTGGAACCACAGGCATTTCTGCGCAGATCCAGGATTTTTTCCAGAGCTTCCAATCGCTTGCTGCCCACCCGGAAGATCCCTCCCTCCGCACGAACGTGGTCGGCAAGGCTCAGACCATGGTCACGGGCTTGCAGTCGCGCTACAGCCTGCTTGATGCGCAGCGCAATATCGCAGATCAGGCGGTGGGAAGCCTCGTGACTGCGGTGAATACCCTCACCAGCCAGATCGCCAACTTGAACCAGCAGATCACAACAGAAACCGTGCCCGGTTCCAATAACGATGCCCGGGATCAGCGGAAGGCGCTGACCGATAAGCTCGCCGAGTTGGTGGGCATCAACGTGTTTGAAGGCTCCAAGGGGGAATACCAGATCACGCTGGACACGGGTGCGGCGGTTCTGGTGAGCGGGGGCAGATCCTACAACCTCCAGACTACGCCTGGCGGGGCGGCTCTGGACAACCATCTCCGGGTCAACTCAGTCATGGGCGGGAGCTTGGTCGACGTCACCGCCGGGATCAAGGACGGCCAGTTGGGTGCCAAGCTCGATTTGCGAGACAACATCCTGGTGGGCTTCCAGCGACAGCTCGATCAAATCGCGGCCGGCGTGGCGCGGCAGGTGAACCAACTGCACCGAACCGGCTATGCCGCCGATGGTGTCACCACTGGCAACGACTTCTTCCAGGGGGGCGTGGCCAATGGCGGGACGGGGCTTCCTACCACGGTCTCCGCAGCCACTTTCTACAAAGGCATGGTGAATGCGCTCTCAGTGAATGCAGCCATCGTGGGGAACCCTTCGCTCATCGCCGCCGCCTCTGCGGCCGGAGTTAAGGGTGACAACTCCCGGGCGAACGCCATTGGAAACCTTCAGGCTGCCACTGCCACGGTGGATACCAACGGAGACGGCGTGCCGGATGCCGGCCCCTTCAGCAATGTGGTGGGCAGCCTCATCAGTGATGTTGGCACCCAGTCCCAGACCTACCGTGCCCAGACGGACACTCAGCAGAACCTGGTTTCGGCGCTCCAAACCCAGCGCGACAGCGTTTCGGGGGTGGACCTGAACGAGGAGGCCGCAAACATGATGAACCTCCAGCGGGGGTACCAGGCCTCCGCGCGTTTTCTCAGCGTCATCAATCAGCTCACCGATCAGCTGGTGAATCAATTCGGCAAATAAGCCTGAAAGCAGGTGAACCATGGCCCTTCGCACACCGAGTACCAACCAAACCCAGCAATCGCTTCTGGCCCTTCAACGCACCAAGGAGCGGCTCGCGCTGAACCAGACGCGGATCTCCACGGGCAATCGCCTGACGGGCCCGGGGGATGACCCCACCGCCTCCGCGGCTGTTCTCAGCCTAGGCAATTCCATCGATGCGAATACCCAGTTCATCAAGCAGGCGGATTCGGCTCTTGGCTACCTGTCCATGTCTGAGGATGTGGTGGCAGCAGCCATCGAACGGGTGCAGCGGCTGGGGGAGCTGGCGGCGGAGGGTGGAAGTGCGGCTTCGTCTGAAGTGGATTCCATCCGTACCGCGCTCATTGATTTGGCGAATACCAAGGGCCAGGGGAAGTTCCTGTTCGCTGGAACGGCCACTCAGGGTACCGCTGCGCATCCACTTCCCTTCGAGGATGCAGCACCTCCGGCCGGCCCCATCAACTATTGGGGGAATGCGGGATCCATCAGTCTCAACGTAACCAACACCACGGTGGTGGCGACCAATCTCCCCGGTGATTCGGTGTTTTTCGGATCAGGAGGCCAGGGCTCAAGCACTGACATCTTCAAAGTCGTTACCGATCTCCGGGATGGATTGGCCACCAATAACGCCGCGCTCACCGCCACGGCCACAACCAACCTGACGGCCTGCCTCGACAGCCTCACCAAGGCTCAGGTGGATCTGGGTGGCAAACAGTCGCAGCTGCTCGCCCTCAAGGACACCCTGTCGGGATTCAATGTCTCCCTGCAAGGATTGCAGAACACGCAACAGGATACGGACTATCCCCAGGCTGCCACCGAGTATGCGAGCGACCAAGTCATCCAGTCCGCCAGCCTCAGCGTGCTGGCGAAAGTCAACAAGACAAACCTGTTCGATTACCTCGCCTAGTTCGATTCCCTCAGGTGGGCTTCCAGGCTGGCCAGCGCCCGTTGGCGGTGGGCTGCGCCCTTGGCCGCCTTGACTGCTCGCAGGCCTCCGGATCGCTTCAGCCCTCGGATATCGATTTCCCCGTCTGGCAGGGGTGGAAGCAGGCCAAGCATGGCGTTGGTGGGGCCGAAATCCTTGGTGGACGCGTGCGCCAGGTAGTGGAGGAGGCTTCCCAACACCGTTTCCTTGGGGAAGGGAAGAGCCGGTAGGTTTCTTGCCGCACGATTCACGGCGAAGGCCGCTGCCAGACCACCCGCGGCGGATTCAAGGTAGCCCTCCACACCGGAGAGCTGGCCGGCCACCCAGAGGTTGGGAACAGATTTGACATGCAGTGTCGAATCTAGAACCTGCGGCGCCTGGAGGTAGGTGTTCCGGTGGATGCTTCCGAACCGCGCGAACTCGGCCTGTGCCAGACCGGGAATGAACCTGAAGACTTCCTTCTGGGCGCCCCACTTGAGGCGGGTCTGGAAGCCCACGAGGTTGAAGTGCTCACCGGCCAGCGTGTCCTGGCGCAGTTGGACCACCGCGTGAGGCCAGTGGCCGGTGCGGGGGTCGTCCAGCCCAACGGGTTTCATGGGGCCATGGCGAAGCGTTTCCCGTCCGCGGTCGGCCATGACTTCGATGGGCAGACAGGCCTCGAAGTAGGGGGTGTCCAAATCATGCAGAGGCGCGCGCTCCGCTGCCAAGAGAGCATCGAGGAAGGTTTCGTATTGGCTCTTGTTCAGCGGGCAGTTGATGAAGTCGGGGCCGCCCTTGTCGTAGCGCGCGGCCATCCATGCGATATCCATGTCAATGCTGTCGCGATCAACGATGGGGGCGATGGCATCGTAGAAATGCAGTTGCCCGCAACCCGTGATCGCCGAGAGCCAGGCGGTCAACGGTTCGCTGGTGAGAGGTCCAGTCGCGAGGATGGTCGGGTGATTCAGATCGGGATCGGTGGCGTGCGCTGTCTCCCAGCGAATGTTTGGATGCGTCCTCAGGGCCTGCGTGACGGCCGAAGAAAAGGCCACGCGGTCCACGGCGAGGCTGTTGCCAGCGGGGACGCGGGTGTCTTCCGCGCAGCGCAGGATCAGTGAATCCATGCGCTGCATCTCTGCTTTCAGGATGCCCGTGGCCGAGTTGGGATCATCGCTCTTGAACGAGTTGGAGCACACCATCTCGGCGGCCTGATCTGTCGTATGGGCTGCCGTGTGGCAGAGCGGACGCATCTCTGTGAGAAGCACCTGGTGCCCGCGATTGGCCAACTGCCATGCGGCTTCAGAGCCAGCCAGTCCTGCTCCGATGATGTGGATCACGCAGCCTCCATGAGGGGCCTATCCTATCGGCAAGGCGGATGGGGCGGCAGTTGTTGGCTTGGAGGCGGATGCGCCATAGAATCCTGCCCCCGCTTGTTGCAGCAGAAAGCCTTGGTTTTCAGTGCCTTTCTCTGGGTGGATGCAGGCCCGGCGCAGTACTGCGTAAATTTTCTCTTGCACTTTGGGATGTGGGTGTTAGTCTAAATGTCCTGCGCAGTTGAGGCTGCGAGGTGCCACGGGAAGCCAAGTTGCTGAAGTGGACTGTGTTGAGGCACAGGGGCGTCTTTGAAAACCGGATAGAAGATAGGAAGCCTTTGAGGGTTCTGTGGGGCGTCTAAGGATGTCGCACGGAATTCAGAACAATTTTTCGACCAGAACATTTATCCAAGGGGTGAGAGCCCTGAGGAGCAAGAGTTCAGAATGAAACTTGAGAGTTTGATCCTGGCTCAGAATGAACGCTGGCGGCGTGCCTAACACATGCAAGTCGGATGTGCCGCAAGGTGCATGGCAGACGGGTGAGTAACGCGTAGGGAATCTACCTCTTTGTGGGGAATAACGCTCCGAAAGGAGTGGTAATACCGCATGAGACCGTGGACTGGGATGTCTACGGTGAAACCTGGGGACCGCAAGGCCTGGGGCAAGGAGAGGATCCTGCGTCTGATTAGCTAGTTGGCGGGGTAATGGCCCACCAAGGCGACGATCAGTAGCCGGCCTGAGAGGGTGATCGGCCACACTGGAACTGAGACACGGTCCAGACTCCTACGGGAGGCAGCAGTGGGGAATTTTGCGCAATGGACGAAAGTCTGACGCAGCAACGCCGCGTGGGTGATGAAGGTCTTCGGACTGTAAAACCCTGTCGTCAGGGACGAAGGTTAGGGGGTTAATAACCCTTTAGCTTGACGGTACCTGGAGAGGAAGCCCCGGCTAACTCTGTGCCAGCAGCCGCGGTAATACAGAGGGGGCAAGCGTTATTCGGAATTATTGGGCGTAAAGGGCGCGTAGGCGGTTTTTTAAGTCAGATGTGTAATCCCCGAGCTTAACTTGGGAACTGCATCTGAGACTGGAAGGCTAGAGTACTGGAGAGGGTGGTGGAATTCCTCGTGTAGCGGTGAAATGCGTAGAGATGAGGAGGAACACCAGTGGCGAAGGCGGCCACCTGGACAGTAACTGACGCTGAGGCGCGAAAGTGTGGGTAGCAAACAGGATTAGATACCCTGGTAGTCCACGCTGTAAACGATGAACACTTGGTGTGGAGGGAGTTGACCCCTTCCGTGCCGGAGCTAACGCGTTAAGTGTTCCGCCTGGGGAGTACGGTCGCAAGGCTGAAACTCAAAGGAATTGACGGGGGCCCGCACAAGCGGTGGAGCATGTGGTTTAATTCGACGCAACGCGAAGAACCTTACCTGGGCTTGAACTGCAGTGGACCGGTGCAGAGATGTGCCTTTTCGCAAGAACTGCTGCAGAGGTGCTGCATGGCTGTCGTCAGCTCGTGTCGTGAGATGTTGGGTTAAGTCCCGCAACGAGCGCAACCCTTACCCGTAGTTGCCAGCGCGTCATGGCGGGAACTCTACGGGGACTGCCCGGGTTAACCGGGAGGAAGGTGGGGATGATGTCAAGTCCTCATGGCCCTTATGTCCAGGGCTACACACGTGCTACAATGGGCGATACAAACCGTTGCAAAGTCGCGAGATGGAGCTAATCGGAGAAAGTCGTCCTCAGTTCGGATTGTAGTCTGCAACTCGACTACATGAAGGTGGAATCGCTAGTAATCGTGTATCAGAATGATACGGTGAATACGTTCCCGGGCCTTGTACACACCGCCCGTCACATCACGAAAGCCGGGAGCACTTGAAGAGGCTGTGGTAACCCGCAAGGGGGCTAGGTCTCAATGGTGAACTTGGTGATTGGGGTGAAGTCGTAACAAGGTAGCTGTAGGAGAACCTGTGGCTGGATCACCTCCTTTCTAAGGAGAGTCACTTTTAGGAGTGACGATAGGTCAACGCTTCCGATCGAATTTCTATCCGGTTTTTAAAGACGCTCGTGATGTTTGACGAGCGTGTTTGGGCGTCCAGATTGGGCCCGTAGCTCAGCTGGGAGAGCGCCTGGTTTGCATCCAGGAGGTCGTCGGTTCGATCCCGGTCGGGTCCACCAGCGCCTTCAGGTTGCACAACGGGGGCCTATAGCGCTCCTGAGTGCACCAAGCACAAGGGCCTATAGCTCAGTCTGGTTAGAGCGCACGCCTGATAAGCGTGAGGTCGGTGGTTCGAATCCACCTAGGCCCACCACCATTTCGCAGGAATGCGAAATAGGACGGAATCGACAAAGTCGATTGTCGCCCGAAGGGGGCCGTGCAGGATGCGAGGCATCACGACGAATGCTTGAGTTGAGTTGAAGTCCCGAGGGATTTGAATCCAGCTCAAGACTGACTCAAGGGTCGGTTGCCGAAAGGCAGAGTTGTTTGACATTTAAATAGAAGGAATAGAGAAGGGTATCCACAGCGTTGAAGTGACGTTGTGGGATTAGCGAGGCAAGTTTTAGCGAAAATACTCTCGTGGGTCTGAAGTCAATGTAATTCATTGATGGAAGGCCAAGTTACAAAGGGTTGACGGTGGATGCCTTGGCAGATGACAGCGATGAAGGACGTGGTAAGCTGCGAAAAGTCTCGGGGAGTTGCACGCGAACGGTGATCCGGGAATGTCCGAATGGGGAAACCCAACTGGGTGAAAGCTCAGTTATCTCTCAGCTGAATTCATAGGCTTTGAGAAGCGAACGTGGGGAAGTGAACCATCTCAGTACCCACAGGAACAGAAAACAACAGTGATTCCGGTAGTAGCGGCGAGCGAAACCGGAAGAGCCCAAACCTCATACGTGTAAGCGGCAGGCGTTGCGTATGGGGGGTCGTGGGACCTACAGGTCAGGGCTGCCCCCTGGCACAGAGTTACAAAACCTCTAGTTAGCGGAACGGCATGGAAAGGCCGGCGATACAGGGTGATAGCCCCTTATGCGAAAGCTACGAGGACTCTGAGTGGTGTTCCCAAGTATGTCGGGGCACGAGAAACCTTGACAGAATTTGCCGCGACCATGCGGTAAGGCTAAATATGTTCATCTGACCGATAGTGAACCAGTACCGTGAGGGAAAGGCGAAAAGAACCCCGATGAGGGGAGTGAAATAGAACCTGAAACCGTCAATCTACAAGCAGTGGAACCCCTATGGTTTACCAGGGGAACCGCGTGCCTTTTGCATAATGAGCCGGCTAGTTATTTTCAGTGGCGAGGCGAAGCCGATGAGGCGAAGCCGTAGGGAAACCGAGTCTGAATAGGGCGACCAGTCGCTGGAAATAGACGCGAAACGGGATGATCTATCCTTGACCAGGATGAAGTCCGGGTGACACCGGATGGAGGTCCGAACCAGTGTGGGTTGAAAACCGCTTGGATGAGTTGAGGATAGGGGTGAAAGGCCAATCAAATTCCGTGATAGCTCGTTCTCTCCGAAATAGCTTTAGGGCTAGCGTCGGATGTTTCGTCGTGCAGGTAGAGACCTGAATGGACTAGGGGGCTTACCAGCTTACTGAATCCAACCAATCTTCGAATGGCACGCCGTGAAGTCCGGCAGTCAGACTGCGGGTGATAAGATCCGTAGTCGAGAGGGAAAGAACCCAGATCGCCAGCTAAGGTCCCAAAATACATGCTAAGTGGAAAAGGATGTGGATGTGCTTAGACAGCCAGGAGGTTAGCTTAGAAGCAGCTATCCTTTAAAGAAAGCGTAATAGCTCACTGGTCAAGCGGGTCTGTGCCGACAATTCAACGGGGCTAAAGCATGTTACCGAAGCTGCGAACGTAAGTGGTAGGGGAGCATTCCCTACGTCTGTGAAGGTTGACCGTAAGGACAGCTGGAGACATGGGAAGAGACTCTGTCGGCATAAGTAGCGTAAAGACGGGCGAGAACCCCGTCCGCCGTAAGACTAAGGTTTCCAACGCAAGGTCAATCCGCGTTGGGTTAGTCGGACCCTAAGCTGAGGCCGAAAGGCGTAAGCGATGGAAGGCTGGTTAATATTCCAGCACCATGAGCATCTCGTTTGTACGATGCAGGGACGCAGGAAGGTAGGGACGCAGAGCTATGGAATGTTCTGCGAAAGGATCCAAGGGTGGCGCTTAGGGAAGTCCGGGTGCCATGAGCTCAAGGTTTCTGACGAAAAGTCCTGATCCTACACTGCCGAGAAAAGCTGCTAAGGAGAGGTGCTTGTGTCCGTACCGCAAACCGACACAGGTAGTCGAGGAGAGAATCCTCAGGCGTTTGAGAGAACTCTGCTGAAGGAACTCGGCAAATTAACCCCGTAACTTCGGGAGAAGGGGTACCACGGTAGGGTTCATAGCCCGAGGTGGTGGCACATAAATGTTCCAGGCGACTGTTTAACAAAAACACAGGTCTCTGCAAACTCCAAAGAGGAGGTATAGGGGCTGACGCCTGCCCGGTGCCGGAAGGTCAAGAGGAGCGGTCAGCGCAAGCGAAGCTGCGAATTTAAGCCCCGGTGAACGGCGGCCGTAACTATAACGGTCCTAAGGTAGCGAAATTCCTTGTCGGGTAAGTTCCGACCTGCACGAATGGCGTAACGATCTGGAAACTGTCTCCAGCAGAGACTCAGCGAACTTGTAGCACCGGTGAAGATGCCGGTTACCCGCACTTAGACGGAAAGACCCCGTGCACCTTTACTACACCTTGACATTGAGGTTGGCGTTGGACTGTGCAGGATAGGTGGGAGACTATGAAACTGGCTCGTTAGGGTCGGTGGAGTCACCCTTGAGATACCACCCTGTTTAACGCTGATCTCTAACTCGCACCCGTGATCCGGGTGGAAGACAATGTCAGGCGGGTAGTTTGACTGGGGCGGTCGCCTCCTAAAGCGTAACGGAGGCGTACGAAGGTTCCCTCAGGCTGTTTGGAAATCAGCCGCAGAGCGCAATAGTATAAGGGAGCTTGACTGCGAGTCAGACACGACGAGCAGGTGCGAAAGCAGGTTATAGTGATCCGGTGGTCCCGAATGGAAGGGCCATCGCTCAACGGATAAAAGGTACGCCGGGGATAACAGGCTGATCTTGCCCAAGAGTTCATATCGACGGCAAGGTTTGGCACCTCGATGTCGACTCATCACATCCTGGGGCTGAAGCAGGTCCCAAGGGTTCGGCTGTTCGCCGATCAATAGTGGTACGTGAGTTGGGTTCAGAACGTCGCGAGACAGTTCGGTCCCTATCTAGTGTGGGCGCAGGAGATTTGAGAGGACCTGTCCTTAGTACGAGAGGACCGGGATGGACTGACCTCTGGTGTTCCAGTTGTGCCTCCAGGTGCAATGCTGGGTAGCTATGTCGGGAAGTGAGAAGCGCTGAAAGCATCTAAGCGCGAAACACCCCTCAAGATGAGATCTCCCTATGAGACCCGTGGAAGACCACCACGTTGATAGGTCGCATGTGTAAGGCCGGTAACGGCTTAAGCTGAGCGATACTAATCGGTCCACAGACTTGACCTTTCATCAATCAATTACATACTTAATACCCACGAACGCGCCAAAAGGCGCCTCGCTAAATCCCTTCTCACTCTTTCTAAGCCTTCGTCGTGGCTTTTCCCCAAGTGTCACACCCGTTCCCATCCCGAACACGGCAGTTAAGACTTGGAGGGCCGATGATACTGCGCATCACATGCGTGGAAAAGTAGGTCGCTGCGACGTTAAATCGAACGGGTCACCCCTCACCGGGTGGCCCGTTTTTGCGTACCCGTTCCCCGTATCTACAGGGATTTTAGGCCCCACGCCGGATACACTGATGGTTCCGCGTGGAGGATAACAATGGGTAAAGGTGTTTACACCTTTGGTGGGAACCGTAATGAGGGGAGCGCTTCCATGCGCAATCTCCTCGGTGGAAAGGGCTGTAATCTTGCCGAAATGGCGGGGCTTGGCATTCCCGTTCCACCTGGATTCACGCTCACCACCGAACAGTGTGGCGCTTATTACACCAACGACCGTCAGCTTGCCGAAGGGCTCAAGACGGAAGTGCTGGAGGCCCTGAAGTGGCTTGAAGGGGTGCGGGGTTGCGGCTTCGGTTCCACCGAAAACCCGCTCCTGCTCTCGGTGCGCTCGGGTGCGCGCGTGTCCATGCCTGGCATGATGGATACCGTTCTCAACCTGGGCCTGAACGATCAGACGGTCGCGGCGTTGGAGCGCGCCAGCGGCAACCCGCGGTTCGCCTGGGATTCCTACCGACGCTTCATCACGATGTACAGCAACGTGGTGCTGAACGTGGAGCACGCCCTTTTCGAGGCGGAACTGGAGCGCGCCAAGGAACGGCTCGGCAAGCACGAGGATACCGAACTCACGGCGGAAGATTGGCGGGGCATGGTGGCCGCCTTCAAGGACATCGTTCACGAGGAAACGGGCCACGCCTTCCCGCAGGACCCCATGGAGCAGCTGTGGGGCGCCATCCGTGCGGTGTTCGAAAGCTGGAACACAGGGCGCGCCATCACCTACCGGCGACTGAATCGCATTCCCGATGACTGGGGCACAGGCGTCAACGTGCAGAGCATGGTCTTCGGCAACATGGGGGATGACTGCGGCACTGGCGTGGCCTTCACCCGCGATCCCGCCACGGGGGAGCGGCTGTTCTACGGCGAATACCTGATCAATGCCCAGGGCGAGGACGTGGTGGCGGGCATCCGCACGCCCCAGCCCATCACCCGATCACAGGCCGCGGGCACTGGCCTGAAGAGCCTCGAAGAGGCCATGCCCACTTCATTCAAAGAGCTGGATGCCACCTGCCAAAGGTTGGAACAGCACTTCAAGGACATGCAGGACATCGAGTTCACCATCGAGCGTGGCAAGCTCTACCTGCTGCAGACCCGCAACGGCAAGCGCACCGCCATGGCCGGCATCCGCATCGCCATCGACCTGGTGGATGAGGGCCTCATCGACAGCGGCACCGCCCTGAAGCGCATCGATGCGGACAGCCTTTCTCAGCTGCTGGCCCCGGTTTTCGACCCCAGAGAAAAGGACCGTCTGCGGAAGGAAGGCAAGCTGCTGACCAAGGGCCTGAATGCGGGCCCAGGCGCCGCCACCGGGCGCATTGCCCTCACAGCGGAGCAGGCCGAGAAGATGGCCGAAGAAGGTCCAGTGGTGCTGGTGCGCGTGGAGACCAGCCCCGAGGACATCTCGGGCATGGTGGCTTCCCAGGGCATTCTCACGGCCCGCGGTGGCATGACCAGCCACGCCGCTGTGGTGGCCCGAGGCATGGGCAAACCCTGCGTCTGCGGTGCCTCCGCCGTGCAGATCGACCTGGCCCGCGGCCTCGTGAAGGTGGGTGAGCACGAGTTGAAGGCTGGCCAGGATTGGATCTCCATGGATGGCTCCACGGGAGAGGTGTTCATCGGCAAGCTGAGTGCCCATCCTTCCGAGGTCAATCAGGTGCTGGTGGACGGAAGGCTGAAGGCGGACGAGAGCGAACTCTACCAGCGCTTCGCGAAGATCATGGCCTGGAGTCACAAGGCCAAGCGCATGAAGGTACGCACCAACGCAGACACGCCCCATGATGCGGCCGTGGCTCGCGCCTTTGGCGCCGAGGGCATCGGCCTCTGCCGCACCGAGCACATGTTCTTCGAGGGCGACCGCATCATCGCCGTCCGCGAGATGATCCTCGCTTCGGACATCGAGGGCCGCAAGAAGGCTCTGGCCAAGCTCCTGCCCATGCAGCGCGAGGATTTTGAAGGCATCTTCACGGCCATGAATGGCCTGCCCGTGAACATCCGCTTGCTGGATCCTCCGTTGCACGAATTCCTGCCGCAGGATGAGCCCGGTCAGCGCGAGATGGCCGAGGTCCTGGGTGTGGATCTGGGCACGGTCGAGCGTCGTGTGGCCCAGCTGCACGAGTTCAATCCCATGATGGGGCACCGGGGTTGCCGTCTCGGCATCACCTTCCCTGAGATCATCCGAATGCAGGTGCGGGCCATCACCGAGGCTGCGCTCAATGTGGCCGCGAAGGGCGTCAAGGCTCTGCCGGAGATCATGGTCCCCCTCATCGGCACCGTGCGCGAGCTCGCCTACACCAAGAATGAGATGCTTGATGAGATCGCCCAGGTGAACAAGGAGCGGGGCACCCAGTTCGCCTGCCCCATTGGCACCATGATCGAGATTCCCCGGGCGGCCATCACCGCCGATAAGATCGCCCAGGAGGCCGAATTCTTCAGCTTTGGCACCAACGACCTCACGCAGATGGGTTTCGGCTTCAGCCGGGACGACGCGGGCACCTTCCTGCCCGAGTACGTGGGCAAGAAGATTCTGGAGGATGATCCCTTCCAGAGCCTGGACCAGGAGGGCATCGGGGAGTTGGTGCGCATCGCCTGCGACAAGGGCCGGGCCAGCCGACCCGGCATCAAGCTGGGTGTCTGCGGCGAGCACGGCGGCGACCCCCGCAGCGTGGTGTTCTTCCACGGGGTGGGCCTGAACTACGTCAGCTGCAGCCCCTACCGGGTGCCCATCGCCACCCTGGCCGCAGCCCAGGCGGCCCTCTCCTAGATCCCTGAATCAGTTATCCTGTTAAGGCCGCGCACCGCGCGGCCTTTTTGTCGGATGCAGCCATGGCCAAGACCGTCAGCGATCAGCCCGAGATCATCTATTCGATGATGCGGGTCAGCAAAATCTACAACAACAAACCCGTCATCAAGGACATCTCCCTAAGCTACTTCTACGGGGCCAAGATCGGCGTGCTGGGCCTCAACGGCTCGGGCAAGAGCACCGTGCTGCGCATCATGGCGGGCGTCGATCACGACTTCAACGGCGAGGCCGTGCTCAGCAAGGGCTACACCACAGGCATCCTCGACCAGGAGCCCCAGCTCGATCCGAACAAGACCGTGCGCGAGATCGTCGAAGAAGGCGCGGCCGAGCAGGTGGCCTGGATGAAGGAGTACAACGAGATCGGGGACAAGTTCGCCGATCCCGATGCCGACATGGATGCGCTGCTGGCGAGGCAGGGCGAGCTGCAGGAGAAGATCGACGCCCACGACTGCTGGGACCTCGACTCGCGGCTGGAGCAGGCCATGGACGCCCTCCGCTGCCCCGATCCCGACACCAAGATCAGCGTGCTCTCCGGCGGCGAACGCCGCCGCGTGGCCCTGTGCCGCCTTCTCCTTCAGAAGCCCGACATCCTCTTGCTGGACGAGCCCACCAACCACCTGGACGCCGAGACGGTGGCGTGGCTGGAGAAGCACCTGCAGGACTATGCGGGCACGGTCATCGCGGTGACCCACGACCGCTACTTCCTGGATCACGTGGCCGAGTGGATTCTCGAACTGGACCGCGGCGAAGGCATCCCCTGGAAAGGCAACTACTCCAGCTGGCTGGAGCAGAAGCAGAACCGCCTGGCCCGCGAGGAGAAGTCCGACCAGAAGCGCCAGAAGACCCTGGAACGCGAGCTGGAGTGGATCCGCATGTCCCCCAAGGGGCAGCACGCCAAGAGCAAGGATCGCATCGCCAACTACGAGCGCCTGGCGGGCGAGGAAGGTCGCCAGAAGGAGCAGGAACTGGAGATCTACATCCCCAGCGGCCCGCGCCTGGGCGACCTCGTGGCCGAGTTGAACGGGGTGTCCAAGTCCTATGGCGACCGCGTACTCTTCGAGAACCTGAGCTTCGCCATTCCACGTGCCGGCATCCTCGGCGTCATCGGCCCCAACGGCGCCGGCAAGTCCACGCTGCTGCGCCTGCTGACGGGCCAGGAGCAACCGGATGCCGGCAGCATCCGCCTGGGCGAGACCGTGCGCATGGCCTACGTGGATCAGCTTCGCGCCAATCTCAACCTGGAGAAAAATGTCTTCGAGGCTGTCTCTGGCGGCTACGAGCAGATCGAGCTGGGCGGCAAGCTCATCAACGCCCGCGCGTGGCTAAGCCGCTTCGGCTTCAGCGGTGATTCCCAGCAGAAGAAAATCTCCGAGCTCAGCGGTGGACAGCAGAACCGATTGAACCTGGCCCTCACGCTCAAGAGCGAATCCAACCTGCTCTTCTTCGACGAACCCACCAACGACCTCGACGTGAACACCATGCGGGCGCTGGAGGAGGCCATCGAGTCCTTCGCGGGCAGTGCGGTGGTGGTGAGTCACGACCGCTGGTTCCTGGATCGCCTCGCCACGCACATCCTGGCCTTCGAGGGCGACTCCCAGGTGCAGTTCTTCGACGGGAACTACAGCCAGTACGAGGAATACCGCAAGGACGTGCTGGGCCTGAAACCCTTCGATCCCCACCGCATCAAGTACCGGAAGCTCACGCGATGACCGAGGCCTCACCCAAGGCGGCCCGCCTGACCCTGCTGACGGCCCTGGTGGGCCTGCTGCTGGGCGGCACCGGGCTCTTCCTGGGGGTGGGCGAAGGTGTCCTGGCGCTGTGGGGCTTTGGTGCCGCCTGCCTGCTGCAGGTGGCGCCAGCTCTCAGCCTGCACGGGCGCATCCGGGATGGGCTTGGCAACAGCGGGCTCGAGCGGGAGCGCCTGACCCTGCGCTGGGTGAGTGTCCTGCTGCGCTTCCTGGCCCTGGGCCTGGCCATGGCGGCGGTCTCGGCCCTGCTGGGAGAGCGTTCGCCTCAGGCCAGCCTGGAGCTGCAGGGCCTTTCTGTGTTCGCTGTGCTGATCCTGACCGCGCTGTGGCAGGCCAAGACGGGCCTCAAGGGGGCCCACCCGAGCATCGATCAGGAGGCGGATCGCAATCTGGTGCTGGTGGAACTGGCGGCCCTCCTCCTGGTGGGCTGTGTCTTGGCCCGCTGGTTCGTCTGGGCCGATGCGGTCTGCGCCTTGGCCCAGGCCCTGTGGCTGTTCTGGACGGGGCAGGGCATGGCGAAACTGTCGGCCCTGCCGCCTGCCCGCGGCGGCTGCGGGGGCAGCTGCAGCTGCGGCTGATGAGAGTCCTGGAGCTGTTCTCCGGGCTCGGGGGCTGGCGCTACGCGCTGGGCGATCGGGGCAGGGTGATGGCGGCCTACGATGTGAATGAGGCCGCGAATGACACCTATGCGCTGAATCATGGGGAGCGCCCTCACGCCAAGGAATTGGGATCGGTGGAACCGGGGAGGCTGGCGGCCCGTGGTGCCGATACCTGGCTCCTGAGCCCGCCCTGTCAGCCCTTCTGTCGCATGGGGACCAAGCAGGGGCTGGAGGATCGCCGCTCCCAAGCCTTCCGGCACCTCATGGACGTGTTCCACCAGGCGCCGCCGGACCACCTGGTGCTGGAGAACGTGGAGGGTTTCCTGGGCTCCGATGCCCACGCCCTGCTGTCAGAGCGCGTGGGTGCCCATGGCATGCACCAGCTTGACCTGCAGGCCTGTCCCAGCCGCTTCGGCCTGCCCAACCAGCGGCCCCGGGTGTTCATCGTGGCCTCGAGAGGGCGCCTTGAACCGCTCCCGCAGCCGGACCTCCCTCCACGGCCCATCGCCGAATTCCTGGATGCGGTTGAGGACGAGCGGCTGTTCCTGAAGGCGGATGCCGAGCTGAGGCACCACCAGGGGCTCGATCTTGTGTCGCCCGCGGATCGCCGCAGCGCTTGCTTCATCGGGGGCTATGGGCGCCGCTTCGTGGGCAGCGGCTCCTTCCTGAAGACCGAGCGGGGCATCCGCCGGTTCTCACCCGCCGAGGTGGCGCGGCTCCACGGGCTGCCGGATGGTTTCCGATTTCCTGACGGGTTGTCGCTGGAAGCCCGCTACAAGCTGCTGGGCAACGGCCTCTCCATTCCCGTGGCAGCCTGGGCGCTGGCGCACCTCCGCCCCCGGTAGACTTGGACCATGCGTCTTCTGCTTTCCGCCTTCGCCCCCGAACTGGGTCCCCTTGCCGAGGCGCCACCCCTGGGCTGGGAGGTGGCCACCGTTGGCGTGGGTGCCGTCAGTGCCGCGGCGGCCACCGCGGCCCTGGTGACGGACCGCTGGCCCGAGCTGGTGGTCTTTGTGGGTACTTGCGGGCGCTATGATGAGCGCCTCTCCCTGTTTGACTGCCTCTGGGCCACAGAAGCCGTCGCGACTTCCGTGGAAGAGCTGCGCGGTGGCGCCTACCGTCCGAAGATCGAGCGCCGCCGCTGGCCTGCCACCCTGCCGGGTGCGCTGCCGGGCCATGCCGTGGCGGTGCCGCCCGCCATCACCTCCACGCGGGAAGGGGCGGCCCTCTTGGCCTCCCTGGCGCCGGTGGAGCACCTGGAGTTGACGGGGGTCTTCGAGGCCTGCCGTTTGGCGGGCGTGCCTTGTGGCGCGGCCCTGGTGGTGGTGAACGACGTGGGGCCTCAGGCTCAGGCCCAGTGGCTGGCCAACCATGAGGAAGGCAGCCGCCGTCTGGTGGCGCGGCTCAAGGAGACGGGCTTTTTCGCAGCGGGATGAAAGCCGTCGCGCCATCACCGGTTTCCATGCGCCAGCCGCCGGGTTCTGCAACAACCCGGGTTCCGCAGTGCGCGCCGGTGAGCCAGGGCTCGAGGCCCACGGCCTGAAGGGTCGCCAGCGTTTCAGCATGGGGATGCTCGAAGCGATTCTTCAGCCCCGCCGGGATGATCGCCACCTCTGGTTGCAGCGCGGCGATCCAGGCCGGATCAGACGCATTGCGGCTGCCGTGGTGGCCCACCTTCAGCAGGCGGTGGACAGAGGTGGCCTGGCCGCTTCCTGGATCTCCCAGATCGAGGAGGTCCCGTTCCTGGATGGCCATGGCGTCGCCCATGAGCCACAGCTCGCGCTCCCGCCAGGACACGCGCAGCACCGCGGACACCATGTTGGCGTCGGGCAGGCGGAAGGCCCGCGGCGGCCACCGCACGCTGAAGGCAGCCTCGCCGCGCATCCAGGCATCGCCCCGCAGCAGGCCCGAGGGGTCGCTTCCCTTGGGCCGGTAAGCCTCCCAGGGATCCTCCTCGTCGGCGGTGACCGGCACCGAGGTGCTGCTCAGCGGCCAGAGCCGCGTCAGCGTGGCCCAGCCTCCGGCATGATCGCCGTGGGGATGGGTGAGGATCAGGTGCACGGGCTCGCGCACGCCGCGTCGGCTCAGCACCCGTGCCAGCCTGCGTCCGGTCCATGGACTGGGCCCCGTATCGATGAGGGTGGCCGCTCCGCCGGGAACGCGCAGCAGCAGGGCGTCGCCCTGGCCCACATCGATGGCTTCCAGCGAAAGGGTGGTGGCTTTTCGCCCGGTGCCCCGGCAGGCCAGCAGCCCCAATGATGTGGACACGAGCAGCACCGTGAGCCAGCGGGTACGCCGCAGCCTTCCCTGCAAATGAGCGAGGAGCAGCCAACCCAACGCCAGCAGCAGCCAGGGCCAGAGGATGCCCGTGCCCAGCGGCGCGATACCGGTCAGCGAGGGCACGAGGCGATCTCCCATCCAGGTGAGGACCGCGCCGATGCCCTGGGTGAGGCCGGGCAGGGGCAGCAGGATCAGCAGGAGGCAGAGGGGCGTGAGGAAGGCCACGAGGGGCAGCACCAGCAGGTTGGCCAGGATGCCCCACCAGGGCGCGCCGCCATTCAGGAGGGCCAGGAGGGGCAGGGTGGAGAGCCAGGGCGCCGCGAGGCGGGCGAAGGATAAGGAAAGTCGGCCCAGCAGCGGTGACAGCAGCCCCGCCAGGGGTTCAGCGCCCCAGAGCAGGCCCAGGAGGGCCCACCAGGCGAGGAGGAAGCCCGGCTCCACGCCAGCGGCCGGGTGCCCCAGCAGCCAGAGCAGCAGAGCTCCATGGAGGCCCGTCACCGGCGGGAGCTTCCAACCGGTGGACCGGCCTACGGCCCAGGCCACGCCCATGAAGAGGCCTCGCCAGACCGGCGCCGAAAAGCCCACGAGGCCTGCATACAGCAGCCCCGCGGCGATGGTTCCCAGGGCCGCGCCGCGAAGGCGCAGGCGTCGAAGGAGGGCTTCCACGGCGGCCATGACCAGGGTGACCTGCAGGCCCGAGACCACCAGGATGTGGATGGTGCCGCTCTCGGCGAAAACGCTGAAATGGCCTTCGTCCGCCGGGGGAATGCCCAGGGCCAGGGCGCCCCACAAATCTTTGGCGGTGGGATCCAATGGCAGGGTCTCGAAGCGGCGCCGGGCGAAGGCCTGCAGCCGCAGCAGCCAGGAAGGCCTGGCCGGGCCGGTGATCTCCATGAGCTGGGCCGAAGCCAGGTGGATGCGGCGTGGCGATTCGTCACTGCGGGCCCGCCAGAGCGGGCGCTCGGCGAGGAAGGTTGGCGCGGGTTGAACAGGCCGCAGCTCCGCCCGGAAGCGCACGGGGGTGCCAGGCCCCGGCACGGGCTGTTCCTCGTTGGCGGGCAGTGTTAGGGGCACGCTGAGGCCTCGCATTGAGGCCGGTCCCGTCAGCTCAATCTGGCTGCGGAGCCGATCACCCTGGAACGTCCAAGGGGCGGCGATGCGGCCCTCCAACGCCTGGAAACCCACGGGCAGCGCCGCTTCCCACCGAGCCCGGTGGGCGAGGCCCAAGGTCGTGAATCCGGCCAAGGTGAAGGCCAGCGGGATCACCCTCCAGCGGCGAAAGCGAAGGAGCACCAGGGAGAGGAGCCAGGCGGTGCCTCCCGCGAGCCACCATTGGGTGGCGATGTGCCCATCCCAGCGCTCTGGCACCAGCCAGGGCAGGGCGCAGGCGGCAGCCATCGCCCAGGCCAGAGGCCAGAGCGAAGCTCCGGAGAGGCGCTGCCACAAGCTCGATCTGGAAAGCATGCGAGAGAGTGTAGCCGAGCCTGTCCAAACCTTGACAGTGGGCCTGGGGGTGGGGAACCTGAGGGCTATGAACCCAGCCCGGGCCCTCCTGGTGGACGACGATCCCACGATTCTCGAGGTGGTGGGCACCTTGCTCTCCCGCCATGGCCATGAGGTGGTGGGCACGGGTTCCGGCCTGCGGGCCGCGCAGTTTCTGCGCGGCGAACATTTCGACCTGGCCGTGGTGGATCTCATGTTGCCGGATCTCAGCGGCCTGGAATTGGCCCGCCAGGCCGTGGCCAAGCCCGACACAGTGGTGGTGGTGTTGTCTGGATCGACCTCGGTGGAAACCGCCCTGCAGGCCATGAAGATGGGCATCTACGACTACGTGCCCAAGCCTTTCCGGCTCGAGGCGTTGGAGCACACCCTTCTGCGTGCCATCGAGAAATCCCAGCTGAACCAGGAGAACAAGCGGCTCCGTGAGCAGATCCAAGGGCAGACGCCGGGCCCACAGATGGTGGGCCGTTCCGAGGTCTGGCAGAACCTGCAGGCCCTGTTGCGCCGCGTGGCACCCACGCCCTCCACGGTGCTCATCACGGGGCCCTCGGGCACCGGCAAGGAGCTGGCCGCCAAGGCCATCCATCAGTGGAGCCCCCGGGCGCGAGGCCCTTTCGTGCCCATCCACTGCGGAGCCATTCCTGAAAACCTGCTGGAGGACGAGCTCTTCGGCCATGTGCGCGGCGCCTACACGGATGCGCGCACCGACCGCCCGGGGCGTTTCCAGCAGGCCGAAGGCGGCACCCTCTTCCTGGATGAAATCGGAACCATGCCCCTGAACCTGCAGGTGAAGCTCCTGCGGGTCATCCAGGAGCGGGAGTTCACCCCGCTGGGTTCCAGCCGCACCCTGAAAGCGGACTTCCGTCTGCTGGCGGCCACCAATGAGGATCTGGCCAGCCTCGTGGAACAGAAGCGGTTCCGAGAGGATCTTTTCTACCGCCTCAACGTGATTCCCATTCAGTTGCACCCGCTGCGAGACCACCCCCAGGACATCCCGGTGCTGGTGGCTCACTTCGCCCGTAAGTTCGCACGGGAACTGGGTCAGCCCCTCAAGCAGGTGGAGCCTGCCGCGCTGCAGGCCCTGGAGGCCTACGGCTGGCCGGGCAATGTGCGCGAACTGGAGAACGCCGTGGAGCGGGCCATGGCCCTGGGCTCCGACCCCGAGCGTTTGCTGCTCCAGGATCTGCCTGCGCCCATCGCCGGTGTGCTGCCTTCCGTGGCCTTTCCCCGGCTGCCCCAGGATCAGGATCTGGGGCGCTTCCTGGAGGGCCTGGAACGCCACCTGATCTTGGAATCGCTTCAGGCCACGGGCTGGAACAAGAGCGAGACCTCCCGGCGCCTCGGCATGCGCCGGACCACCCTCCTCCATCGGCTGCGGGCCCTCAACATTCCGCTGGATCCCATGGGCGAGGCCGAGTCCACCCTGGTCCGAGAGGTGCATTGATGCGTGTTCCAACCCTGTCGGCGCTGGCCCTGCTGCTGGCCTGCGGCTCCCTGGCGGCCTGGTCGCCCAAGGTTCATGAGGCTCAGACGGCCAAGGCCATCCGCCTGCTGCCGCGCCGCATGGCGGCCTTGCTGCGGGCCCACCCAGAGGCCCTTCTGGAGGGGGCTCGCGGAGTGGCCAACGACCAGCCACCCACGGTGGAACAGGTGGAGGCCCAGTTCCGGACGGTGCTTCGCTTGAGCGAAGAGCACCGGCGCCCCGAGGACATCGTCCGCGACTTGGGCGTTCTGGCCCACCAGGTGCAGCTGCTGACCGACCCTTCGGCCATGGATGGCATCAGCCCGCTCCGGGAGAGCTTTGAAGCCTATGCGGATGAGCACCAGGCCCACCTGCTGGTGTCCAAGGAACCCTATTGGGCGGCCTCAGGCAGCCTGGATCCCAGGCCGCGCCTCAATCAGTTCATGGCGGTGAAACAGGAGCGCAACCTTCGCCTGAAAGCTCATTTTGATGAGACGACTGGTCGGCGCATCGGCGTTTGGGATGATCTGTCCGTGCCCTTCGCCCAGATGCAGTTGGCCTTCTCCAATGGTGTCTATGCCACCGCGAATCTCTGGATCCTGCTGTGGCGCGCTGCAGGGGACCAGTGGGAGCTCCCACCCGGACCCTGATCACACTCTCGGGGCGGGTTTGTCTGGAGCACTAGGCGAAACACGACTTTCGGGATATCTTTCCAAGCATTCCCTTTGGAGATGGACATGGGCACCTATACCCGCCTCGGGTCCTACCTGCTGGCTTCTGAGCTGGCCAGCGACCCCTTCGGCGCTGTGCATCGCGCGGTGATCATCACCGGCAACAGCTTCGACCGCCATGGCCTGGTGCGAACCTTCTCCGAAGAGCTGTTCCAGGCGGGCCTGAATACCCGCTTGGCGGAAGCGGGTCGCGTGGTGCCCCTGTTGGGTGGCGCCCGCATTTTCGGCTTGGGCTACCGGATCGAGGGCGGCAAGACGCCCCATGTGGCCTGGGATTATGTGCCTGGCCGCAGCCTCGCCCAGCTCATCGACAAGGCCCGGCAGGAGCAGATCCCTTTCGGCGTGGACCACGCCCTCACGGTGATCCAGGGCGTGGCCCAGGGCATCGTGCAAATGCAGGCCAAGGGGGTGAGCCATGGCGTGCTCAGCCCCCACAGTGTGTGGGTGAGCTTCGAGGGAGCCACTCAGATCGTGGATGCGCCCTACGCAGCCATCATCAAGAGCCTCTTGGCCAAAGCGCCTGCCGCCAAACAGAAGCTGGCGCCCTACCTTCAGATGCCTGAAGCCAGCCCCGTCCAGCAGGATCTCTTCGCCCTGGGTGCGGTGCTTTACGAACTGCTCACGTTCGAGCGCCTGCCCCTGGGCGGCGATCTCGAAGCGGTCTTGGACAAGGCCACCCTCAAGGCCGCCCAGGAAGAGGCACCGCTGCCCGCGGAGATCCGGGCTTTCCTGGGGCGGCTGCTGTTGAGCCGCCAGCCCTTCGCCACGATGGAAGCCTTCAATGCCGAGCTGGAGCGGGTGCTCTACGACGGCGAATACAGCCCCACCACCTTCAACATGGCCTTCTTCATGCACACGCTGTTCCGGGAGGAGAACGACCGGGATGCCACGGCCATGAAGGCGGAGCAGGGGGACAACTACATCGCCTACACCGCCGCAGGCGAGACGCTGCGGAGCGGCGCCACGCGGGTGGAGCACATCGACGGCCATGCGGAGTCCCAGGCCAGTCAGAAGAATTCCACGCTGCTCATCGGCGGCGGTTTGGCAGCCGTGGTGATCCTGGGCCTGGGCTACATGTTCTTCGGGCGGCCCAAGGTGGATCCGGCCATGCAGAAACAGCTGGCGGAATTGCAGCTGTTGAAAGTTCAAATCGAGCAGCAGAAGTCGGATCTTGATGCCAAGGCCAAGGCGGAAGCGGACAAGACGGCGCTGTTGCAGAAGCAGCTGGCTGAAACCAAATCCGTGGAAGAAAAGGTGCGGATCCAGAAGCAGCTGGAAGAGGCGCAGCAGCGCAAGCTTGAGCTGGAACGGCAGCAGAAGCAGAACGAGCAGCGGCTCGCCGAGCAGAAGCAGAACGAGCAGAGGCTGGCTGAGCAGAAGAAGGCTGCGGAAACCAAGGTGGTGGCGCTGCCCCCGCCTCCGGCCCCGGAGATCCCCAAGCCGCAGCCCATGCAGGAGGCCCCCAAGCCCGCCGTTCCGACGCCTGCCCCAGCGACGCAGGCCGCTCCAACCGCGGCGGCCGCCGTTCTTGAACCGGCCCGCATGATCAGTCAGGCGCCTCCGGCCTACCCCTTGCGCGCCAGCCAGCTTCGCTGGGAGATGAATGTCGACCACTTCGTCCGCCTGAAAGTCTTCGTGGGCGAGCAGGGACAACCCCTGAAGGTGTCCGTGGTGGAAGGCGTTCAGGGAGCCTACGGGTTTGACGAAGCCGCCATCGATGCCGCCAACAAGTCCACCTTTGCTCCCGCCACCCGCGACGGCAAGCCGGTTCGCGGCTGGACTCCTGAAATCACCTACAAGTTCCAGCGAAGGCGTTAGGCGTCAGCGCACCTGAAAGGGCCGCCTCCAAGGCGGCCCTTTCAGTTCAAGGATTGCGCAGCGGCGTTGGCCAGCCGGTCCACGCGTTCATTCTCCGCGTGGCCCGCGTGTCCCTTGACCCAACGCGCTTCCACCATGTGCCGTGCCAGCTGGGCATCCAGGGCCTGCCACAGGTCCGCATTCAGCACGGGCTTGCCGTCGGCCTTCTTCCACCCGCGCCGCTTCCAGTCCTTCAGCCAGGAGGTGATGCCCTTCACCACGTACTGGCTGTCGCTCTGCAGCAGCACCTGGCAGGGCTTGGTGAGGGTTTCCAGGCCCTTGATGGCGGCCATGAGCTCCATGCGGTTGTTGGTGGTGTCCGCCTCGGGGCCAGAGCCTTCCTTCTCCTGGACACCGGTGGCGAGGTGCACCCGCAGCAGGTACCCCCATCCACCCGGACCGGGGTTGCCCAGACAGGCGCCATCGCAGTAGAGCTCGATCTTCATCCCACCAGGGTAGGCGAAGTGGCAGTGACTTCGGAAACGGCCTTGTGGAGCAGCTCCACGCCGAGGTCGAGATCCTCCGTGCGGAGATTCATGGCCGGGCGAAAGCGCAGCCCCGTGACCCCGGAGGAAAGGATCATCATGCCCAGGTCGTGGCCCTTGGCCACCACGGCGTTGCGCAGCTCCGGCGTGGCGAGGTCCAGGGCGCAGAGGAGGCCCCGTCCGCGGGGATTCGAGGTGTGCTCGGGGAAGTCGCGCTGGATCTCCTGCAGGCCCTTCAGCAGGCGCGCACCCTGTGTGATGCCATGTTCCAGCAGGTGCTCCTCGCGGATGACTTCGATGATGCGGGTGCCCCGCACCATGTCCACCAGGTTGCCGCCCCAGGTGCTGTTGATGCGGCTGGGCACCTTGAAGACGCTGTCCACTTCATCGAGGCGGCGACCCGCGGCGATGCCGCAGGTCTGGGTCTTCTTGCCGAAGGCGATGATGTCGGGCTGCACATCGAACCACTGGTGTCCCCACCACTTGCCGGTGGCGCCGAAGCCCGTCTGCACCTCGTCGAAGATGAGCAGGAATTCGTGGCGATCCGCCAGTTCGCGCAGCTTTCGCAGGAACTCGCCGCGGAAGTGGTTGTCACCGCCCTCGGCCTGGATGGGCTCGATGATGAGGCAGGCGATGTCATCGGGGTTCTGGGCCACGGCCGCTTCGATGGCGGCGACGGCTTCGGCTTCCGCCGCTTCGACCTTGGCCAGATCCATGGGGAAGGTCAGCTTGGGGTTGGGGATGCGGGGCCAGGGGAATTTTGGGAAGTACTGGTATTTGCGGGGGTCGGCCGTGTTGGTCAGGCTCAGGGTGTAGCCGCTGCGGCCATGGAAGGCCTCGCGGAAATGAATGACCTGCGAACCCTTCTCACCCTTGCCCGCCGCCAGGTTCTTGCGCACCTTCCAGTCGAAGGCCGCCTTCAGGGCGTTCTCCACGGCCAGGGCGCCGCCATCCACCCAGAAGAGGTGGGGCAGGTAGTCGGGGGTCACGTGGGTGCCGAAGGCCTCCACCCACTCGGCGAAGGCCGTGGTGTAGATGTCTGAGTTGGCGGGCTTGTTGACGGCGATCTCGCCCAGGCGTTGCACGAAGGCGGCCTCCCGCAGCCGCGGGTGGTTGTGCCCCAGGGGGGCCGTGGCGAAGAAGGTGTAGAAGTCGAGGTACTTCCGGCCGTCGCGGGCATCGACAATCCACGAGCCATGGGACTTCTCCAAATCCATCACCAAGTGGAAGCCATCCACCAGCATATGGCGGCCAAGGGTGTCGAAAACGGACATCGGATCGATGTTGGGACAAACCATGTTTGAACCTCGGGAATGCCGGCCAGTGTATGGTTGGAATGAAAAGGGAGGCAGGCATGATTCCCTGGATTTCGGTTCAGGACGCGCCTTTGGACGCGATGGGTTTACGAAGTGTCATGGAAGACCCCCATGCCGGGGCCCTGGTCCTCTTCGAGGGCCGGGCCCGCGACCACCACGAAGGTCGTCCCGTGCTGCAACTGGCCTACGAGGCCTATGCGCCCATGGCCGAGAAAGAACTGGGCCTCCTGCGGGAGAAAGCCATCGAGCGCTATGGCCTCACCCGCTGCGCCGTCCACCACCGCATCGGCGTGGTGCCTCTCACAGAGGCCGCCGTCATCGTCGCCACCAGCAGCGCGCACCGCGCCGAGAGCTTCCAGGCCGCCGCCTGGATCATGGATGAGATCAAGCAGCGCGTGCCCATCTGGAAGCGCGAGCGCTACAGGGATGGGAGCGAGAGCTGGGTGGAGTGCACGCACCGCTTCCAGATGTGAGAAGCAGCGTTCCGGGGCGGCTCTCCGGGGTCAGAAGCTATAGCGGGCTTGCAGGGCCAGGACCTGAATGCGGTTCCGGTAGGTTCCAGAGACATTGCCGCGGAAGAAATCCGGGGTGCCGGGGCTACCAGCCTTCAGATTCAGGGTCGAATCCTTCACGAGAATGTGGCTGTAGCTCAAATCCAGGCCCAAGGCGCGATTGAAGGCGTAGCCAAGGCCGCCGCTGATCCAGGTGCGGTCTGCATCGGGGATGCGCGGGGTGCGGTAGCTGTCCGAGGTGGCCGCCTGGTCCTTGGCGAGCCCTGCGCGGAAGGTCCAGGTGGCGTTCGGCTTCCAGGTGGTGCCCAGGGCCTTGAACCAGGTGTTCTTCCATTTCTCCTCGGTGACGGACGTGCTCTGTCCCGAGGCGAACTCGATGCGGATGTCCTGGAAGCAGTTCCAGAAGGTTTGTGCCGCCTCCGCCTGGAGGGTCAGGCCGGGCGCGGCTTCCCAGGCGATGCCCAGGGAGGCGGTGGCGGGCTGGTTGGCCCGGGGGCTGCTTCCACCGTCCGGGAACGCGGCCTTCAGGGCGGTGGGCACCCCTTCGTAGCGCACCTCACCCTGCAGGGCGAAGTCGAGGCGGGAGTGATAGGCCGCGCCGAGGCGCACTTGCTGTGTGGGTTCAAAGAGGACGCCCAGTTTGTAGCCATATTTCCACTGATGCCCAGTCACTTTCGCGGTGCCATCCTGGGCCCCCGGAACGGAGCCGGGGACATGCAGGGCGGCGCCGACCGCACCGAAGTCGACGGCATTGGTCAGCTCGGCATCCACGTACCGGGCCACCAGGGCGGCGCCCACGGACCAGTGGGAATCCAGGCGCCAGGCCACATTGGGGGCGATCTCCACGACCTTGATCTGGGATTTGACTGCGTGGTAGCGGCCGATCCAGTTGGCCTCATATTCGCTGCCGAGGCCGAAGGGGCTGTTCACGGACAGGCCCAGCTTGAGATCAGGGCTCGCGCTCCATAGTGCGTAGGCCACCGGGAGGATGGCGGAACGGCCTGCATCGCCTCCGGCTGAACCGGAGACCGGGGTAGCGCCCAGGAGTGTGGCGCGAGAGGCCTGGCCGCTTTCCAGGCGCGCCGAGGGCTGGATGCTGCTGAATCCAAGCACGGCCTGATTTCCCTCGAAGCGGGTGAGGGTGGCCACATTGAAGAACATGCTGCCGATGTCGGTGCCCCCGGCGCTGATGCCGGCGAAGGCGTTGCCCTGGGCACTGGGGCTTTGTTCCCGCAATTGGAAGCCTGAGCCCATCAGTGTTCCAGTGGCGGAGCCCACGAGCAGGAGGGACAGGAGGGCGCGGGACGGTTGAAGGGCGCGGGGCATGGATTCTCCAGGGCCAGGGCAGGACAGGGAACGGCTGGGCCGCTCCAGGCAACGGGGTGGGTGTGACACCCCTTGTAGCGAGGCACTTCTGTACCCGCGAACGGCCAGTATCCCGAAATTTCAACAGATACGTAAGCAGGGATCTGTGGGGATCAAGAGCCGCTTCTCCATTGCAGTGTTGATTTTCGTAAAAAATTCGCCATACTTGGATCCCCTCTGGAGGTGCTGGTGCTGGCGATGTGGGTTCCCGAACTGCCGTTCCAGCTGGCCTGTGGCCGGGACGGGGCGTTACGGGACCGGCCCCTGGCCTTCCTGAATCCGGAGAGCCCCCGCAACCCCAGCCTCTGGTTCGTGAACCGCCTGGGCCGGGCTGAGGGCTTGGCCCCGGGCACGCCCATGGATCAGGCCCTGCGAGCAGTGCCGGGGCTGCGGGTGCTGGACCCGGCGCCGCAGATCTGGTGGGAGGCCCAGGGCAGCCTCGGCGACTTCCTTCAGCACTGGACGCCCCAGGGGCAGTTGGGGCGCCTGGGCGAGGCCCTCGTGGAGCTCCAAGGCACCCAGCGGATTTTCGGCCCCCTGGCAGACACTGCGGAGCGCATGCGCCGCGAGTTGAATGTCCAGCATGGATGGACCAGCCACGGAGGCCTGTCCCTCAGCGCCACCGCGGCCCAGATCGCAGCCCGCACCGAACATCATCTGGAACTGGTCACCGAGGGGGCTGAGGCCGCCTTCCTGGCCCCCCAGTCCCTGCGGCGCCTGCCGGATCTGGCGCCTCGCCTGCATGACCGTTTCCACCGCCTGGGATTGAGGCGTTTTGAAGACCTGCAGCCGGTGCCCCTGCCGGTGTTGGCAGAACTGACGAATCCGAAGCTGGCGCCGGATCTGCGGGCCCGGGTGCGCGGGGAGGATCGGCCCCGGCTGCCCCTGCTCACGGAGCGCCCCGGCCATGTGCGCCACAGCTGGCGCCTGCAGCCGCCCCGCCTGCCGGAGGAGGTGCCCCTGGCGGCCCATTGCCTGGACTGGCTCTGGTCCGATCCGCGACATCCCCGGAAGCTGGTGCTGCGCTGGTGGGATGTGGATGGCGAGCCCCACGGCTGGCGGGCGGGGGCGGAGGATCTCACGGCTCCGGCCCTGGTTCTGGCCCGCCGCATCCAGCAGGCCTTCCTGGCCGGGGCCACCCGACGCCTCCTGGTGCGCGAAGTGGAACTGCGGCTGGCCTGGGGCCTGGGCCGGGAGCGGAGCCTCTTCCAGGATCCCCTCCAGCAGCGGCTTGACCGTCTCGAGCCCGCGCTGGCCCGCCTCCGCCGCCGCTTTCCGGACAGGGCCGTTCTGCCTGGGTGGGTGGGGCAGGGAGCCTGAGCCATGTTCGCCCTGGGCATTTCCGATTTCAGTGTGGGGGAGGGCGTCTACCCGGCGGCCCAGCTGCTGCGGGTGGCCCGGGGGCTGGGCTACCGCGACCTGGTGTGCTGGGACCAGAGCCTGGCGGGCTATCCGAAGCTGCGGGACACCCTGGAGTGGATCCACAAATCCCGTGAACTGGAAGGCCTGCCGCCGGATCCCCAGTGGACGGGTTTCCGCCTGCACGTGGGCAGCCGCTTCACCTGGCGGGGCCATGCCTGCGGGGCCTTGCCCCACAGCGATGCGGGCTATGCCGCGCTGAACCGCCTGCTCTCGGCCCAGGCCCACGATGCGGCGCCAGGGCCCGACATTCCGGATCTGGGTGCGCCGGAACCCCCTCGGGATTGTGTCCTGCTGGCGGAGGATCTGGCGGGCCTCGACGCGCTGCTGCGCGAGGGCCTCTACGCCGCGCTGCTGGCCCATCCCTGCCGCGCCCAGGAGGTCCGGAAGGCCCTGGCCGCGGGGCTTCCCGTGGTGGCGCCCCAGGTGCTGCGCTTCCGCACGGCGGAGGGGCTGGAGATGCACCGGCTCAAGCGGGCCATCGACCGGCAGGCCACGCTCATCCGCACCGAGGCCCTGTGGGATGCCGCCGATGCCGCGGTGCCTCGCAGCGACTGGGAGGTCCGCTTCCCCTTTTGTGATCCCGCCGTGGCGAAGGCCACGGCCGCCGTAATGGAGCGCATCTCGGGCTGGTCGATCCACTGGGGCAAATGGGTGATGCCGGAACCTCTGGGGCAGGAAGGGGCCGATCTGGATGCGCTTCTGCGGGAGCGGGTGCGGGCGGGTGTGACGGAGCGTTTCCGGAAGGTGGACGGCCGCATCCTCGCCCGCATGGAGCAGGAGCTGGAGCTCATCGCGTTCCGGGGCTTCGCCCGCTACTTCCTGCTGGTGCAGGACATCGTGCAGGCGGTTCAGGCCAAGCCCCGCATCTGCGGCCGCGGCAGCGGCGCGGCCTCCCTGGTGAGCTATGCCCTGCACCTGAGCAATGTGGATCCCGTGGCCACCAACCTCATGTTCGAGCGCTTCCTCACGAAGGAGCGGACGGATCCCCCTGACATGGACATCGATTTCGCCTGGGATGAGCGCGAAGCCATCATTCAGGCCGTGTTCGAACGCTACGGCCGCGATCGGGTGGCCATGGTCTCCAACCACGCCTACTTCAAGGCCAAGGGCGCGTTGCGGGCCGTGGCCCAGGCCCACGGGCGGCCCGACCATGAACTGAAACAGCTGGCCCGCTACGTGCGCGGCTGGGAGGGCGGCCTCGCGCGCGCCGCCGAGAATCCCACTTGGGATGCGATCCTGCGCCAGGCTGCGGCTCTGGAAGGCCACTTCCACCAGTTCTCTGTGCATCCCGGCGGCACCATCGTGACGCCTGGTCCCATGTGGGAGCACGCGGCCTTCCAGCCCGCGCCCGCCAAGGAGGGCGTCTCCACCACCACCTGGGACAAGGATGGCGTGGAGAACTACGGGCTGGTGAAGATCGACCTGCTGGGGAACCGCAGTCTGGCGGTGATCCGCGATGCCTACGCAGTGATGGGGGATCGTGTGCCAAAGGATCCCGGCACCCACTCGCGCGAGGACCCTGCCACGCAGGAGCTGCTGAAGTGCGGTGACAGCATCGGCGTCTTCTATGTCGAAAGCCCCGCCACGCGGCAGCTTCAGCAGAGGGTGCAGAAGGGCGATTTCGAGACGCTGGTGATCCACAGCAGCCTCATCCGCCCCGCCGCCTACCGCTGGGTGGACCGCTACGTGAAGCGCAGCCGTGGCGAGGAGGTGTGGCAGCCCAGCGATCCGGTGTTCAACGAGCTGCTGTCTGAGAGCTACGGTGTGCTGGTCTACCAGGAAGACGTCATCAAGGTCTGCGTCGAACTGGCGGGCTGGAGCCACTTCGAGGCCGACCAGCTGCGCAAGCTGCTGGGCAAGCCGGACTGCGAACGGAAGCTGCCCTTCTTCGAGGCGCGCTTCCGGCGCGGCTGCGCTGGGCGCGGCGTACGGGCCGCTACGGTGGATGAATCCTGGGACATGATCCGCACCTTCCAGGGCTATTCCTTCTGCAAACCGCACTCCGCCAGTTACGCTCAGGTAAGCTTCGAGAGCGCCTGGATCAAAGCGCACCACCCGGCGGTGTTCTTCGCCTCAGTGATCACCAACCAGGGCGGCTACTACCCGGCCATCGCGTACCTGGGTGATGCGCGCCGTCACCGGCTGGTGGTGCGGGGGCCGGATGCCAATCTCTCGGCGTGGCCCTTCACCGCGGAGGGCGAGCAGGCCCTTCGGGTGGGGCTCATGCAGGTCCACGGAGCCATCAAGCAGGAGGTGGTGGCACTGATCGACGAGCGGGAACGGCACGGTTCCTTCGAGGACCTGGATGATCTGCTGGCCCGCGTGAAGCTCAGCATCACTACCGCCGAGGCCCTTTGCGCCGCCGGGGCCTTCGACCGCTGGGCACCGGACGGCGACCGCACGCGGCTCATGTGGGCGCGGCTGGGCGGGGTGCCGCCGGGCGTGCGCCCCCGGCCTACGGATGTCTTCGACCGCGCCGATCTGGAGATGGCCACCTTGGGGCTCACCTTGGAACTGCACCCCGCGGCCCTTGCCCGGGTGCGCAAGGGCGGCGGGCCCGATCGTGCGTCGGATGTGGGCTACCGTACCAACCTGAACCTGGAGGCACGACGCAGTATGCCGCGTGAAACCTTAGGGCAAGGCCGTCGCCTGCGTTTCTGGGCCCTGGTGGTGGCTGACAAGGAAGTGGGCACCGGGAAGGGCGAACGCATGCAGTTCATCACCTTCGAGGATGACACCGGCCTTTGCGAGGCCGTGGCCTTCCCCGATGCCCTTCGCAAGCGCCAGCGGCCTTTCCGCGTGGGCGATGTCGTCCCCATCAGCGGCCGGATCACCTTGCAGGATGGGCTGCCGGTCCTGGAGGTTCAGTGATGACGCGAGGCTCCGGCGACGAGCCCAAACGCTACTTGGCCTTGGGCTGGCGGTGGAAGGTGATGGGTTCGTCCTTCTCCGTGCCATCCAGTCCCGGTTGATGGTTCGGGATGTAGGTTTCGCTGCGGATGAACGTTTCCGGGGAAACGACCTGGAGCCAGCAGGCGTGCTGGTGAGATCCGCCGGGATCCTGCAGGCCCGTGCCATCCATGAAGCGGAACTGGTAGCGGCCGGTCTTGTCCTTTTCAGTCAGGACCAACCGGGGCTGGTTGCCCTGGGGACAGTAGTGGGTGGCCAGCAGGCGGCTGCCGTCCACCGTGTAGAGGGTCATGGATTCCCGCGTGGCGGACATGGTCCAGGTTTCCACCAGGGCCGTTCCGTTGGCGGTGAGCTTGTAGCTCACCCGCAGAGGACGGTTCGCGGAAGTGCCGCTCCACTCGCCCACCAGGGTAGCCAGATCCCGGAAGGCTTTCTGGGCGAGAGACTCTTCGGCCAAGGCGGAGGCGAAAGGAACCAGCGCGAACAGAAGGGTGGGAAGCATTCGCATGGGGGCTCCAGGCCGTGGGCCTTCAGAGAGAGGTGTGTGGAGTGATTGTTTCATGGTGCCACGGTCCTTCCCGGCAGGTCGCCCCTGATAACCCACCCGTGGCCCCAGACGTGGTTCCCGTCGGGGCTTTTGGGCGCAGCATGCACCCGGAGGTGTTCCATGCGTGGTACTGCGCTTGTCTTCCTTGCGGTTGCCCCCGCGCTCTTCGCCCAGGCTCCGGCGCTCACGCTGCCGGAGGCCAGCCCGCGGGCGCACGTGAGCCAGAAGGTGGGGCTCACGGACATGAACGTGACCTACAACCGCCCCGCAGTGAAGGGGCGGAAGGTTTGGGGCGGCCTCGTGCCCTATGGCCAGGTGTGGCGGGCCGGGGCCAACGAGAACACCGTGGTGAGTTTTTCCACCCCGGTCACCGTGGGGGGAACCACGCTGCCGGCAGGGCGCTACGGTCTGCACATGGTGCCCACCGCCACCGACTGGACGGTGATCTTCAGCGCCCAGTCTCACGGTTGGGGCAGCTATTCCTACGATCCCAAGGAGGACCTGGCCCGGGTGAAGGCGACTCCTGTGCCCACGGAACCCACCGAGCGGCTGGCCTACACCTTCGACGATCCCAGCGAAAAGGGCGTCACCCTGTCCCTGCGCTGGGAGCAACTCCGGGTGCCCATCCCGCTGGAGGTGGACACCCGGGCCGCCGTGGTGGCCAGCCTTCGCGAGCAGCTGAAGGGCCTGCATCAGTTCTTTCCGGAGAGCTGGAGTGGCGCGGCGGGCTGGTGTCTGCGCAATGACGTGAACCTGGAAGAGGCCCGAACCTGGATCGACCGCTCCCTCGCCCTGCGCGAAACCTTCGCGGGACTGCGCATCAAGGCCGCGCTGCTGGAGAAGGCGGGGGATGCCAAGGGCGCCGAGGCCCTGCGAGCGAAGGCCCTGGGCATCGCCACGGAGGCCGAAGTCAATCAACAGGGGTATGCGTTGCTGGCCCAGAACAAGATGGATGAGGCCCTCGTCCTTTTCCAGAAGAACGTCAAGGACCATCCGGATTCCTGGAACGCCTATGACAGCCTCGCCGAGGCCCTCGCCAAGAAGGGCGACAAGGCGCAGGCCGCGGCCAACTACCGCAAGGCCCTGGAGCGCGTGAAGCAGGAGGATCAGCGTGCCCGCATCCGCACCGAGCTGGACAAGCTGAAATAGCCGGAAAGGAATTTTTCCAGGAAGGCCGCTGGGGCATCATGGAGGCCATGCGCTTCCAACCTACCCCCATCCAGGCCAAGGATCAGGCGCTCGCCCGGTTCAAGTGGTACGAGCTCATGGTGCACGTCTTCGTGGTGGTGCTGCTGGTCAGCAACCTCGTGGGCCAGAAGCCCACGGCCATCGGCCCCTTCATCTTCAGCGGCGCCCAGCTGCTCTTCCCCATCACCTACATCTTCGGCGACGTGTTCACGGAGGTGTACGGCTACGGCGCCAGCCGCCGCGCCATCTGGCTGGGTTTCTTCGCCAGCCTGCTCATGGGGGGCTTCGGCCTCTTCATGGTCTGGATTCCTCCTGCGCCCGGCTGGCCTGCAGACCACCAGCGGGCCTTCGAGATCGTGTTCGCCACCGCGGCCCGGGGCATCGTGGCGAGCCTGGCGGCCTTCTGGGTGGGGGAGTTCGTCAACAGCTACGTGATGGCCAAGATGAAGGTGTGGACGAAAGGCCGCGCGCTCTGGAGCCGCACCATCGGCTCCACGGTGGCGGGGCAGGCGGTGGACAGCCTCATCGTGTCCTTCGGCCTCTTCGCCTTCACACTGCCCGTGAAAACGATCCTGATCATGGCGGGCTCGGGCTACCTGGCCAAGGTGATCTACGAGGCCTGCATGACGCCCCTCACCTACCTGGTGGTGAATGGCCTGAAGAAGGTCGAAGGCGTCGACGTGTATGACGAGGGCACCAACTTCAGTCCGTTCGTGAAGGACTAGGGTGTGTTTTCAAAGTCGGAGCCAGGTAAGGACACAGGCAATGGCGACCATGGCGCTGTAGTTGCGCATGGTTTTGTCGTAACGGGTAGCGAGGCTTCGGTATTGTTTGAGCTTCGCGAACAGGTTCTCGACGGCGTGGCGGGCCTTGTAGAAATGCTTATCGAAGGCGGCTGGATCCTTCCTGCATGGATGAGGTGGAACAACTGCCTCTGCTCCAATAGACGCGATCTGATCCCGGCAGGACTTTCCGTCGTAGGCACGATCACCGAGAACAGCCCCGGCCTCCCGGCCCATTAATAGGCTTCCGAGTTGCTTGCTCTCGTGCGACTGGCCTGGTGTCAGCACGAAATCGACGGGGTTGCCGTGGGCATCCCCGATCAGGTGGACTTTGGTCGAGAAACCGCCGCGCGAGCGGCCAAGCCCTTGGATGTAGGTCCCCCTTTTGCACCAGCCGCATGCTGATGGGCGCGGATAACGGTTCCGTCGACCATGACCCATTCGCAATCCGCTTCACCTCGAAGGGCTTCGAGGACCCGCTGCCAGACTCCGCTCCGATTCCACCGATTGAAGCGCGTGAAGACCGTGTTCCAAGGTCCGAAGGATTCAGGCAAATCTCTCCAGGGCGCTCCCGTTCTGTGCTTCCAGAGGATCGCTTCAACGATGGGGCGATTGTCCAGGCGAGGGCGCCCCATTCCACCCTGCTCGCTCGGCAGCAGAGGCTCTAGCTGTAAGTGCCAATCAGGTTGTTCACCCGAGATCTGGGAAGCTGAAAGCGCCAACAAACAGCTTTCTCGGAGCCTCGGGTGAACCTCCACAGTTCAGCAAAGTCTTGCCCCGCCAGTCGAGCATTAATGGTGAAGCGCGTTCTGGAGGAGGACTGGACGGTCCGGGATGCGTCTGAATCCATAGGAATCAGCACGCGCAGGGCCTACCGATGGCTCGCTCGGTTCAAAACAGAGGGTCCGATCGGGCTCCTGGATCGCTCCAGCCAGCCGCATCGCCTGGCGCGAAGCCACGAGCTTGGCCTCGTCGTCGAGGCCGTAGGTCGAAGGCGGCGGGGCCAGGCGGCGATCCAGATTGCCTCGGAACTGGGCGTGCCCCGTTCCACCGTGGGCTTCTGGCTCCGCAAGGCGCGCATCTCCAAGGCTTCGGACCTCCAGCCCAAGGAACCCGACAACCGCTACGAACACGCGGCCCCCGGCGACCTCCTCCACCTGGACACCAAGAAGCTCGCCAACTTCCACGAAGTGGGCCACCGCGCCACAGGCATCCGCCACCACAAGAACCGCGATGCGGGCTACCAGGTGCTCCATGTCTGCTCGGACGACCACTCGCGGGCCTGCTACATGGAAGTGCTCCCGGACGAGAAGAAGGAGACCACTGCCTCATTCCTCCAGAGGGCGCTGTTGCACTTCCAGGCCCGGGGCGTCACCGCCCGCAAGCTGCTGACCGACAACGGCTCGCCCTACCGGTCCAAGGCGTTCAAGGCCATGCGCGAAGCCTTCGGCCTCACGCACAGCCGCACCCGCCCCTACCGCCCACGGACCAACGGCAAGGCCGAGCGCCTCATCCAGACCGCCCTGCGAGAGTGGGCCTACGGTCCCACCTGGCAGAGCTCAGACGAAAGAAACCAGGCGCTCGGCGCCTGGCTCCACTTCTACAATCACCACAGGCCCCACAAGGCCTTAGGTGGTCAGCCCCCTGTTACCCGGCTGGTCAACCTCGTTGGCACCGACATCTAGCCTGGCCCACATTCGTTCAGTCAGAAAAGTTCTCGCCACGCTCTACCTCAACGTCATACCCATGAGGTACCGCAGTTAGGCAATTTGTACAACCCCTTACGTCCATTTGCCTTTCTTGACTTTGAAAACAGGCCCTAGCTGAAGCCGCCTCTGCACAGGCTTCGCGATGGGTCAGGTAGAGGCGCAGGTCGAACTCCAGCTGGAAGTAGTCCGGCTCCATGTGGGTGCAGAGCTGGTAGAAGGCCTTGTTGTGCTCGCGCTCCTTCAGGTGGGCCAGTTCGTGCACGAGGATCATCTTCAGGAAGGGCGCAGGGGCCTCGCGGAAGACGGAAGCCACGCGGATTTCGCGACTGGTCTTGAGCCGGGCGCCCTGCACCCGGGATACCGCCGTCAGGGTGCCCAGGGCCTGGCTCAGCAATGGGAGCTTGGGGTCGTAGATCACCTTGTGAAGTGGTGCGGCGTTCTTCATGAAGCGCTCTTTCAGCGCCATCGCGGCCTGGAAGAGGGCCTTGTCGGTGCGCACCTCGTGCGGCTCCCCGTAGCGGCTGGCGAGGTACGGCCCCAGCTGGCCCAGGGTCAAGAGGTCGCGCACCCGTGCCTGCACAGCCGGGCTGTAGCCTTCCAGGTAGGGCAGAGACGTCTCGCCGATCATGGCGCTTTAAGCAGCCGGATGCCGTCGGCGTCGATGCTGATGCGGCGGGCCTTGTAGAGGGCGCCGAGGGTCTGCTTGAACACCTTCTTGCTGATGCCGAACAGCGTGTAGATCTGCTCGGGGGCGCTCTTGTCGGTCACGGGCAGGAAGCCCCCGCGCCGCTTCAAGGTGTCGAGCAGGGCCTGGGCCACGGCATCCACTTTGGCGTAACCCGGCGCGCTCAGCGAGAGGCTCAGCTTGCGGTCGGCGCGCGGCGCCTTCACCCAGCCGTCCCGAGTCTCGCCGCGGCTCACCTTGCCAAACAGGTCGCTGTCGTGAACCATGCCCCAGTAGCGATGGTTGACGACCACGCGTACGCCAATATCCGTGCGGTCCCCGATCACCAGGCTGACCTGGTCGCCCTCCTTGAATTCGTCAGCCTCGTCCACCAGGAAATCGCTCAGGCGGGTGGAGGCGGCCAGGTGGCCCGCTTCATCCGAGAAGAGGAAGACCAGCACTTTTTGGCCAGGCTTCACCAGGCGCCGCACCTCGTGCTTCACCTCTTTCCAGGGCATGAACAGGGGCTTCGGCAGGCCCCAATCCAGGTAGGCCCCAGCGGGATTCACGGACACCACTTTCAAGAAGCACACCTCACCACCCAGGGCCATGGGCGGGCGGCGATAGGCCACCAGACGGCCCTCGTCCTCCCGGTAGGCAAAGACCCGCAGGACCTGGCCTGGTTCCAGGGTCGGGGGCACTTGTTCGAGAGGCAGCAGGATCGGCCCCTCGGGACTGCCATCCAGCCAAGCGCCTCCCGACTCCAGGCGGAGGACCTTCAAGTCGTTCAGGGTGCCAAGGGTGGTCATCCGATCATCCGACGCAGCTTAGAGGGGCCAGATGGAGACGAGCACCAGGGGCGTGGTGCCGAAGGAGGCGCGCACGCCCAGCTTCGCACCGGGTGCTTCGGTGGCGGCGGGGCTATTTCCGAGACGGAGGCAGTCCCGGGGCTCGAGCTCCACCGCGAGGGGATCCACCCGGACGGGGCCCCAGGGCGCGAAGAGCAGGGTGGTTGGGGCCACGGTGATGGTGGTGGCCTCGGTGCCCAGGTTGAGCCACGCCATGGTGACCTTCACCCGGCTGGGATCGCTGATGACCCCCAAATCCACACAGGGCCCCTGGATGAGCGTGGCGTTCACGGGCACATCCCCGGCAAAGGCCACCACCTGGCCGGGGTGTTTGAGCCGCTGACGGCCCTGGCCATCGATGTCGAGGATGAGCCCCGATCCCTCCAGCAGGGTCAGCAGGCGCGCGCGGCCCGGGAAGTGCGAGAAGGGCCCCGAGGCTTCCACCCGCGCCGAGCTCACCCGCCACAGGAACGGATCCGACAGGCTTGCTCCCGCCGGTTCGATGGCGAGCTCGGTGGTGCTGCCACCCCCATCCTTCCAGGGCATGACGCGGTAGTCGGAGGGGCGGAGATGCAGCATGAAGACAGCTTCTCATGGCGGGAGAAGTGCGGGCGCTCCCGCGGTGCTGCTAGCATCCCCGCATGGTTCTCGGCGGGGGCGGGCATCGGAGGTTGGCCGGGGCGCTGGCGGTGCTCCTGCTGGGCACCGCCTGTTCCAGGACGCCCCGCCGCCTGCCGGAGCGTCCCCGTGCCGCACCCGCTTCCAGCCGGGCCCTCCCGCGCCTGGGCTATACGCTGCAGGCGGGAGCCTTCGCCAAAGTGGAGAACGCCGCCCGGTTTTCGGAGTCGCTGCAGGCGCAGGGGCTTGAGGCTGCCTACTACGCTTCGGGCGATGGCCTCTACCGGGTGCGCTTCGGCGATTTCGCCACCAAGGAGAAGGCTCGAGCCCGGGGCGAAGCCCTGAAGGCCGCCGGTGTCATCGAAGCCTACTGGGTCGTGGCTCCGGATGGTTCCGCTCCGGCAGCTCCCGGGCCGGTTCATCTGCGCCCGACGGATGAGCGGGGCCTTCGGGCCGGCCTGGTGGATTCGGCCAGGGGCTATCTGGGGGTGCCCTACCTGTTTGGGGGCACGACGGAGCGGGGCTTCGACTGCAGCGGTCTGACAGGGGCTGTGTACCAGCTGAATGGGTTGAGATTGCCCCGTTCCTCCCAGGCTCAGTACGAGGCGGGAAATGCGGTGAGTCTCGAGGAGGCCCAGCCGGGGGACCTCCTGTTCTTCGCCACAGGGGGCGGGGGCCGGGTGAGTCATGTGGGACTGTACCTGGGGCAGGGGGCTTTCATCCACGCCCCCCGTTCGGGCCAGAGCATCCGGCAGGACAATCTCGGGGATCGCTACTACCGCAAGGCTTTGGTGGGTGTCCGGACCTACCTATAGGGGGCGATCTGGATTATTTTTGGCCGATCATCGATTTTTTGAAAATTGCTGGCAGAAAAGTCCTACACTGGCAGTTGCCCGTCAGTTGCACGGGTATCTAAAAGCGTTGCTGCCTCGCCTGGAAGGGACATCGCATTCACATCCAGGACGAAGAAAGCAGGAAAAATCATGGCTCAAGGCACCGTCAAGTGGTTCAACGCCGAAAAGGGTTTCGGATTCATCACCCCCGACGAGGGTGGTGCGGACCTGTTCGTGCATCACTCCGCGATCGAAACCACGGGTTTCCGCACCCTGGATGAGAATCAGCGCGTCAGCTTCAATGTGGGACAGGGCCAGAAGGGCCCCCAGGCGACCAACGTCACCAAGATCTGAATCTGATTTCTCCCGGGGGTCCCGCGCTGCGCGCACACCCCCGGGACCCCCAGCAAAAGCCCGGCATAGCCGGGCTTTTGCTTTGTCTCCTGTGCGGAGAGATCGGGAAGCCCGCGGTCCGCCCGCGCTTTTGGCATCCCTTTGGCGGTAGTCCTCTGTCCCGGCCGCTGGCTGGGCGAGAGGTGCCCAATGGATCCTGGATACTATGTCTCCGCTGGCAGCTTGAAGGCTCGGGCCTTCCAGCTGGATGTGGTGGCGAACAACCTGGCGAACGCGGCCACGGTGGGCTACAAGCCCGATCAGCCCTTCTTCGCCGTGTTCAACAAGGCCGCGGGCAGCGGCCGGAAGTTGCCCTTGAGCGGGTATCTGAACGATGGCGTGGTCTTCGCCGAAACCGGTGTGATCACGGAGCAGGGCAACCTGCGGGCCACGGGCCGACCCCTGGACGTGGCGATTGAAGGCAACGCCTTCCTGAGCCTCAGCACGCCCAATGGCGTCCGGGTTACTCGGGATGGTCGTTTGCAGATGGGAACCGACGGTCAGCTCCAGGCCATGGATGGCAACCCGGTTCTGGGCAAAAATGGCCAACCCATCAAGGTGGACCCCAAGAACGGCAGCGTGTCGATCTCTACCGATGGCACTGTCCAGCAGAACGGCCAGGCCCTGGGCCAGCTGGATCTGAAGGCCTACGAAAAGCCGGGCGCGCTGAAGCGCACGGGGGCATTGCGCTTTGACCCCACGGGCGCTGCGGAGGCGCCGGTGAAGGGCACCGTCACCCAGGGGCATCTGGAGCAGAGCGCCGTGGATACGGCCTCGACCATGGTGGAGATGATCCGGCTCAACCGGCTCTACGAAATGAGCCTGAAGGTGGCTTCGACCCTCAGCAATGACCTGGATTCCCGCTCCATCAACGACATTGCCATCGCCCGGTAGGTTCCAGTTTCCGGCTTTCAGTCTTCAGTCGTCAGAGACATGATCAGGAGGTTTTTATGATGCGTGCGATGTGGTCGGCGGCAGCTGGCATGAATGTCCAGCAGTTCAACATGGACACCATCTCCAACAACCTGGCGAACGTGAACACCACGGGCTTCAAGAAGGCCCGGGCCGAGTTCCAGGATCTGCTCTACCAGACCGTGAATCTGGCGGGCACCAGCTCAAGCAACACCAGCACCATTCCCGCCGGCATCCAGCTGGGCCACGGCGCCAAGCTGCAGAGCCTCATGCGGCAGTACAGCACCGGCAACATGCGCCAGACCACCAACCGCTTCGACATGGCCATCGAGGGCGACGGCTTCTTCCGGGTGACCCAGCCCGATGGCACCCTGGCCTACACCCGCGATGGCAGCTTCACCACGGATCAGAACGGTGCCCTGGTGAATGCCGCGGGTTACCTGCTGGATCCTCAGATCACCATTCCCCAGGACGCGCAGAGCGTGACCATCGCCCCGGACGGCACCGTGAGCGTCACCCAGACCGGCCAGACCCAGCCTCAGCAGGTGGGCCAGATCACCATTTCCCACTTCATCAATCCTTCGGGCCTGAACCAGCTGGGACGCAACCTGATGCAGCCCACCCTGGCCAGCGGCGATGCCATCGACGCCACCCCGGGCACGGACGGCGTGGGCACCATCAACCAGGGCTTCCTGGAGGTTTCCAACGTGGATGTGGCCGAGGAGATGGTGAACATGATCATCGGGCAGCGGGCCTACGAGGCGAACTCGAAGACCATCCAGACGGTCGACAACATGCTCAGCCTCGTGAACAACCTGAAGCGGTAATCCCATGCGCGCTGCTGCCCTGTTCCTCTGCACCATGGCCCTTTTCGGCCAGGCTCCGGTGTCTCCGGCGGAACGCCTGGCCGAAACAGCTCTGGCCTTCGCCCAGGCCGAGGCTGCGAAGTTGGGTGGCGAGCATAGCTTCAAGGTGGCCCAGCCACCCCGGGTGCCCATGGTGCAGCCCGGAGAACTGGTGTTTGAAGCCACCCATATCAGCAAGCGCGAGCCCTTGGGCCGGTTCTTCGTGGTGGTGGCCTACAAGGTGAACGGCGAACGGGTGGGCGTCACCCGGGTGGATCTGGAAGGCAAGTGGGTGGGCACGGTGTTGCGCGCCAAGGGCGACCTGACCCGGCAGACTGAGCTCACAGCGGAACAAGTCGAACCCAGTCCCTTCGAGGGGGTTCCCCCGGAGGGCGCCCTGACTGAAGTGCCCGAGGGGCAGCGCCTCATGAGATCCGTCGTGTCGGGCAAGATCCTGACCCGGGCCGACCTGGAAGCGATTCCGCTGATCCAGTCCGGGGACAAGGTCCGCCTGACAGCCACCCACGAGGCCCTGACGGTCACGGTGGAAACCACGGCCCGCAGCCGGGCGGGGTTGAATGACCGGGTGCGTCTGGAGGCCCCGGGGGCCCGTCGGCAGGTGACGGGCATCGTCACGGGCCCGGGCGAGGCGCGGCTCCAGTAGACGCGAATCACAGGATCTTTGCTTGGCCGGAGTGGCATTCGACCCTATTCTGGACCCTTGCGCTAGGAGGAGCCCATGGCTCACGAACACGGTCCGGATTGCAACCACGATCACGACGATTCCTTCGAAATCGAAGTCGTTGAGCTCGAAGACGAGAATGGCGAAAAGGAAGAGTTCGCGATCCTGGAAGAGCTCGAATTCGAGGGCCGCAACTTCGCCATCCTGGCGCCGCTCGCCGAGCTGCAGGCCCAGGAGGAAGGCACTGCGGATCCCGAGGCTGGTCTGAGCCTGGAGATCTTCGAGGTGAAGGACGACATGTTCACGCCCCTCGAGGATGAAGAACTGGCCGAGCGCCTCATGAAGCACCTCGACGAGCAGGAAGCCAAGCTGAAGGCCGAGGAAGAGAAGGACTGACAAGCCCTCCTCATGGTTGTTCCGGGCCCCCGGTCCTTCGGGGGCCCGGTTCTGTACCCTGGCTGGCCAGGGCCTGTTTCAAAGTGGGGCGCCTCCGTCCCCAACAGAAAGGGCCCCCCATTCGCGCCAGCATGCCGTTGATCCCAGGGATGAGTGCCGAGGCCCGCTGGCGCGGCCGGATGGCCCTTACCTGCCGCGGGCCGTGGCTTTTTCTGCTTTGATGGAGCCATGCCATCCCCATTCACGTGTCTTCTGGCCCTCGCCTCTTTGGCTTCTTCCAGTGTGTGCGCGGGCCCCAAACCCGAACTCAAGGCGAAATCGTTCCTCCTGTTCGCGGGCACCTACACCCAGAAGGAGAGCAAGGGCATTTACGCCTGGCGGTTCAATGCCGCCACGGGCGAGGTCGAGGCCCTTGGCCTCGCGGCGGAAACCGTGAACCCCTCTTTCCTGGTGCTGCATCCCAACGGGAAAACTCTCTACGCCGTGAACGAGGTGGATTCCTTTCAGGGCCAGAGGAGCGGCGCCGTGAGCGCCTTCAGCGTGGACCGGGCCACCGGCCGTTTGGCCCTTCTGAACCAAGTGGCAAGCGGAGGGGCCGATCCCTGTCACCTGGCCCTGGATCGAAGCGGGCGGCACCTCTTCGTGGCCAATTACACGGGCGGCAGTGTGGCCGTGCTGCCCCTCGAGATGGACGGCCGTCTGAAGGAAGCCTCCGACCTCGTGCAGCACGTGGGCACGGTGGTGGATCCCAAGCGCCAAGGCGCGCCGCACGCCCATGCCGTCACCTTGTCACCGGATGAACGCTTCGCCTTCGTGACCGACCTGGGGCTGGATCGCATCTTCAGCTACCGATTCGATGCCACCAAAGGAACCTTGAGCCCGAATGAAGTGCCCTTCGCCCGCGTGGCGCCGGGAGCGGGGCCGCGACACTTCACGTTTCATCCTGCGGGGCGTTTGGCCTATGCCATCAATGAACTCCAGTCCTCCGTGACGGCCTTTGCCTTTGATCCGAAGTTGGGCGCCCTGCTGGAACTCCAAACCACCTCTACGCTGCCCGCCGAGGCCAAAGGTGAGAATGACTGCGCAGAAATCCTGATCCATCCCAATGGGAAATTCCTGTACGGATCCAACCGCGGCCATGACAGCCTGGCAGTCTTCGGGATCGGCCCAGGCGGGCTTATTTCACCCCTGGAGTACGTGCCCACCGGAGGCCGTACGCCGAGGCACTTCGCGATGGATCCCACCGGGGCCTACTTGTTTGCCGAGAATCAGGCGTCCAATAACGTCGTCCTGTTCCGGGTCGACGCCAAGACCGGACGCGTCACCCCCACCGGGAAAACTTTCTCCGTGGGGGCTCCCGTGTGCCTGACATTCATGAGCCTGGACTGAGACCGCGACGCGGCAGTGTCGTAACCTGGATGCATGCCGCTTGACGCTGTTTCGCTTCCTGGCCGAGTAATGTTCCTTACGGAGGATCCGGGGAAGATCCTCCGCCAGCTGGCCGGAGATGATTTGGAGCTGGCGGAGGCTCTGCCGCTGCGCGATCAGATCAGCACCGATGAGATCACGCCGGCCTTCATCTGCTATCACTTCGACGAAAAGCTGGGGGACTTTCCCTACCTGGGCCTGAAGTGCGGGGACACGTTTCCGCTGAAGGAGGGCAGCGTGCGCGCGGGCGGATTTTCCGTCAGCGTGGCGGGCAGGCGCCGGGGCAAGGGCAGCAGCCGCGAAGCGAGCCCCTATGCGGAGCTGTGCGCAGGCATCCGTCTGGTGATCGCCGAAAGCTTCGAGCGCATCTACCGTCAGAACGCCCAGAACCTGGGCCTGCTCACCAGCACGGACTTCGGCTTGATCCCGCGCATCCGCCGTGGTGAAACCATCCCTCTGGCTGAATTCACCGCGGGCCTGGATGCGGTCACCGCCGAGATCGTCCGGCGCGGGGGTCTCTTTGCCTACAACGCTGCACGGTTGGCGGGCGAGGTGGCGCCCCCGCTGCCGGAGCACGTCCACCGACCCATGACCTATGCAGAGAAGCTGCTGGCCCGGCAGGCGGTGGTGGATGCGACACGGGGTCGGATCGGTCTCGCCTCGGTGAGGCCAGGCGACGGCCTCTTCGTGCAGGCGCACTGGCGCTTCAGCCACGAGTACGTGACCCCCATGGCCGCGAGCTTCCTGGAGAAGGCCCTGGGGCCTGATGTCACGCTGCGCGATCCGGCCAGCATCCTCGCCTTCCGGGATCACCTCACCTTCCTGCACCACAGCATGAAGGCGGAGCACCGCGCCATGGGCCTGCTGACGGTGGCGGAACGTCTGAAGCCGGCGCAGGAATCCTTCTGTGCCAAACACGGCATCCGACTCCACGGCGAACTGGCGGATGGTTCTGGCAGCGAAGGCATCTGCCACGCCATCATGGCGGAGCGCTACGCCTGCCCAGGCCAGGTGGTGGTGGGCACGGATTCCCACACCCCTCACGCGGGCGCTCTGGGGTGTCTGGCCTTCGGGGTGGGCACCACGGACATTGCCTGCGCCTGGGTGACCGGGGATGTGCGCGTCACCGTGCCGCCCACGCTGCGGGTGCGCCTGAACGGGCGCCTGCGCGCTGGCGTATCCGCCAAGGACATCGTGCTCCACTTGCTGGCCCAGCCCCTCATCCGCGAAGGCGGCGCCATCGGCCACGTGATGGAGTACCAGGGTGAGGCCCTGGTGGATCTCGACACCGATGAGCGCGCCACCCTCACCAACATGGCGGCGGAGATCGGCGGTTTCACTGGGCTCATCGCCCCGGATGAGGAAACCCTGCGCTTCATCGAAGAGCGACGGGGCGTGCGGCTGGCGCTGGAGCCGTGGATGCAGGGCGATGAGGGGGCCGAGTACGCGCACACCCTGGAGGTGGATTGCGCCGCGCTGGGGCCCATGCTGGCGCGGCCCGGCGACCCTGGGAATGGCGTGGCCCTGGCCGATCTGTCGGAGCCGGTGCCCATCCACATCGCCTACCTGGGCAGTTGCACCGGGGGCAAGCGCGAGGACCTGCGGCGAGCCTACGACGTGGTGCGCAGCGCCGCAGCCGAGGGGCGCCGCGTGCCCGAGGGTGTCCAGTTCTTCGTGCAGTGCGGCAGCGAGGAAGTGCGCCGCCACGCGGTGGCGCAGGGCTGGATGGCGGCCTTCGAGGCCGTGGGGGCCATCGTGTTGGGCAGCTCCTGCGGGGCCTGCATCAACGCGGGGCCCGGCGTGTCCACCCATCCCGACCAGGTCACCATCAGTGCCATCAACCGGAACTTCCCGGGCCGCAGCGGCCCCGGCCAGATGTGGCTGGCCAGCCCCGCGACGGTGGCCGCCAGCGCCCTCGCTGGGCACATCGTGGGGGCCTGATCTCGAAAGCCCTGGGAACATTCGCGGCGGGCCAGCTAAGGTGGAGGACCGGCTTTTGACATGGGCCGGTTCCGGAGACCTTGCCATTCATGAGAATCCTCAGCCTAGCCACCATGGTCCTCGCTTCGGGTTGGGTGTGGGCCGACACGCCAGATACGAGCCCTGCGACTCCCGACGCGGTGACCGCGGGGCGGTCGCAGACCTCCGTCCAGATGGATTCTCCGGCGGATCCGGATCGCTTCGGCAACCTGCCAAGGTTGGTTTGGGATGATGCGGGCCGTGTGGTCACGGCCCCGGCCCGGTGGGACTCATCGGACTGGCTGAAGGCCGGAGGCGCGGTGTTGGCGATTGGAACCGCCCTGGCGCTGGACCGCTCCACCGAACAGGAGATGGCCAAGCACCGCACCGCCTCCGCCGATCGCTTCGCCAAGGCCGTGCAGAACCTCGGTGGCACGCCCAGCGTGCTCATCGCCGGAGGTACCTGGCTGGCGGGCGTGGCCTTCAAGGACCCCGAGATCCGCGCCACGGGGGTCGATACCATGGCCACCATGGGCATCGCCCAGCTGCTCCTGGCCATTCCGCTGAAGGAAATCACAGGCCGGTCCCGGCCCTCGGCGGACAAGGGCACCCACGACTTCCATCCCTTTGGCGGTGGTCAATCCTTCCCCTCGGGGCACACCACTCAGGCCTTCGCGCTGGCTTCGGTCCTTGCCGAGCATGCGGATACGCCCTGGGTGTCGGGCCTGAGCTACGGCCTGGCGGGCCTGGTGGGCGTGGCCCGCATCGAGCAGCGCCAGCATTTCCTGTCCGATGTGGTGGCCGGTGGCCTCATTGGCACCTTCGTGGGCAAGACCGTGGTCCGCTACAACCAGTCCCGCCGCAGCGACGCCGGGTCCAAGCTGGCCATGAGCTTCACGCCGATGATCCAGCCCGGAGGCTACGGAGTCAGCCTCGCCCTGAAGTTTTGATAAACACTGACCCTCGGAGCCTGTCTAAGTCATGGGTGGGGGCCGCACTGGGGCGCCAGCCGAGGGAGGCAAGGAAGGCGACGAAGGCCCTGGCGGTTCCAGGGGCGAGGAGCCTGACGCTGCATCCCGACGGCTGCCGCCCCAGCCCGAAGGGTTGGCGGCAAAGGGGCCCCCATGCTGTGTCGGCGGGCTTGAACGGTGAATCTCACCGCCCTGCACCCGCCTCCGTGCCTGGAGGCCCTTTGCCGTCAATGCAGCCCCTATCGATGACTTAGACAGGCTCCAAGGAACGCGAGGAAGGTGCCCACGGCGCTGAGGCTGAACACCAGCACGGCTCCGGCGGCGCAGTCCTTGGCCACCTTGATGGCCGGGTGGATCTCAGGATGCAGGTGGTCGAGGGTCTGCTCCAGGGCCGTGTTCAGCAACTCGGCCCCCAGCACCAGGCCGCAATTCATCAGCAGCAGGGCCCACCAGAGCGGCGCGGGGCGCACCGCCACGAGGACCGCCACCACCCCCAGGGCCATCAGAGCCTGCGAGCGGAAGCTGGCCTCCTGCCGCCAGGCGCTGCGGATGCCCTGGAGGCTGTAGGAGAGGCGATGGTGGAAGGGCTGGTTCTTCATGCGGACCCTTGCGGCGGGAAGCCCCCATTGTGACACCGGAGGTTCCAGAGCCCAGGGCTGCGCTTCCCGCGGAATCTGTGTGAATCTGGGAAGCCGGTGACCTGACCTTCCTCTTCGAGCGCCCCATGTTTGATCCCGTCCTAACTGCCCGCTACCGCGCCCTGCTGTTGACGGGCCTAGCGCGCGAAGGCGCGCCCGCTCTGGAGTCCAGCTCCAGAGTTCTGGTGGTGGACGTGGCCCGCCAAAGGCTGGGTCTGATCGAAGCTGGCCAGTTGGTGTTCGAGGCGGTCATCTCCACGGCCCGCAATGGCCTGGGGTGCGAAGAAGGCTCGTACCGCACGCCCACGGGCTGGCATCGCATCCATGCGCGCATCGGTGCGGGCGCGGAGCCGGGCAGCGTTTTCCGCAACCGGGTGGCCACGGGCGAAGTCTGGCGGGGAGAGGCCCGAGAGGAGGATCTGATCCTCACGCGCGTGCTCACCCTGGATGGACAGGAAGAGGGCTGGAATCGCGGCCCTGGGCGGGATTCCCTGGAGCGCTTCATCTACATGCACGGCACCAACCAGGAGGGGCAGCTGGGCACGCCCGTGTCCCACGGCTGCGTGCGCCTGGGCAATGCCGAGGTGCTCGACCTGTTCGACCGGGTGGCCGAGGGGGACCTGCTCCTCATCGCCGAAGGAACGCCAGGGGATGGCCTGGGGCTTGGGCGATTGCACTTCGCTGGAGTCGGAGGCAGCGGCATGAGCGCCCTGGCCCAGTTCGTGGCGATGAAGGGCGGCCGGGCCAGCGGCAGCGACCGCAGCTTCGACCGGGGTGAACGAACGGAATCCCGAGCGCAGCTGGAAGCCCTGGGCGTGGCCATCCATCCGCAAAATGGTTCAGGCCTGGAAGGGGACTGCTCGGCCCTGGTGGTGTCCACCGCCGTGGAGGAGGATGTGCCCGATGTGGCTGCGGCCCGGCGCCTGGGCGTGCCCGTGCTGCACCGCTCAGAGTTGCTGGCCCATCTGGTGGCGCGGTACCGCACCGTGGCGGTGACGGGCACCAGCGGCAAGTCCAGCACCGTGGCCATGATCTTCGAGATCCTGCGCGGCGCCGGCCGCGACCCTTCCATCATCACCGGCGGCGATCTGGTGGCGCTTCAGCGCCAAGGCCTGTGGGGCAACGCCTGGGCAGGAGCCTCGGACCTGCTGGTCATCGAGGCCGATGAAAGCGATGGCTCCGTGGTGCGCTACCACGCCGCGGTGGGCGTGCTGCTGAACCTGCAGCGCGACCACAAGGAAATGGAGGCCGTGGCCGAGATGTTCCGGACCTTCCGGGTCCAGGTGCGAGAAACCGCGGTGGTGGGTGAAGCGGAGAACCTGCGGGCATTCGCCGGAGGCAGTCTGGTCTTCGGGTTTGGCGAAGGGGCGCAGCTTCGCACCGAGGGGCTTTCGCTTGGCGCGGAAAGCTCCGCTTTCCGCGTGAGGAATACAGACTTCCGTTTGCCGGTGCCAGGGCGGCACAACGTCGAAAACGCCTTGGCGGCCATCGGAGCCTGCATGGCGCTGGGCGTTCCCCTCGAAGCCATGGTGGAGCCGCTCTCGGCCTTCCAGGGCGTGGCCCGCCGCTTCCAGGTGTTGGGCACCCGGGCCGGCGTTACCGTGGTGGATGACTTCGGCCACAACCCGGCCAAGGTGGCGGCCTCCATCCGGGCGGCCCACTTGCGCCTGGCCGCTGCGGGCGGGCGCCTGCTGGCGGTGTTTCAGCCACACGGTTTCGGCCCCCTGAAATTCCTGCGGGCGGATTTCGTGGAGAGCTTCTCCGCCGAGCTGCGCGCCCAGGACCGGCTCTGGTTCCTGGATGTGTTCTACGCCGGTGGCACCGCCGCCAAGGACATCAGCTCGGGCGACGTCATCGGCGATCTGGTGGCGCGGGGGGTTCAGGCCGAGCACGCCCCATCACGGAAATGGCTGGTGGAGCGACTCGCCGCCGAGGCGAGGGAAGGAGACCTCATCCTGATCATGGGGGCGAGGGATCCCTCCCTGACGGACCTGGCCAAGGGCATTCTGGCCGCCTTGCCCGGTGGCGGTTCGGAGTAGCCTGGAGGCATGGAACCCCTCACCCTCCGCGCCGTCATGGCCGCGCTCCGCAAGCCGGAGTCGGGCTGCCCCTGGGATCTGAAGCAGGATCATCAGACCCTGGCCAAGTACCTCCGCGAGGAGGCTGCCGAAGTGCTGGAAGCGCTGGCCGCGCATCGGCCCTTCGACGAAGCCACCGAGATGCACCTCTGCGAGGAGCTGGGCGACCTGTGGCTGCAGATCGCCTTCCACGCCCAGCTGGCGGCGGATCGCGGCGCCTGGGACATCCATGACGTGGAGCAGGCCGTGGTGGAGAAGCTGGTGCGGCGCCACCCCCATGTCTTCGGAGAGGTGGCCGTGGAGGGCGCGGAGGGCGTGCTCACCAATTGGGCCGCCATCAAGCGCGAAGAGAAGGGCCTCACCGAGGCCACCGAGCCCCGCCTGCTGGAGGGCATCCCGGCCACCTTATCGCCCATGGACGAGGCCCTGGAGATCGGCCACCGCTGTGCCAAGGTGGGCTTCGAGTGGCCCGATCTGGAAGGCGTGCTCGACAAGGTGAAAGAAGAAGTCGCGGAGCTGCAGGCGGAATCCGATCCCGTGCGGGTGGAGGAGGAATTCGGTGATGTGCTTTTCAGCCTCATGCAGTGGGCGCGGAAGAAGGGCGTGGATCCCGATGCCGCGCTCCGGCGCCAGATGCGGCGTTTCAAGGTGCGCTTCCAGGCCGTGGAAGACGATGCCCGGGCCGCAGGAGGCTGGGAGCACCGGAACCTCGATCAGATGGAAGCGGCCTGGCAGGCGGCGAAACGGAAGGGGAAGGAGTGATGGTTTTGCTCTGGCTGTCCCAGCCCGGGGCCCAGCCGCCCCTGGGCTTCTTGCTGATCTTCATCCCCCTGGTGTTCCTGGGAGCCACCTGGATCAGTAACCGCCTGCTGGGAATTCCGGCCATGTATCGGGATTGGCCCGCGGACCGGACCGATCCCATCGAGCGGAACGTGGGCTGGCAGCAGGTGGAGTTCGGCGCCTTCCGCGGTCACTGCCCCATGTCCATCAAGTTCGGTCAGCGCTGCCTGCACCTCAAACAACCCTTTCCCTTCCAGCCGTTCTACTGGCTGGGCCCGGCCTCCATCCCCTGGAGCGAGGTGCGGCTGGAGAAGGCGCCTTCGGACCGTTGGTGGGCATTCCTCAGTGCCGCAGAATTCCGCCTCGGGGCAGGTGGGCGGATGATCCGGTTGCGGGGCAAAGCCGCGCGCGCACTCATGGAGCGGGTGAAGGGCGCTCCCGGCGGACAAGGACCGGGCCACAGGCCGCCAGTGGTTTCGGGGACCATCCGGCCGCGCTGAGTTGGCCCTTTTTCCTGGTTTGTGGCTCCCCGGGTCAGGCGAAGAGTTTGGACAGGCCGAAGGCGACGACGGTGGAAGTGCTCACACCGATGAGGCCGGGGATCATGAAGCTGTGGTTGAGGAGATACTTCCCGATGCGCGTGGTGCCGGTGCGATCCATGTTGATGGCGGCCAGATCGCTGGGGTAGAACGCGAAGAAGAAGTAGGCGTAGCTGGCGGGGATGAGGCCCAGCAGCAGCGGCGTGGGCAGGCCCAGGGCGTAGCCGAAGGGCAGCATGATGGTGAGGGTCGCGGCCTGACTTTTCACGAAGGCCGACACGCAGAACATGGCGATGGCGAAGGTCCAGGGGGCATGCTGCACCATGGCCTTGATGTTGGCGATGAGGTAGCCCTCGTTGGCCTTGATGAAGGTCTCGCTCATCCAGGCGATGCCGAAGATGGACACCACCGCGATCATGCCCGCGATGAAGACGCTGGAGCGGGCGATATCGGGCGCCTTCACCTTGGTGGCGAAGAGGATGAACGAGCCAAAGGCCAGCATGATGATCTGCACCACGGTGGTCATGGGCACCGGCTTGCCGCCCACCAGGGGCAGCAGGGCGGGCTTCAGTGCGATGACGACGATGCTGATGACGCCGGCGAAGAAGAGGGCCACGGAGAGCTTGGCGGTGAAGGGGATCTCAAGGCCCAATGTGCTCACGTTGGCGTCCAGCGCCTTGGCGAATTCGGGATCCTTCATGCGCTCGAGGAACTCGGGATCCTCGTCCAGCTCCTTGCCCCGGTTGTAGCTCCAGGCCGCGGCGGCCAACACGCCGATGAGGCCCGCGGGCAGGGTGATGCGGATGATGTCGAAGAGGCCCACGGGATGGCCGTTCTTGGCGGCCATGGCCAGGAAGGTGGTGACCGCCGCGGCCACGGGGCTGGCGGTGATGCCCATCTGGGAGGCCACGCTGGAGATCGCCATGGGGCGCTCGGGGCGGATGCGCGTTTTCAGGGCCACATCCGAGATGACGGGCAGCAGCGCGTAGACCGCGTGGCCGGTGCCCACGCAGACGGTGAGGAGGAAGGTGGAGAGCGGCGCCAGGATGGTCACCTGTTTGGGGTGGGCCCGCAGCACGCGCTCTGTGAGCTGCACCAGGTAGTCGAGGCCGCCGGCCACCTGCAGCGTGGCCGAGGCCGTGACCACGGCCAGGATGATGAGCATGACGTCGATGGGCGGCACACCCGGAGCCACCCGGAAGCCCAGTACCAGCACGGCCACGCCCAGGCCGCCAATGAGGCCCAGGGCCACGCCGCCCTTGCGGATGCCGATGAGAATGGCACCCAGCACCAGCAGGAATTGAATCCAGAACATCAGGGCAGGGGACATGGCCGGTTCTCCTTGATTCGTGATGGATCTGGCTGGAATGGGGGAATCGTAGCAGATGCTGAAATCGTGAATGATTCCGAAGAATCGCTTTTTTTAATTTCTTATGTGCGGGTTCGCGACGCATCGCGCGGGCAGCCTCCCCTGCGGGGGAACACGGAATCAGAGGTAGGATGACCTCGTGCTGCATCGCCTCATCTATTCCGACTGGGACCACCCTCCCGAATGCATGGCCTTCGAGGCGCCATACGAGGAGGTTCTGACCCAGATCCAGAACCTTCTCCCGGGCATCCTGGCCCGCAAGGATGAGGCCCTGGCCTCACCGGCCACCCTGCCTTCCGGCTACTGGGAGGATTGCGTCAGGCTCTACCTGCTCACACCGGCCCTGGTGAACATCGCCCTCAATTTCAAGGTCTGCGTGGAACAGGGCCTGCCCCTGCATCCGACCTACTACTTCGAGATCACCGAGGCCACGCGTTTCCAGGCCAAGTACCCCGAGCGCATGGTTCATCACACGAATGCCTTTTTCCTGGAATCCATCGAAGTGGCTCGCGCCCTCTACGGCCTTGAGGCCGATGCGGTGGCGCGGCTGGATCAGTTCGTTCGGGATCTGCCCGAGGTTGTGGCTGGGTTCATCTACACCAGCACCAAGGACAAATACACCTGGCGGGCCTCGAATCCCGCCAAAATCGTGGATCTGGCGGACCACATCCGGAAGCGGGTGTCCCCGACCCTGATCGTGGGCGCCGCCCATGGCTCCATTCTTTCGGGCCTCGTTCTGGCGAACCTCCTGAAGACTCCGCTCTACTTCATCCGCTTCTCCATGTTCAAGCGCAATGACCCGGCCCCGGTCATCGCGCCCAGTGACAGATCTTTCCTGGAGGCCTACCAGGCGGGCCCCGTCCTGCTCTTCGATGAGGATGTCGCCAAGGGCACCACGCTCACGAAGTTCACGGAAACGCTCCAGCCCTATTTCCGGGAATCCTACACAGCCAGCGTGCTGAGGCACGCCCTCTCGCCCTGTGCACCGGATTTCGTGGGACGCGCCTGGCACGACTGACGACGACCGCCTGCGGGGCGGCCGCCTGGCAGGTTAGGATGGCCTTCTGGATGCGACCTTGAACCCACTTCCCTTCCATCTGGTCACCCTCACCCACCCGGAGTGGGAGCAGGCCCTGCATTGCGCCAAACACCTTGGTGAGGATGCGCTGCCGGAATTGCGCCTGGATCTCTTTCCCGATGCCGATCCCGAAGCCCTGGTGGATGCCCTGAAGCGGCGTTGCCTGGTGACCTGCCGCCGGGTATCGGAAGGGGGCCGCTGGCCTGACGAGGATGAAGCCGGGCGCCTGGCGCACCTCTTCAAGGCCCTCAAGGGCAAACCGCAATGGATGGATCTGGAGTGGGACCTGCCCATTCCGCCGGAGATCGAAGCAGCCCGGACCCATGTGCGTCTGCTGCGCTCCATCCACGTTCCTCCCGGCACCTTCGATCTGGCTGAACGGCTGGACCGTCTGCCCGATGGAGAAGCCTTCAAGTGGGTGGGCTGGGCGAGGCGATTGGGTGACAACGGCCGGTTGAAGGCGCCGCTGGCCTGGGCCCGCAACCATGGTCTGCGTCTGTCAGCCTTCCTCATGGGCCCCAAGGGCCTGCCCAGCCGGGCCCTGCAGTCGGTGTGGGGCGGAGCCTTCACCTACGCGGCCCCGGATGATGGCCCCGCCGCCGCTCCGGGGCAGTTGCCGCTGGCCACCCTGCGGGCCTGGCGTTCCGCCAAACTGCACCCGGGCCATGGCCTTTGCGGCGTCATCGGCGATCCCGTGCTCCATTCGCGGGGCCCGGCCTTCCACAACCCGCGTTTCCAGGCCGCCTTCAAGGATCTGCTCTACCTTCCCCTGGTCTGCGGCGAGGCCTCCGAAGCGCTGGAGGCGCTGGACGCCCTCGACATCCTGGGCCTCAGCATCACGGCTCCCTTGAAGCTGGCGCTGCCCGAGGCCCTGGGCCTGCAGGGCCCCCTCAACACCCTCTGGCGCCGCTCGCCGGGCGCGCCCTGGCAGGGCGCCAACACCGATGCCGAGGCTTTTGAACAATCACTGTCGCATCTGGAGTCGGGGCCAGTCCTGCTGCTGGGCGAAGGGGGCGTGGCCCGCACCAGCCTTGCCGTGCTGGAAGGTGCGGGGCGGAAGGTGCTCCAGGCATCACGCCGCCTGCCGATCACGCCGGAGGCCGTGGCGGCGTTCGCACCGGTGGGCCTCGTGCAGGCCACCAGTTTGGGCATGAACGCGGAGGATCCGGCGCCATTCCCAGAATTGTTGGAGGCTTCCCGGGGCAGCGCCCGGTGGGCCGTGGAGTGGATCTACAAGGAGGACACCGCCTTCGCCCTGTGGTCACGGGAGGCCAACCTGCAGGTGGTGGCCGGGGCCGCGCTCTTCGAGGCCCAGGCCGAAGCCCAGAGCCGCCGCTTCATCGCAGGCTGCGGCGGGGTGTAGAGCGGTTCTTGGGGCAATCCCTGGAGCGGGACAGTCCAGTCTGCTTTTCCATCCCCGCGCTGTTACCTTTCAAGGCATGGACCTCTTGCTGGTCGAGGACAAGGACAGCTTCCGGCGCCTGCTGAGCCAGGCCCTGGCGGATACGGACTGGACGGTGAAGGCCGTGGCCGATCCCCAGGAAGCGCTGCGGGCCCTGGAGGCGGCGTCCTTCCATGTGCTGGTGACGGATCTGCGGTTGCCCGGCATGAGCGGCCTCGAGCTGATCCGCCGCGCCCGCCGCCTGCATCCGACCCTGCGTGTGGTGCTCATGTCCGCGTTCGGTGAGCCCAAAGACATCGTGGAGGCCATGCGTTTGGGCGCGGACGATTTCCTCCCCAAGCCCTTCGATCTGGACGCCTTCCAGGCCCTGCTGGATCGCCTTCGGGCCCTGGTGGGTGCCCCCTCGCCTGACCCCGCCGAACCCTGGATCGCCCACAGCCCCGCCATGCAGGCCCTGGAAACCGCCCTGCGGCAGGCGGCGGCCTCCGCGCTGCCCGTGGTGTTTCGGGGCGAACCCGGGGCCGGGCGGGAACGCTGTGCCCGTCGCCTGCACATCCTCCGCCAGCCGACGGCGCCCTTTCTGAGCCTGGCGGCCGCGACCCTCGGGCCGGAGGGCCCTGATCCCCGCACCCTGAAGTTGCTGGAAGGCGGGAGCCTGCTCCTCACCGGATTGGAGCACCTGTCCGCCACCGCGGCGGGCCCCTTGGCGCGGGCCATGGATGGTGAGTCCGGCAGTCGCATCGCCTGGATGGGCAGCGTGGATGTGGTGGGTCGGTTGGCTCCCGACCTCGCCCAGCGCCTGGGTTCCCTCGAACTCCGGGTGCCTTCACTCCGGGAACGGCGGGAGGATCTGCTGGCGCTCACCCGCCTGCTGCTCGATCAGGCCGCCCGGCGGGAAGGGCGACCCTCGCCCTGGTTGGAGCGCTCTGCCGAACGCCAGCTGTTGGCCTACGACTGGCCGGGCAATGTGCGGGAGTTGGAGGTGCTGGTGGGGCGCACTGTTCTCTTCGCACAGGGCCAGGCCATCCGCAGTTTCCCGGGCCTGGGATTGGGCGTGACCGCGCCTTTGTGTCTGCCCTGGCCAGAGTCCGGGGGGCTTGAAAGCATGCTGAAGACCGTGGCCCATGCGGCCGAATCCCAGTTGCTGCAGCGGGCCCTGGGCGAAGCCGGGGGGGATTTGACGAAGGCGGCAGAAAAGCTGGGGTTGACGTTGCGGACCCTGGCTCAGCGCTTGCGGGACCACGCCATTCCTTTGGAAGATGGTGATAGCCCGCTGCCTCGGAAGGCACCATGACTCAAGCTCCGACTCAAGTTCCGCCTGTCCTTGTTCCCCCGGTTCGCAGTCCGGAGGGAATCCGTCCCGCCGCGCGGGCCGGACTGGCTGCGCTCCAGGCCGTGGTGGTGGGGAAGGAAGCCCAGGTGCGGCGGGCCTTCGCCGCCATGCTGGCGGGTGGCCACGTGCTGCTGGAAGACCTGCCCGGCGTGGGGAAGACCACGCTGGCCAAGGGGCTCTCCCGCATTCTGGGTGGCACGTTCCAGCGGGTGCAGGGGACCAACGATCTGCTGCCGTCCGATCTGCTGGGAGTCCATCTCTGGGATGCCAAAGAGCAGAGCTTCCGCTTCCAGCCAGGGCCCGTGTTCTGCCATGTGCTGCTGCTGGACGAGCTGAACCGCATTGGCCCCAAGACTCAGAGCGCCATGCTGGAGGCCATGGTGGAGGGGCAGGTCACCCTGGATCGCAGCACCCACAAACTGCCCGAGCCCTTCTTCGTCATCGCCACGCAGAACCCTCTGGATCACGCGGGCACCTTCCCCCTGCCGGAAAGCCAGCTGGACCGCTTCTCCTGCACCATCCACCTGGGCTATCCCGATCGGGCCGCCGAACGGCTCATCCTCACGGGCGAGGCAGGGGCCGAGCGGCTGGATTCCCTTTCCCCGGTTCTGGATCTGGAAGGCTGGCGCCAGGCCCGCACGGCGGTGCATCGCGTTCAGGTGGCGGAACCGGTGCTCGACTATGTGGAGCGCATGGTGGAGCGCATCCGCTCCGGGGGTGGCTTCTGCTCCACCCGGGCCGCCAAGCATTGGATCGGCCTGGCGCAGGCCGAGGCCTGGCTGGAGGGCCGCGACTTCATCACCCCCGATGACCTGCAGCGGACCCTCACCGACACCATGGCCCACCGGGGCAGCCTGGATGACCGCCGCCTCAATCGCAGTGAACGGCGCGAGCAGCTGACCCGCCTCTTGAAGGAGCTGCCCGTGGGGTGGGCGCCTTGAGACACGACGAGTCGGTCGGCCAACTGGTGCGGGAGGCCCGGGAAGCGAGGGGCCTCAGCCGGGAGGATCTGGCCAAGGAACTCAAGCTGCCCCTGCGCCACCTGGAGGCAATCGAGGCCGATGACTGGGTGTCCCTGCCACCCGGTCGGCCCCGGCCCTTGGCGCGTCAATTGGCAGATCGCCTGGGGGTCGACCTGGAGTTCCACACGGGGGCTTTCCAGATCGTGCCTGGTGTGCGGGAGCTGGATCCTCCGGATCCCCGCCAGGAGCGCCTGGAGCGGGTGGTGATGGGCGCGTTGACCGCGGCTTCGGTGCTGGTGGTGCTCTGGCTGGTGGTGCCCGGTCCAAGCCTGGGCCGCAAGCCCGCGCCGAACCCCCTCGCTGCGCTGAGCAAGCCCAGCCTGCCGCCGCCTCCCGCGCCCTCGGCCTCACCCTTCCCAGTGCTGGGCGAGCTGTTGCCCGAGGTCCCCTTGAACGAGCAGGGTGCCCTGGTGAGCCTGCGCGCGATGGATACCTGCAACGTGAAGATCGAGTCAGAAGCGGAGCACGGCGGCCAGCCCCTGGTGCGCACCCTGCGCGTGTCCGAGCCCTGGCGCCTGCGTGTGAAGGGGCCGTTCCTGGTGCAGCTGGACAATGCCGGGGTGGTGAATGTGGAGGTGGCGGGTCGCCGCATCGCCCATGGGCAGAACGTTGGCGCAACCTGGTCGGGCCGCTTCGATGCCGAAGGCCATTGGCTGAGGCCCGCCCCGCCGAACCTCCCTGAAGGGGCTCCCGCGCCCGTTGATGATGAAACCGAAGGCGGTATCAAGCCATGACCATGCATCCCATCGTCGACCGTTTTCTCAAGGGTGAACTGCCCGAGCCCATGGCCATGGCCCTGGTGGGGGGCAGCCTGCCGGTGCCCTCCTTGGATCTGCTTCAAGCGCTGGCCCACGCCACCCTGAGCGAATCGAAGTACGCCCAGAGAGCCCTGGATTTCTTTGCCACCATGCCGGAATCCATGGTGAGCGGCGTGGTGGCCGAACCTCTGGATCCCCCGACACCGCTGCAGCTTGTGCTTTGCCACCGCAAGGAGCCGACGCTGCTGGAGACAGCGCTGCTGAATCCCAGCCTCACGCCGGACATCGTGGAAGCCTCGGTGCCCAGCCTGCCGGGCGGAAGCCTCGAGATCGTACTGAACAACCAGAAGCTATGGCTGCAGCGCCCCCGCATCCTCGACCTGCTGGAAGAGCATCCCGAGGGCGAGTACGTCATCAAGCGCCGCGTGAATGAATTCCGCTTCGACATCCTGCGCCTCATCCCCGAAGAGGTGAAGAAGGAGCGGCTGGAGATCATCGATGAGGTGGAGGCGGGCCGCCTGGACCGCGCCTGGTCCGAGCTGCCGCTGCCCAAGGAAAAGAGTAAAGAGGAAGCCGACGCCGAGAACGAAACGGAGGAGATGGCCGCCGAACGTCGCCTGCAGGAGATGAGGCCCCCCCTTGATGACGAAGGGAACGAAATCAACATGACACTCACCCAGCGGGTGATGCGCCTCAGCACCAACCAGAAGATCATGCTGGCCATCAAGGGCGGGAAGGAGGAGCGCACCCTGCTCATCCGCGAGGCCAACCGGCTCATCCAGGTGAACGTCATCCGCAACGGCCGCATCGGCGAAGGCGAGGTGGCCTACATCGCACAGATGCGCACGGTGAACGAGGAGGTTCTGCGCATCATTTCCAACAGCCGGGAATGGATGAAGAAGTATCCCATCACGAAGGCCCTTGTGATGAACCCCCGCACGCCGCTGCCCGTGGCTTTGACCCACTTCAAGCGACTTTATGAGGCCGATATGAAGCTGCTCATCAAGGACCGCAACGTGCCTGAGCTGCTGCGCAGAGAGGCCAAGCGATTGGTGGAAATGAAGTCCAAGGGCAAGGGTTAGCCGAAGGCGATGTCTGCACTGTTCTTCGCCACGATGCGCGGGCCGAAGCTGACGATGTTGGACAGGGTGGCGTTATGGTGGGCCCGGATCTGCGCCGCGGACGCGTGCTCCTTGTCGTGGGTGGTGTGGGCGTCCGCCGCCAGCAGCACCGGGTAGCCCAGCGCCGCCGCCCGCCGCACGGTCGTGTCCACGCAGAATTCGGAAGCGTAGCCGCAGATCACCAAATCCGTGACGCCCCATTGGGTGAGCAGGTCTTGAAGGCCCGTGCGGAGAAAGGAATCCGGGGTGCGCTTGCGGATGACTTCGTCTTCCGCATCCACCACCAGACGCTCCTCCAGCTGCCAGCTTTCGGTGCCGTGGACGAGCGAACCTTCCGGGCGCTCATGCTGCACGAAGACCACGGGCACTCGAGCGGCGCGGGCCTGGGCGCTGAGGAGGTTGATCCGGTCCACCACCGCATCCGCCTCGAAAGGTCTGGGAGCAGGGTCGAAGAGGCCGCGCTGGACATCGATGATGAGGAGGGCTTGGCTCATGGCTCAAGGATAGCCTGGCGGATGCGCCCGGCCGGTCCAGGCAACCCGGTCCTCCGTCGCGCCGAGGACTGCAGGCAAGGCGTGATCCCAGAGGGGTGAATGCCATCAACCTGGAAGGCTTGTTCCCGTAACATGTGCCTGCTCAATGGAGGTTTGCCATGTCCCGTTGGTACGTCCCTTGGCCCATCCACCTGTTCTGCGTCATGCTTCTGTCTCCCGCCTTGGCGGCCGGATCTTTGGCCATCGTGGATGTGACCGTGGTGCCCATGAAGGGGCAGGCCGTCTTGCCCCATCAGACCGTGCTGATCGAGGGAGAGCGCATTGCATCCCTGGGGCCAGTGGGCAGTTTGCGGGTTCCGGCGGATGCCCAGGTGGTGGATGGCCGGCATCGGTACCTTCTTCCTGGGCTGGTGGACGCCCATGTCCACCTCTGGGGGTATTCCCGGCAGGGCGCCGGAAGCCGTCGCGCTGAGCGCCAGATCCTGGCGTTGCTGTTGGCCCATGGGGTGACCACGGCGGTGGTCATGGAGGGCTCGCCGGATACCCTTGCGCTGCGAGAGGCGGTAAAACGGGGCGAGGTGCGCGGCCCCAGGCTGTTCACCGCCGGGCCTCTGTTGCAGATGGAACATTCGGGGGAACTGCCCGGAAGGCTCACGTTCACCACTCCCGAGGCGGTGACAGCCGAAGTGACGCGGGAGAAGGCCGCTGGATTCGATTTCGTGAAAGTGCATGGCGCCCTTCCGCCCGAAAGCTACGAGGCGCTGCTGCGCACGGCCAAATCCCTGGGGCTTCCCGTCATCGGACACATTCCCGACAACCTCGGGCTGGACCCAGTGCTGGCCGGGGGCCAGCGGCAGATCACCCATGTGGAGTCCTTTCTCCAGGGCTACTTCGAGTTCAACCGGTCCCTTCCCACGGATCCTGCCGAGGCAGATCGCATGATGCGCGAGGTGGCCCGCCGCACGCGGGAGGCCGGAACCTTCGTGGCGCCCACGCTTTCTGTGTTCCGTCAGATCATCACCCAGATCGCCGAATTGGATCGTCTTCTGACCCGGCCGGCGATGGCCTACCTCCCCCCTGAATCCTCGGCGGATTGGCAGCCCGGTGTGAACCCGTACGTGCGGAACTGGACCTTGAAGGACATCCCGCAACTGGCCCGTCAGTTCGCTTTCATGCAGCGCCTGACCCGGGCCCTGTCCGAGGCTCGGGTTCCCCTGCTCATGGGAACTGACAACATGGTGCCTTGCCAGTTGCCCGGCTACGCGCTGGAGGATGAATTCGCGGAGCTGCATGCGGCAGGGTTGAGTCCGTACCAAATCCTGCTAAGCGCCACCCTGGAGCCCGCACGCTTCCTCGGCCAGGAAAAGGATCTCGGCACCGTGGAAGCCGGGAAGGTGGCCGATCTGCTCCTGGTGAACGCGGATCCGCTCGAGAACGCCCAGCACGCCTTTTGCCGGGCTGGCCTCGTGCGCCAGGGGCAGTGGATCCCCGAGGCAGACCTGCAAGCCGCCGTGGCCCGGGGAGCCACCGCCTGGGCTCCGGCGGCGCCTCCGAGACGGAGTGGCCTGCAGGGTCAACCTTGAAGCAGTGGCATCGGCAGGCTTTCTCTGCCTCCCCGCGATCTCAATCCTCGTCTTTGATGTCAAGGAAACGGCCCGCGGAAGCGGGCCGTTTGCAGTGGAGCGGGCGATGGGGATTGAACCCACGACATCAAGCTTGGGAAGCTTGCGTTCTACCACTGAACTACGCCCGCGGCAGGGGTTCATCCTAGCGCAACTGGAGGCCGGGGCCAACCCGCAGCGCCACTCTTTATCTACCGTTGCAGGGAATCCGATAAAGGAAGGGCTGCCTTGGCGGCGGGACGGGCAGGGCGGTTCCGCCGGGATGAAGGCGGCGCCACGCCCCGAGGGAGTGCGCCAATGCCCACCCAACCCCGTTTGATTCCCACGCCCCAGGCTGGGGGCCTGGATGCCCCCCACATCCTCGAGGCCTTCGCCCATCGGATGATGTACTCGATCGCCAAGGACCAGCACACCGCCAGCGATTTCGACGTGTACCAGGCCCTGGCCTTCGCGGTGCGCGACCGGGTGATGGAGCGCTGGTTCAGGACCCAGAGCACCTACTACCACCGGGACGCGAAGCGGGTCTACTACCTGTCCCTGGAATTCCTCATGGGACGGGCCCTCACCAACAATGTGATCAACCTCGGCGCCGGGGATGCCTACACCGAGGCCATGGGGCAGCTGGGCTTCCGGCTGGAGGACATCGCCGAACAGGAATGGGATGCGGGCCTGGGCAACGGTGGTCTGGGCCGTTTGGCGGCCTGCATTCTGGATGCGGCGGCCACGCTTGAGCTGCCTTTCTACGGCTACGGCATCCGATATGAGTACGGCATCTTCCTCCAGAAGATCATCGATGGGCGGCAGGTGGAGTTTCCCGATGGCTGGCTGCGCTATGGCAATCCCTGGGAGATCCAGCGGCCGGACGCCATCTTCCCGGTGCGATTCTATGGCCACACCCAGGGCCACCTCGACGCTGAAGGCCACTACCGCGTGACCTGGCGGGACACCCAGGATGTCTGGGCCATGGCCTTCGACACGCCCGTGGCCGGCTACCGCAACGGCAGCGTGAACACGCTGCGCTTGTGGTCCGCCAAATCCAGCCGAGAGTTCGATCTGGCCCGCTTCAACTCCGGCGAGTACGTGCGGGCGGTGGAGGACAAGACCGTCTCCGAGAACATCTCCAAGGTGCTCTATCCGGCTGACGATCAGAGCGCGGGGAAGGAACTGCGCCTGAAGCAGCAGTACTTCTTCGTATCGGCCACCCTGCAGGATGTGGTGCGCCGGTTCAAGAAGCGGCCCAGCTGGCAGTGGGAGGAATTGCCGGACAAGGTGGCCATCCAGATGAACGACACCCATCCGGCCCTGGTGGTGCCCGAGCTCATGCGGGTGCTGGTGGATCAGGAAGGGCTGGGCTGGGATCTGGCCTGGTCGCTCACCCAGCAGGTCTGCGCCTACACCAACCACACCATCCTCCCCGAGGCCATGGAAGTGTGGCCCATGGAGCTCTGGCGCCGGTTGCTGCCTCGCCATGTGGAAATCGTCGAAGAGATTGATCGTCGGTTCCGTCTGACGGTGCGCGAGCGTTATCCCTTCGATGACGCCAAGCTGCATCGCCTCGCCATCGTGGAGGATGGCCACAGCGTCCGCATGGCCAACCTCGCCATCGTGGGCAGCCACTCCGTCAACGGCGTCGCCCAGCTCCACACCGACATCCTGAAGGCCTCCACCTTCGCAGAAATGAATGAGCTGTTCCCGGGCCGCATCAACAACAAAACCAACGGCATCACGCCGCGGCGCTGGCTGCTGAAGTGCAACCCCGGCCTGGCCGCGCTGGTGACGGAGGCCATCGGTGAAGGTTGGATCAAGAACCTCGACGCCCTGCGGGGCCTGGAGCCCTTCGCCCAGAATGCAGCGTTCCGGGAGCGGTGGACGCGGGTCAAGCGCTCCAACAAGGAGGCTCTCGCCAGCTGGACCGAGCGGAATGAGGCCATCAGCCTCGATCCCAGTTTCCTCTTCGATGTGCAGGTGAAGCGCATCCACGAATACAAGCGGCAGCTGCTGAACCTGCTGCACGTGGCCACGCTCTGGAATCGCCTGCGGGATGGCATCGATACCGGCGCGCCCCGGGCCGTGCTCATCGGCGGCAAGGCCGCGCCCGCCTACTGGGCGGCCAAGCAGATCATCCACCTCACCCACGCCATGGCCCGGGCTATTCAGGCCGATCCGGCGGCGAGGGGACGCCTCAGCCTGGCCTTCCTGCCCAACTACCGCGTCTCCCTGGCGGAGGTGATCTTCCCGGCGGCGGAGCTGTCCGAGCAGATCTCCACGGCTGGCACCGAGGCTTCAGGCACCGGCAACATGAAGGCGGCGCTGAATGGCGCCCTCACCATCGGTACCCTCGATGGCGCCAACGTGGAGATCCGCGAAGAGGTGGGCGAGGCCAACCTCTTCATCTTCGGGCACACGGCAGAAGGCATCGTGCGCCTGCGGGACACGGGCTATCGGCCGCGCGACTGGGCCCAGGGCAACCCCGAACTGCGGCGCGCCATCGACACCATCAACGCCCTTGAAGGGGGCCTGTTCCAGCCTCTGGGTCAGGCCCTGCTGGACTCAGACCACTATTTTCACTGCGCGGATTACGCCGCCTACGTGGAGGCCCAGGAACGGGTCTCAGCCACCTATGCGGATCCGGCCGAATGGGCCCGAAAGTCCATCCTCTACGTGGCGGGCATGGGAAAATTCTCCATCGACCGCACGGTACGGGAATACGCTCGAGACATCTGGAATGCGCCCTTTGTACCGGTCCCGCTCACCTGATTCATCCTTTTGCAAGGAACGCCGCCATGTCGAACAGCATCCGCCGCATTGCCATTTCCACTGGTGGCGGCGACGCCCCCGGCCTCAATGCGGTGATTCGCGCCGTGGTCATCGCCGCGGCAAACCGGGGCTGGGAGTGCTACGGCATCCGCGAGGGGTTCAACGGCATTCTGTTTCCCGAACGCTTCGCCGAGGGCGGGCTCATGCGCCTGACGCGCGAACGTGTGCGGGGCATCGGCCACCTGGGCGGCACCATCCTGGGCACCACCAACAAGGGCAATCCGCTGCATTTCCCCATCAAGATGCCCGATGGCACGATGCGCGAAGTGGATCGCACGGATGAGATTCTCGAGTTCTTCGCTCGCAAGGAGCTGGATGCGCTGGTCTCCATCGGTGGCGACGGCTCCCTGACCATCGCCAACGTCCTGCATCAGAAGGGGCTCAAGGTGGTCGGCGTGCCCAAGACCATCGACAACGACCTCGACAAGACCGCCACCACCTTCGGCTTTGACACCGCCGTGGCCTTCGCCACGGAGTGCGTGGATCGCCTGCACAGCACCGCCGAGAGCCACCAGCGGGTGATGGTGGTGGAAATGATGGGTCGCTACGCGGGCTGGATCGCCCTGAATTCAGGGATTTCCGGCAGTGCCCACGCCATCCTCATTCCTGAAATTCCCTTCGACCTGGACAAGGTGGCAGCCAAGATCCGCCAGCGGGACCAGGAGGGGCGGATGTACTCCCTGGTGGTGGTGGCCGAGGGTGCCAATCCCACCCACGGCCATCGGGCCGTCATTGAGCAGGCGGGGGTGGGCCACGCCGAGCGGTTGGGGGGCATCGGCGAGTGGGTGGCCAAATCCCTGCAGGAGCTCACAGGCAAGGAATCCCGGGTGGTGGTGCTGGGGCACCTGCTGCGGGGCGGCAGCCCCACCAGCTTCGACCGCCTGGCGGCCCTGCGCTTCGGCGCTGCCGCCGTGCGAGCTCTGGACGAGGGCCACAGCGGCATCATGGTGGCCCTGGCCTTCCCGAACGTGAACTACGTGCCCCTGGAAGAGGTGGCGGGCCGCATGAAGGCCGTGCCGCTGGACTGCGACATCCTGCAGACAGGACGCGACTTGGGGATCTGTTTCGGCGATTCGTGATAGCCAGGGCGAAATTCCCTTTCGCAGGAATCCACCGGCTTGGATAGCCTGGGAGTTGGTCTATTCGGAGGATCCATGCCCGTCGTCAATCCCGCCCAGTACGTCAAGATGCTGGAAAAAGCGAAACAGGAGAAATTCGCCTATCCGGCCTTCAACGTCACCTCGACGGAGACCGCCAACGCCGTGCTGCTGGGCCTCAAGACCGCTGGCGCCGACGGCATCATCCAGGTGTCCACGGGTGGCGCTGAGTTCATCAGCGGCCTGGGCGTGAAGGACATGGCCAAGGGCGCCATCGCCCTGGCGGACTACGTCCACTACATGGCCCAGTACTACGATGTGAACGTGGCCCTGCACACGGACCACTGCCACCCCAAGTACCTCGATACCTTCGTGCTGCCCCTCATCGCGGAGACCGAGGCCCGCCGCGCCGCCGGGCGCCCGAACCTGTTCAACGCCCACATGTTCGACGGCTCCGAGCTGGGCCTCTCCGACAACATCGCCCGCTCGTCCGAACTGCTGAAACGCTGCGCCGCCAGTGAGATCATCCTCGAGGTGGAAATCGGCGTGGTGGGCGGCGAGGAAGATGGCCACGACACCAGCAACGTGGGCAAGGACAAGCTCTACACCACCCCCGAGGACATGGTGGCCACCCACTCGGCCCTGGCCCCCATCGGCCGCTACATGCTGGCGGCCACCTTCGGCAACGTGCACGGCGTCTACAAGCCGGGCAACGTGGTGCTGAAGCCCAGCATCCTCCGCGACGGCCAGGCCGCCATCGCCAAGGCCTGCGGCGGCGCCAGCTCCCTGCTGGTCTTCCACGGCGGCTCCGGCTCCAGCCTCGAGGAGATCCACGAGACGCTGGACTACGGCGTGGTGAAGATGAACATCGACACCGACACCCAGTACGCCTTCACCCGCGCCATCGCCGATCACATGTTCAAGAACTACGACGGCGTGCTGAAGGTCGATGGCGAGGTGGGCAATAAGAAGACCTACGACCCCCGCCCCTACATGAAGAAGGCCGAGCAGAGCATGGCCGACCGCGTCATCCGCGCCTGCAACGATCTGCGCAGCGCCGGCAAGACCATGGGCAAGATCTAAAAAAGGAATTCACCACCAAGACGCTAAGGCACCAAGAAGAGGACGGGATTCCCTCGTCTTTATCTTGGTGTCTTTGAGTCTTGGTGGTGATCTTTCGGAGTCAGCCCAGGTAGGCCGAAATGACTCGCTCATCGCGGCTCAGCTCGGCGGGCGTGCCTTCCACGGCGATGCGGCCGCGCTCCATGACGTAGGCGTAGTCGGCCACTTCCAGGGCGCTCTTGGCGAACTGCTCCACCAGGAGGAGGGTGATGCCCTCTTCCTTCAGGCGGCGGATGGTTCGGAAGACTTCCTGCACGATGACGGGTGCAAGGCCCATGGAGGGTTCGTCCAGCAGCATGACCTTGGGCTGGGCCATGAGGGCGCGGCCAATGGCCAGCATCTGCTGCTCGCCACCCGACAGGGTGCCCGCCGCCTGCCTGGCGCGGTCCCGCAGCCGCGGAAACAGGTCGTAGACCCGATCCAGGTCCGCCTTGGCCCTGCTCTGGAAGCCGAAGAAGCGGGGCAGGCGACCATAGGCACCCAGGAGCAGGTTGTCCTCCACCGACAGAGGGCCGAACACTTTGCGGCCCTCCGGCGCGTGCGCCAGGCCCAGGCGCGCGATGCGGGAGGCATCCAGACCCTGCACCTCTTTGCCATCCAGCAGCACCTTGCCGCGGCTGGGTTTGAGGCCGCCGGAGATGGCGCGCATGGTGGTGGTTTTGCCGGCGCCGTTGGCGCCGATGAGGGCCACGAGGGTGCCCTGCTTCACCGCCAGCGTGGTGCCAGTGAGCACTTCGCTGGCGCCGTAGCCCGCATGGAGATCTTCCACCTGCAGCATGGCTGGCTCCTTCATGCGGGCTCCGGCACAGGTGCGCCGGAAGGATCAGCTTCAGGAGGCTGGCCCAGGTAGGCCTCCACCACCCGAGGATTGCGTTTGACCTCATCAGGGCTGCCTTCCGCGATGACCTTGCCGCCATCCAGCACCGTGACGGTGTGGCAGAGCTCACTCACCACGTCCATGTGGTGCTCGATGAGGATGATGCTGATGCCGCGCGCGTGCACCCGCTTGATGATCTCGATGAGCTGCACCACGTCTGGATGCGCGAGACCTGCCGCGGGCTCATCCAGGATGAGCAGGTCGGGCTTGCGGGCCAGGGCCCGGGCCACCTCCAGGAAGCGCTGGGCGCCGTAGGTCAGATCCTTGGCCTTGGTGAGGGCCTGGTCCTTCAGGCCGATGCGATCCAGCAGGCAGAGGGCATCGGCCTGGGCGCGGCGCTCCTCCTTGCGGGCCAGGCCCAGCAGCACCAGGGGCAGGGGGCTGCGGTACACGCCCTTCAGCGCCACCATCACGTTTTCCAGGGCCGTGAGTTCTCCGAAGAGCTGCAGGTTCTGAAAAGTCCGTGCCACGCCCGACCGCGACACTCGGAAGAGACTCCCGGAGGGCAGGGCCTCGCCTCGCAGCAGGATGCGGCCCGAGCTGGGCGTGTAGAGCCCCGAAATGACGTTCACCACGGTGCTCTTGCCCGAACCGTTGGGCCCGATGAGGCCGTGGATGGTGCCGGAGCGGACGGTCATGGACAGGCCGTCCACGGCCTTCACGCCGCCGAAGTGGCGCCGGAGATCCTCCAACACCAGCAGGGGCGCGCCATCGGCTTCGTGGGGAGGCAGGATGGTTTCGATGTCCGAGGGTTCCGGAAGGGGCGCGTGAGGCACACGGAAGAGCTTGGCCAGGAAGAGGGCGAGGAAGCCCATGAGGCCTTCGGGTAGGCCCACGACGACCGAAAACAGCATCAGGGCGAAGATGGCTTTGCGCCAATCCTCGGTGTTCTCCACCAGCAGGCCGCCCGCCACCAGCAGGCCCATGGCCACCACCGGCGCCAGGGCCTGGAAGGGGCGCGTGGTCTTCTTCACCAGGCCCCGCAGGCCCGCGGCCAGGGCCAGCGCGAAGCCCGAAGCCGAGAAGATCTGGAAGAGGAGGCGGTTCGACAGCAGGTTGGGCAGGAGCACGATGACCGAAGCGCCCACGAAGGCGCCCCAGAGGCTCTTGCGGCCCCCCAGCACCACGCCTAGCAGCAGGATGATCATCAGGTCATAGGTGAAGCTCTGGGGCTGGAGATACTGGAAATTGAAGGCGTAGAGGCCGCCTGCGAGCTCACCCAGGCCCGAACCCAGCGCAAAGGCAGCCACCTTGTGCCGATAGGTGCCCACGCCCATGGCGTCGGTGGCGATGGGGCTGTCGCGCAGCGCCTCGAAGGCGCGGCCCCACTGGGACGAGAGCATGTTCCGCATGAGCATCCACACCAGGGCCAGCAGGGCCAGGCAAAGCCAGAAGAACAGCGGCGGGGTGAGCGTGTGGCCGAACACGGGCGGACGGCTGAGGCTGAGGCCCTGGGCGCCGCCGGTGAGGCTCTCCAGTTCGTTCAGGGCCGTGGTGCTGAGGGCCGCGAAGCTGAGGGTGGCCAAGGCGAACTGGGGGCCTTCGAGCCGCAGGGCAGGCAGGGCCAGCAGGCCTCCCAACTGCAGGCCCACGGCCATGGCCGCCAGCAGCGCCGGTCCCATGCCCAGGCCCAGCTTCGTGACCACGAGGCCCGCCGTGTAGGCGCCCAGGCCCAGGAAGGCCACATGCGCGAGGTTCACCTGGCCCAGGTAGCCCACGGTCACGTCGAGGCCGATGAGCAGGATGCCGTAGATGGCCAGCAGCGTGAGCAGGCCCAGGGCGTAAGGGTTCACCACCAGCAGCGGGATGGCGGCGAGGAAGGCGAAGGCAAGGAGCTCGGCGCCACGGAGGAGGAGCATTCTTTTCATCTCACACCTTCCGGATCACAGCTTTGCCGAACACGCCGGTAGGGCGTACGGCCAGGGCCAGAATCAGCAGCACCAGACCCGGGGCCTCACGCCAGCCGCTGCCCAGGTAGAAGCTGGCCAGGCTTTCCAGGGCCCCCAGGAACATGCCGATGAGCACCACGCCGAAGCCTGAATCGAGGCCCGCCACCACGGCCACGGAAAAGGCCTTGAGGATCAGTGCCGAGGCCATGGTGGGGCCCACGGTGGTGATGGGCGAGACCAGGATGCCGGCCAGGGCCGCCACCGCCCCGGAGAGCGCGTAGGAGAGCATGACGGTGCGCGTGGCGGAGACGCCCATGAGTTCGGCGGCATCGCGATCCGCCGAGACGGCCTCGAAGGCCTTGCCGAGCAGGGTGCGTCGCTTGAAGAGCTCGATGGCGCCCATGATGGCCAGCACGCCCACGGCCACGGAGAGCTCCAGCCGCGTCACATCCACGCCCAGCACATGGATGGGATCGGCCGAGATCGGCGTGGGGAAGGGTCGGTCGTCGCGGCCCCAGAGGTTCTCCGCGGCGGAGAAGAAGAAGAGGCCGAGGATGATGGTCAGCAGAATCCAGCCCTCGCTCTTCTGCTCCAGCGCCAGGCGCACACCGGCCCTTTCCACCACCAGGCCCATGAGGGCGCCAAAGAGCAGGCCGCCGGGAATCATGGCCCAGTAGGGCAGGCCCAGGTTCATGAGGGTGAGGCTGAAGAAGGCCGACACCATCACCAGTTCGCCCTGCCCGAAGTTGATGCTCTTGCTGGTGGCGTAGGTGAGCTGGAAGCCGTAGGCGATGAGGGCGTAGACCAGCCCCATCAGCGCGCCGCTGACCGCCATCTGTCCGATGATCGCTGCATTCATGCGAGGCCTGTTCCGGAAGCGGGGTGAAAAAGCGGGGGGCCGAAGCCCCCCGGGTCGCGGGTGCGGAGCCTATTTCTTCTTGGTCTTGGCGGCCTTGGCAGGCGTGGCGGTTGTGGCCGACTTGCGCAACCGCTCCCGGTCGGAGTCGTTGCCGAAGACCACGTGGCCATCCTGCACCATGCCCATGACCACCTGCTCGCGGCGGAAGGCCTCGTGAGTGGTCACGTCCGCGGGATCCCACTTGGTGTAGGGGTGGTTCCAAGTGGCGATGACGCCCTGCACGGGCTCTTTCAGATCCTCAAGAGCCTCCTTCACCTTATGGGTGTCGGTGCTGCCCGCCTGCTTTACGGCGGCGGCCAGAAGGTAGACGGCGTCGTAGCCCTGGGCGGCGGCCACGGGGGAGGGAATGCGGCCCACCTTGAAGGTCTTGTGGTAGCCGTCGATGAAGGCCTTGGCCTTGGGGGTGATGGGTTCTTCGATGAAGGTCTGAGGCATGAGGGTGCCGTTGCCGTTCTTGCCCGCGTTGTCGATGTAGTTCGACATGGACAGCGTCCAGCCGCCGATGAGCGGGGCCTTCATGCCGATCTTGGCCATGCCGTTGGAGATGGCCGCCAGCTCGGGGCCGATGCCCCAGATGAGGATGGCCTGGGCGCCCGCGGACTTGGCCCGCAGCAGCTGCGCGGTCATGTCCTTGTCGCCGATGTTGAACTTCTCCTGGGCCACCACCTCCAGCTTGTTCCCCTGCTTCTTGATCTGTTCCAGCATGTCATCGCGGCCCGAGACACCGTAGTTGGTGGAATCGAACACCACGGCCACTTTGGTGAACTTCCGGTTGATGGCCTCCTCCACCACCATGGCCGCCTGAATGCCGTCGTGGGCGGCGAAGCGGAAGATGGAATTCTCCTTCACGCCCGCCTTGCTCCACTGGGTCATGGAGGCGGAGCCCGCCGCCGGGCAGATGATCTTGGTGATGCCCTTCTCCTGCAGGTGCTTGTCCCCGGCGATGCAGACACCGGTGTTCACGGTGCCGATGACGCCCGCCAGGTCGCCCATGGCGGCCAGTTCCTGGGCGATGAGGGCGCCGCGCTCGTTCTTGGCTTCGTCATCGCGCTCGATGGCTTCGATCTTCAGTTTCCGGCCGCCCACCTGGATGCCCCCGGCGGCGTTGATCTCGGCGATGGCCAGCTTGGCGCCATCCCGCGCGGAACCGCCCATGGGCGCGGAGCCGCCCGTGAAGGGGCCCGTGATGGCGATCTTGACGGTGTCGCCGGCCTGGAGGCCCAGGGCCGCAAGCAACAGCGATCCGCAGAGTGATCCGTAGACAGTCTGCCTGAACATTCGATCCTCCTTGGAGGCGATGGATGGAAAGGATGGGTTGGCCGCAAGCATAGCCCCGCCCACGCCCACCGGGAAGGTGCATCGCCTGGTGCCTGCTCCCGACCTCAGGTCAGTTGAGCCAGAACCCAGGCCAGCAGTGGCGCTCCGCCGACCACCTTTTGCTCCGCCACCCGCAGGGGCAGGTCCAAAACGGCAGCGTGGGAGGGGCCCAGCTTGACCGCGTCCTTTTCCGTGCAAACCAGCCACGTGGCCCCTTCGGCGTGGGCCTCGGCCTGGAGCCTGCGCAGGTCTGCGGGCGAGGGGCCCCGGTGGTCTGCGAAGCTGCGCGAACCCACCCAGCGATGGCCCGCCAGCAGCAGGTCCGCATAGAAGGCTTCGGGGTGGCCGAGGCCGCACCAGGCGAAGGCCGGGCCCTCAGGGGGTTCTGGTCCGTCACCGCCCCAGGGGCGCAGAGCGCCGAGGCCGAAATCCACCCAGAAAACCGGGCCACCCGATCCATGGCGCTCCCACCAGGCTTCCACGGCAGCGCGATCCTTCGTTCTTCCGGCGCGTGTCACCACCAGGGCGTGGGCGCGGTGGGCGCTGGCCTCGGGTTCCCGCAGGTCGCCGAGGGGCAGCATGCGGCCATCGCCCCACAGACGCACGCCATCCAGCACCAGCAGATCCAGATCGCGATGCAAGGCTCGGTGTTGAAAACCATCGTCCAGCAACAGGCAGCGCGTCTCCGGCCGCTGGGAGAGGGCCCGCAGGGCGGCGGCATGACGTTTCCGGCCCACCACCACACGGTGGGTGCCCAGGCGCCGCGCCATGAGCAGGGGCTCGTCCCCGGTCTGGCGCGGATCCGAATCCGCTTCCACGCTCATGGGGTCGATCTCCCGCCGTCCGCCGTAGCCCCGGGACAGCACGGCGTTGGCCCAGCCCGCGGCCTCCAGCCCTTCGGCGAGAAAGAGGGTGAGGGGGGTCTTGCCGGTGCCCCCGGCGCTCAGGTTGCCCACGGAGATGACCGGGATGGGCACCGTGGCGGCCCGTTCGGGATGGTCGTCGAAGCTGCGGTTGCGGAAGCGGACCACGGCGCCGTAGAGGGGAGCCAGGGGAGCCGCCAGGTAGCGCAGAATGGACATGGATTCAGAGTAACGGAGGTTGAAGATGAGTGAGGGCATCCTGCTGGCGAAGGTGGCGCGGGGCACGCTGCTGCCGGAGGCCCAGCGTGTGGCGCGGCTGCGGGAGGCCCTGCCGCAGATCGAGGCCGCCCTGGCGGGGGAGACCGACGAGGTGGCCATCCAGGCCACGCTGGCCTGCCTGCTGTGGGAAACGCTACCCCAAACCAATTGGTGCGGCTTCTACCGCCGCATCGAGGCAGAGCTGTTGGCGGTGGGCCCCTACCAGGGCGGCATGGGTTGCCTGCGGATCCCTTTTCAGCGGGGTGTCTGCGGCGCCTGCGCCCGCACGGAAACCACCCAGCTGGTGCCTGATGTCCATGCGTTTCCGGGCCACATCGCCTGTGACGACGCCACCCGCAGCGAGCTGGTGATTCCTGTTCGGGCCGGTGGTCGCCTCATCGCAGTGCTGGATCTGGATTGCCCCCATCCCGACGGCTTTTCCGCCGCCGAGGCCCGGATTCTCGAAGGCCTTCTGGCGCGCACCTTTGACCAAGGTCCCACGGGCTGATGTTCCTTCCGACCCGGACCCTGGGTTAAGCTAGGGACCTCCCCGGGAACTCCATGGCTGAACCCAGCTTCATCGACCAAAGCAAGCTGCGCTTCCGCGAGGGCGAGATCATCTTCCGCAAAGGGGAGATGGCCCAGCAGATGTACATCATCCTGCAGGGCAAGGTGCGCTTGTACGTCTCCGAGGAAGCCAAGGGCGATTGGGCCGAGGAATTGGCCAAGGGTGATTTCTTCGGCGAGGGCAGCCTGCTGGAGGCCCTGCCTCGGCAACATACGGCCCTGGCCCTGGAGGACTCCGACCTCATCGCCATCAACCGGGGCACCTTCCTGCGCATGATTCGCCAGAACCCGGAAGTCTCCGTGAAGATGATGCAGCGCTTGGCCCAGCGGCACCGCGAAGTGGGCGAGCGCCTGGAAACCATGGACGCTTCGCGTCCTGCCAAAACGCCTACGGCGCCTGTGGCGAACCTGGTGTCTGTGCTCAGCGGCAAGCCTCATCCCATCCTGTCGCACGGGTCGCTCATTGGCCGTTTCGATCCCACCACCGGCGTCCATCCGGACATCGATCTGACGGATGAGGATCACAACCTGAGCGTGTCGCGCCGTCACGCCCGCATTCTGTGCGAACACGGTCGCTACTTCCTGCTGGAAGAACCGGGCGTGGCCAACGGCACCTTTGTGCGCGGCGAGCGCATTCTCCCCGGTGAGCCGCGGGAACTGAAGCACGGCGACCGCGTTGGCTTCGGCATGGTGGTGCTGTTCTTCGAAAAGACTTAGCTTTTAGCGCAGCAAAAAGCTAAGGGGGAAATGATGGGAACGGATCTGCATGTGGAACTTTGGCAGGACGAGCACGGCGTCCTGTGGGAACTGGTGCAGTTCGGGCTGGATGAGATCGGCGGCGCCTGCATCATCCGCGAGCGGAATGTGCTGGACAGCCTGGATGGCGATGAACGGGAGGGGGATGCGGTTATCGCCCGTTTCGGGGATCCTGAAGCAGCTCGGGATTTCCTTCGGGATGAAGGGTTTGAGCCCGCCTGAATTCATGCCTCTCTGGGAGCCGCCATGCCCTCCATTTTCGTCCCATCCGATCGGGATGCCCTCGCCCTGCGGGTGGCGGCTCTGGAACCGGACTCGCCGCGGCGTTGGGGCCGCATGAATGTGGCCCAGATGCTCGCGCATTGCGCCTTCGGCGTCGAGGATGCCTGCGGCGCCCGGCCCGTGAAGCAGGTCTTCCTCGGAAAACTGGTCACGCCTTTTCTCCGCAAGCTGGTCTTCGGCCCCAAGCCCTTCCGGCGCAATTCACCCACGGATCCCCAGTACGTCATGGCCCCGACCGAGGACTTTGATTCAGCCCGCGCCCGTCTGGCCAGCGCCATTGATCGATTGGTTCAGCGCGGCTCGGGGAAAACCGAGGGACTGGTCCATCCCTTCTTCGGGCGCCTCACGGGTGAACAATGGGGCGTCCTCATCTACAAGCACCTGGACCATCACCTGAGGCAGTTTGGGGTGTGAGAGGTTTTCCTCCCTCCAAACCAAAGCCCGGCAGGTGCCGGGCTTTGGTTTGGAGCAGGGAACGGCGCCTTAATTGGAACCGATGCCCAATGCCTTGGCGGCCTTGGTGAGTTCGGGAACAACTTCAAAGAGGTCACCGACGATTCCGTAGCTGGCCAGCTTGAAGATGGGGGCTTCGGGATCTTTGTTGATGGCCACGATGAATTTCGAGCCGCTCATGCCGGCGATGTGCTGAATGGCGCCGCTGATGCCGCAGGCGATGTAGAGGGTGGGGCTGACCACCTTGCCCGTCTGGCCCACCTGCATGCTGTGGGGCAGGCCCCAGCCCGCGTCCACGGCCGCGCGGGAGGCGCCGACGACGCCGCCGATGGCATCCGCCAGCTCTTCGAGGATCTTGAAGTTGGCACCGTCCTTCATGCCGCGGCCACCGCTGACGATGACGTTGGCTTCGCTGAGATCCACCTTGCCGCTGGCTTTGGCGAGGATCTCCTTCACCACGGACTTGAAGTCCCCGGCGGGGGCGGCGATGGATTCCATCGGGCCTGCTCCGGCCTTTTCAGCGGCGGGGAACACGTTGGGCCGGGTGGTGGCCACCTGCACCGCGCTAGAGAAGCTGGTGGTGGCGAAGGCCTTGCCCGCGTAGACGGGCCGCACGGCCTGGAGCTTACCATCGACCATGGACAGGCCGGTGACATCAGAGGCATAGCCAGCGCCCAGGCGGGCGGCGGCGCGGGGCGCCACATCCTTGCCCACGGCGGTGGCGGCGGCCAGGAGCACCGTGGCGCCCTTGGCCTTCACCGCATCGGCGATGACGGTGGCGAAGGCATCGCTGGAGTAGGAGGTCAGCGTGGCGCCCTCGGCGCTGAGGATCACATCGGCGCCATACTTGGCGGCGTCGGCGGAGCCGGCATTGGAGGCGCCCACGAAGAGGGCGCCGAGCTGCTTGCCCGCGGCGTCCGCCAGGCGGCGGCCCTCGCTCAGGGCTTCGGCGCTGGGCTTGCGGATCTGGCCATCCTTCAGTTCACAGAACACGAGAATCATGGATTGTCCTTTCGAATCGGAAGTCTGGAAACGGCCTAGAAGACCTTGGCTTCATCCTTGAGCGCCTGCAGCAGGGCCTGCGCCTGGGCGGCCGCATCCCCTTCCAGCTTGCGACCCGCGGGCCGCTCCGGGGGCAGGGCCAGTGTGCTGACGAAGGCTCCGGGGCTGGCGGGAGCCGCATCCAGCTCTTCGATGGTCTTCTTCTTGGCGGCCATGATGCCCTTGAGGCTGGCGTAGCGGGGCTCGTTGAGGCCCTTCTGCGCGGTGATCACAGCAGGCAGGGCCCCTTCCACGATTTCGGAGCCGCCTTCGATTTCGCGCTCGGCCTTGAAGGTGCCTTCACCCAGTTCGAGCTTCACGATGACATTGGCCTGGGCCACGCCCAGCAATTCCGCCAGCATGGGGCCCATGGCTGCGTTGTCGCCACCCAGCCCCTTGTTGCCGCAGAGGATGAGGTCGAAGCCCTTGTCCTTGGCATAGGCGGCGATCATCTGGGCCACGGCGTAGGCATCACCCTGGCCATCACCCTTCAGCAACACGGCCGTGTCGGCGCCCAGGGCGAGGGCGTTCTTCAGCACGTCCTTGGCGGCATCGCCACCCACGGACAGGGCCACCACTTCGGCGCCCTTGGCCTCCTTGAGGCGGATGGCCTCTTCCAGCGCGTACTCGTCGTAGGGGCTGGTGATCCACTTCACGTCGGCGGGATCCAAGGACCGGCCATCGGCGGCGACTTTGATTTTCGTTTCGGTGTCGGGAACCTGTTTGAGGGCGACGAGGATCTTCATGGGCGCTCCCTGATGCGTCATGGTTGGGCCGGCGGAGGGCCGGGCCAAAGGATAGAGTCTAGCCTGAGGGAACCTCCCACCCCAGCAGGGTTTGTGCGGGTGTGACCGTTGTCTTCGGGTAGGAGGGAGGCCTGCCTCCGGCCCTCCCTCCAGGTCGCCTTCGGTGCTTCCGGTATGGTGGAGGGATGTCCACTCCCATCCCGACCTTCCAGGATGCGCTGGTGCTTACCGGTGGCGGTACCGGGGGCCACTACTTCCCCGCGGTGGCCTTGGCCGAGGGGGCCCGGGCTCGGTGGCCCGACCGGCCCATCGCCTTTATCGGGGCCCGGCGCGGCATTGAGGCCCGGGAGCTGCCCGCCAGTGAATGGCCCCACCTTCTGTTGGAAGTGGAAGGGCTGGTGGGCCGTTCGCCGCTTCGCGTGTCCCGGGCCGCCTGGAAACTCTGGCGCGCTGTGACAGGGCTGAAGGGCCTGTGGCGCAAGGAACGCCCCCGAGCTGTCATCGGCACGGGCGGCTACGGCGCCGCTCCGGCCCTGCTGGTGGCGAGGTCCCTGGGCATCCCCTTCTTCCTTCATGAGAGCAACGCGGCGCCCGGCGCCCTGATCAAACTCGTGGCCCCCAAGGCGCAACGGGTCTGGTGCGGCATGGAGGCGGTGCAGCCTTTGCTTCCCGGCGCGGACTGCCGCCTGGTGGGCACGCCTGTGCGCGAAGCCTTTCTGCGGGCGTTCCAGCCGGTCAACGGCCTTCAGGCCCCTTTCCGGCTGCTGGTGCTCGGAGGCAGCGGGGGCGCTCGCGCGCTCAACGAGGCCCTGTTGGAGATCGCACCAGCGTTGCTGGAAGCCCAGCCCCACTGGGAGATCCTTCACCAGACCGGGCCCGCAGAGGGGGAACGCCTCAAGGACCGGATGCGCCATCCCCGGCACGCGGTGGTGCCGTTCCTCCCACGCATGGACGAGGTCATGGAAGCCACGAGTCTCGTGGTAAGCCGGGCGGGGGCCAGCACCTGTGCGGAGTTGAAGGCCGCCGGGCGGGGCAGCCTGCTGGTGCCCCTGCCCACCAGCGCCAATGATCATCAACGCATGAATGCCTTGGCCATGGCCAAGGAGGGCAGGGCGGTCCTCATCGAGCAGGGGCCGGACTTCACCACTCGCCTGGCAGCGGCGCTCCGACCTCTGCTGGCGGATTCTTCGGCGCGACAGTCACTGTCCATGGTTCCCGAACGAAACCGGGCCGTGGAGCTCTGTCTGGATGATCTGGCGCGCTACTTGGGCTGACGGGGCTCGGCCAGCCAGGCCACGATGACGGAAATGAAGTAGAGGCCCAGCAGCACGACGCTGAAGAAAATGGTGGTCACCACCACGTCGCCCGGTGTGAAGAAGGCGCTGAAGATGAGGATGACGATGGTGGCGTGGCGCCAGTACTTCAGCATCATCTTCGCTGTGACAAGGCGGAACCGCGCCAGGAAGAAGAACAACACCGGCAGCTCGAACATCACGCCGGTGATGAGGGTGGTGGAGATGAAAAGGTCGAGGTAATCCGAGGCGTGCAGGTTGGCTCGCAGGCCAGCCGAGGCCGCTTCTTGGAAGAGGATGTCGCCCAGGAACTTGAAGGCCTGGAAATAGGCGAAGGTGGCGCCGGCCAGGAAGCAGCCGGAGGTCACCACCACGAAGGGGATGACGAGGCGCCGTTCCTTGGGCATGAGGCCCGGCCGGATGAAGGCCCAGAGCTGGTAGAAGAGCAGGGGGGCCGCCAGGAAGGCCGCAGCCCACAGCGACAACCGCATCATGCTGAAGAAGGGTTCGGTGAGATCCGTGAAGGCGAAGGCCTCCAGATTGGCCATGGGCTTGCCGGTCTGACGCGCCATGGCCTCCAGGAAGGGCTTCTGGGCCCAGGCCCAGAGTTTGAACCTGTAGGCGTAAGTGACGGCGAAAACCACCGCCACGGACAGCAGCGAACGCACAATCCGCACCCGCAGCTCCTGCAGGTGCTCCCAGAAGCTCATCTTGTTAGGCGGGGTTTCAGGAAGCGCCATGGGCCCCAATCCGGAAAAGAACCGGCCTCCCGAGGGAGGCCGACCTAGAAAGGCTGTGGGACTACTTCTTGTCCTTGTCGGAAGTGACTTCTTCCTTCACGGAATCCGTCAGCTCGCGGCTGGCCTTCTTGAATTCCTGGATGCCCTTGCCCAGGCTCTTTCCCAGCTCAGGCAGGCGGCTGGGGCCGAAGAAGATCAGCAACGCGATGCCGATCAGCAGGATTTCCATCATTCCCAGATTGCCCATGGCTAGCTCCAAAACACGAGGGGTGATTCAACCTTACTTTTACGTCGGCGAGACGCCGCTGGATGGTTCCTGGTTCCATTCTATGCAAAGGCAGCCCGCGAGTCTGCCCCCAAGCGCCTGTCTTTACAGATTTCCTTCCACGGCCCGGCGGCCCAGGGAGTGGTAAGTCCAGCCCTTGGCCTCCATGGTTTCAGGGCGGAAGAGGTTGCGGCCATCGAACATGCGGCGGGCCTTGAGGGCCTTGGCCACGGCTTCGAGATCGGCTTCGCGGTACTGTGACCATTCTGTGGCGATGAGCAGGGCATCGGCGCCTTCGCAGGCGGCCAGGGGGGTTTCCGCGTAGCGCACCTTGTCGCCGATCCGCGCCTTCACAGCGTCCATGGCCGCGAAGTCATGGGCCACCACTTCGGCCCCCAGATTCACCAGGCCTTCGATGAGTTCCAGGGCCATGCTTTCGCGGATGTCATCGGTGTTGGCCTTGAAGGCCAGGCCCCAGAGGGCGAAGCGCCGTCCCTTCAGGGGGGCGGGCACCCCGGACTTCACGCCGAAATGCGCCTTCACCTTGCGCAGCAGGACCTGCTTCTGGTGGCGGTTGGCTTCCACGGTGGCGGCCAGCGTCATCAAGGGCTGGCCCTGCTCACGTCCCACCTTGAGGAGGGCCTGCAGGTCCTTGGGGAAGCAGGAGCCGCCGAAGCCGGGGCCGGGATTGAGGAAGGCGGGGCCGATGCGGTGGTCCGCGCCGATGGCGGTCTTCACATGATCCACATCCGCGCCCACGGCTTCAGCCAAGTTGGCGATCTCGTTGATGAAGCTGATGCGCAGGGCCAACATCGCGTTGGCGGCGTACTTGGTGAGTTCGGCACTGGGAGGATCCATGCGGAACCACTTGCCGCCGCTGCGATCCAGGAAAGGCTGGTACAGGGCCTTCATGACCGTTTCTGCGTGGTCGGATCGGCAGCCCACCACCACCCGATCCGGTTCCAGGAAATCCAACAGAGCCGAGCCTTCCCGCAGGAATTCGGGATTGCTCACCACCTCGAAGGCGCGGTCCGTATTGGCTGCGATCTCCGCATGCACCCGCGCCGCGGTGCCCACGGGCACGGTGCTCTTGTCGACGACGATCAGTGGCTTGGCGTCCTTGGCGCGCAGGGCCATGGCCTCGCCCAGCTGACCGGCCACCGCCAGCACGTACTTCATGTCGGCGCTGCCGTCCTCGCTCTGGGGTGTGCCCACGCAGATGAAGGCCGCGTCCGCGGCGGCGATGCCGGCCTTGAGATCCGTGGTGAAGCGCAGGGCGCCGGAGGCCAGGTGCTTGGCAAGCAGATCATCCAGGCCCGGTTCAAAGATGGGCGACTGGCCCTGACTCAGGGTGGCCACCTTGGCCGCGTCCACATCCACACCCAGGATGTGGTGGCCCGCCTCCGCGAAACAGGCAGCCGCAACCAAACCCACATATCCCGAACCGATGACCAGCACCTGCATGGCGTCCTCGCGCAAAGGAACCAGTGTAGCTTGCTATCATTCAGGGAAGGAGGCGGCATGGCTGTCTGGATCGCACCCACGGGCAACGAGGTCAACCTGCTGGAGGTCATGCTCCACGCGGGGCCGGTCTCCAAGATGGTGTTGCTGATCCTGGCCATCTTCTCGCTTCTCAGCTGGGTGGTGATCATCCGGAAGACGCTGCTCTACCGGAACAGCCGCGGCACCTCTGAACGGTTCCGAGATGCCTTCAAGCGCGCCACCGACTGGCGGGAGTTCAAGCAACAGGTGGAGAAATACTCCCTGAGTCCCCTGGTGGGCCTGTTCGTGGCTGGCTATGGAGAGGTGACCTACCAGCTGCGCCAGGTGGGCCAGGATGGACGCCCCCAGCTGCGCAGCATGGAGGCGGTGGAGCGCAGCCTTCAACGGGCCAGTGTGGTGGAGATGGGGCGCCTTGAGCGGTCCCTGGGCGGATTGGCCACGGTGGCCGCCGTGAGTCCCTTCATCGGCCTCTTCGGCACCGTGTGGGGCATCATCGATGCGTTTCGCGGCATCGGTGCCACGGGCAATGCGAACCTGGCCACGGTGGCTCCCGGCATCTCCGAGGCCCTGGTGGCCACGGCCATCGGCCTGGTGGCGGCCATTCCCGCCCTCATGGCCTACAACTTCTTCCAGGGACAGCTCAAGCAGTTCCAGACCGAACTCGACGATTTCTCCCTCGAGTTCATCAGCCTTTCTGAGCGGAACTTCACCTGAAGGCGCGCCGCCTACCTCTCTCCCTGGACTGGGAGGACTGGTTCCAGCTCTGCTGCCCACCCTTTGATCGGCTGGGAGCCCTGGATCGCTACGAGTGCCGCCTGGAGCTGGCCACGGAGCTGTCCCTGGCCCTGTGCGCCGATCTGGGCGCCAAGGCCACCTGGTTCTGCCTGGGCGATCAGGCCCGCCGCCATCCGGGTCTGCTCCGCCGCATCGCAGCCGCGGGCCATGCCATCGCCTTGCATGGCCTCACCCACCGCCGCGCCTTCGAGATGGACCGCGCGGATTGGCGCCAGGCGGTGCGGGACGGCAAGACCCTGCTGGAGGACCTTTCGGGTTCGGCGGTGCGAGGCTACCGCGCCCCGGAATGGAGCCTGCGCGGCGCCGCCGCGGATTGGTGGCAGGATCTGCCGGAATTGGGTTTTCACTACGATTCCAGCCGCGTGCCGCTGGCGGTGATCGGAACGCCCGCCTGGCCACGCCTTCCCCATCAACTCGCCGAAGGGTTCTGGGAACTGCCGCCGCCCGTGCTCTGGTCGGGGCCTGTGCGCATGCCCCTCTGGGGCTGGGGGCCGCGGGTGCTGCCCTTCAGCCTGGTGCGCCGGGCGCTGGAAACCCTGGCTCAGGAGGATGCAGGCACGCCCCTGGTGCTGCATCCCTGGGAACTGGATGCGGAGCAGCCGAGGCTGCCCGGATTGACGCTGGGGCATCGCTACACCCACAGCGCGGGCCTGCGTGGCTACGCGGGGCGACTGCGCGATCTTTGGGATGGCTTTCAGCTCACCACCCTCGAAACCTGGGTGGAGGCCCGATGACTGCGCCGATGACCGCGCCATTGACTGCGTTGCCTCTCATCCTGCTGGCTCCCTCGGAGGAGAAAGCCTCCGGCGGCGCCAAGGGCCGACTGGTAGAGTCCCCGGCCCAGCGCTGGGTGCGGGAGCGGCTGGTGGCCCTGGCCAAGACGGGCACGCCCGACCAGCTCCGGAAGGCTTTCGACGTGAAGGATCTGGCCCTGGACAAGGCCCGCAGCGAGGCCCTGGCCTTGGCGGGTGCCGTGCCCCTGCTGCCGGCCTTGGCGCGCTACACCGGCGTCGCCTTCCAGGCCCTGGATGCGGCCTCGCTGCCGCCCAGCGTGTGGCCCCAGGTCTACATTCTGTCGAACCTGCGAGGTCTGGTGCGGGGAGATGAAACCGTGCCGCCCTACAAGCTGAAGCTGGGGGCCATCCCCGGCCTGAAGGGGCATTGGCGCAAGGCCCTGGCCACCTCGCTGGAGGCCCTTCCGGAGGGCCCGGTCTGGGAACTGCTGCCCGGTGATTCAGCGGATCTGCTCAAGGGCTGGGCGCGGCCCCGGCATTCCGTGGAGATCTTCGATGCCCGCGGCAAGGCCATCAGCCACTTCTCCAAGAAATACCGGGGCCTCGTGGCCCGCTGGATCCTCACCCACCAGCAGGGTGATCCCAGGCGGGTGCTGAAGGGCCGCATCCCGGGCTGCCACTGGGAGGGACTTGGAGAGAACGAGCAGGGCGGCCTGACCCTGCGCCTGGTGGTGGAACCATGAGCGATGCCTGCAACCGCACCCCCTTCTGGCAGCGGCAGCCCCGGCTGCCCCTGGAGATCCACCGTTTTCTGCAGGACCGCATGGAGGCGGCGCTCCATGCTCCGGAGGCCCGGCAGATTCTGGTCTGGCCCACCATCCTCGGGGCTCCCGCCCTGCGCCAGGCCCATCCGGAGGGCGTGCCTGAGCCGCTGCTGCTGAACCATGCGGCGCGCATGCTGGGGGCCTTGGGTCATCACGATCCGGCGGGCGCCTGGCAGGCCCATCTCGGCACCTGGTCGGATACCGCCGAACAGGGGCAGGAGGGCGGCTGGCGCCCCTCGGCGGCCTGGGGCGCCTGGGGCCCCCTCGTCAGCCTGCGCAGCGGCTGGCAATTGGCGGCGCTTACACCCTTGTCTCCAGATGCCACCTATGCGCTGGCTTCGGGTGTGTCGCTCTTCAACCACGGGCTCTTCCACGAGAGCCATGACGCGCTGGAACCGCTGTGGACCTCGGCCCAGGGTGGCCTCAAGGATCAGCTGCAGGGACTCATTCTCCTGGCCGGTGGCTACCACCATCTGCAGCAGCACAACCTCGGAGGTCTGCGGGCCCTGTGGGAAGAGGCCCTGGTCCGACTCGAACCCTGCGGTGGTCGCGTGGCCGCGCCCTGGGGCGAGGTCCGCGCCGAGGCGGCGCTGGACCTGACGCGGCGGCGGCTGGACAGTGCAGGGCAACGGCTGGACCTGGCGGTTCATTCGCCGGACCATGAGAAGCGCCTGACAGATGACGCGGATGAAGCTGCGGTCTTTACATCCCTCTGGGATCTGGATCGCCCCACCTGGGAGCTGGCATGAGGGACGCCACGGATCTGCTGGTCTTGGGAGCGGGCATCGCCGGCTGTTCGGCAGCGCTGCGGGCCGCGGACCTGGGCGCCTCCGTGGTGCTGGTGGCCAAGGACGAACTGGGTGGCACCAACACCTCCTGGGCCCAGGGCGGCATCATCGGCCTCGCACCCCCGGAGGAAGGCGATTCGCCGGATCTGTTGGCCTCTGACATAGAAAACGCTGGTGCGGGACTCTGCCGCCACGAGGCCGTGCGCCTCTTGGCCGAGGAAGGGCCCAAACTCTGCCGCAGCTTCCTGTGGGAGCGGCTGGGCGTGCCCTTTGATCTGAATGGCCACGCCACGCCGGACCCCACCGCCGAGGCCGCCCACAGCGCACGGCGCATCTACCACGCCAAAGACGCCACGGGCCTCGCCATCCAGACCGCCCTCAGCGAGGCGGTGCGCCAGCATCCCAACATCCGTGTCGAAGAACGGCTCTGCCTGGTGGATCTCATCACCAGCCCTCACCACTGCATTAGCCCCGAGCGCATCTACGAGCCCATCCGTGTGCATGGGGCCTTCCTGTTCGATCCCGCCAGCGGCGAAGTGGAAGGGGTGCTGGCCAAGCGCACCCTGCTGGCCACAGGGGGCCTGGGCTACCTCTACCTGCACACCACCAACCCCCCCGGCGCCACAGGCGATGGTTTGGCGGCGGCCTACCGCGCCAGCGCCCGCATCGTGAACTGCGAGTACGTGCAGTTCCACCCCACGGCCCTCTACGTGCCGGGCAAGCCGCGGACGCTGCTGACGGAAGCCCTCCGGGGCGAAGGTGCCTGGCTGGTGAACCGCAAGGGCGAACGCTTCATGGAGAAGTACGAGCCCGAGCATCTGGAATTGGCCCCACGCGACGTGGTGAGCCGGGCCATCTTCCAGGAGATGGCACTCAGTGGCGAACCCAACGTGTTCCTGGATCTGGCCCCGGTGGCGGCGCACCTGGATCTGGATTCCCACTTCCCCACGGTGATGGCCGCCTGCCGGGCCGAGGGGCTGGATCCGGCCCGCCAGCCCATTCCCGTGGTGCCTGCGGCCCACTATTTCTGCGGTGGCGTGCTGGTGGATCTGGAGGGGCGCACCAGTCTGCCGGGGCTCTACGCGGCGGGTGAAGTGGCCTGCACGGGCCTGCACGGCGCGAACCGCCTGGCCTCCACCAGCCTGCTGGAGGGCCTGCTGTGGGGGTTCCGCGGGGCCGAGGCCGCCGTGCGCGAGCTGGGGGAGGCGAGCACGCCCGACCCGTCAGAACTGGCGCCCTGGCGCATGCCCGAATCGCCCGAGCCCACGGATCCCCTCCTCATCGACCAGGACTGGGGCCTCATCCGCAGCACCCTCTGGAACTACGCTGGCATCGTGCGCACCGGCGCCCGGCTGGAGCGGGCCAAGGCGGATCTGCACTACCTCAACCACCGCATCGAGCGCTTCTACCACGAGGCCGGCCTCAGCCGCGAGCTGCTGGAACTTCGCAGCGGCATCATCTGCGCCCGGCTGATCCTGAACGCGGCCCTGCAGAATCCAGAAAGCCGCGGCTGCCATTACCGGGTGGACTGACGGCAAACCAGGCCTTTCTGCTTTCTTGGTGCCTTAGTGCCTTGGTGGTGATCTTTTGTCTTTTTGATATGTGGATGAAGCGACAATGGAGGGCATGACGCTCTCGGTTTTCGACCTCTTCCGCATCGGCATCGGACCGAGTTCCTCCCACACGGTGGGGCCCATGCGGGCGGCGCGGAGCTTCGCGCTGCGATTGGAGCGGGAGGGCCTGCTGGCCCGCACCGCCGCGGTGCGGTCGGAACTTTTTGGCAGCCTCGGCGCCACGGGGCGGGGCCACGGAAGCGACACCGCCGTGATCCTGGGGCTGCTGGGCGAGACGCCAGAGGGCGTCGATGTGGCCGCAGTGGCGGGCCTTCTCGCGAAGGTGCGCGGCACGGAACGGTTGCGGCTGCTGGGGTGCCACGAGGTGGCCTTCCGCGAGGCGGAGCACCTGCTGATGTTGCGGAAGAACCTCCCCTACCATCCCAATGGCATGCAGTTCACGGCCCTCGACGATGGGGGCGCGGAGCTGCTGAGCCAGGTCTTCTACTCCACAGGCGGCGGCTTCGTGGTGGAGGAGGGCGCCGTGTCCAGTGGGCCGGAGCGGACCCCGCCTCCCCATGCCTTCCACACGAGCGCTGATCTGCTGGGCATCTGCCGCGACCTCGACCTGTCCATCAGCGAGGTGATGTGGGCGAACGAGCGGACCTGGCGCCCGGAGGAAGAGATCCGGCAGGGGCTGCTGGGCATCTGGGAGGTGATGCAGGCCTGTGTGCGGCGAGGCTGCACCGCCGAAGGGCTGCTGCCCGGAGGGCTGCAGGTCCCGCGCAGGGCCCCGGTGCTCTTCCGGCGCCTCACGGAATCCCCCGAGGCAGGCCTGAAGGATCCCCTCACTGCCATGGATTTCGTGAGCCTCTACGCCCTGGCGGTCAACGAGGAGAATGCCGCCGGGGGCCGCGTGGTGACGGCGCCCACCAATGGGGCCGCGGGCATCCTGCCAGCGGTGCTGCACTACTACCGCCGCTTCGTGCCCGGTGCCACGGATGAGGGTGTCGTGAGCTTCCTGCTCACGGCCGGGGCCATCGGCGCCCTCTACAAGGAGAACGCCTCCATCAGCGGCGCGGAAGTGGGCTGCCAGGGCGAGGTGGGCGTGGCCTGCTCCATGGCCGCCGGGGCTCTGGCGGAGGTGATGGGCGGCACGCCGGACCAGGTGGAGAACGCGGCGGAAATCGGCATGGAGCACAACCTGGGCCTCACCTGCGACCCCATCGGCGGGCTGGTGCAGGTGCCCTGCATCGAGCGCAATGCCATGGCCAGCGTGAAGGCCATCAATGCCGCGCGCATGTCGCTCTATGGCAACGGCCACCATTTCGTCAGCCTCGACAAAGTCATCCGCACCATGCGCGACACGGGCGCCGACATGAAGAGCAAATACAAGGAGACCTCCCGCGGCGGCCTGGCGGTCAATGTGCTGGACGCCTCCATGGATCTCACGGTCAACCTTCCGGAGTGCTGATGCGACGTCTGGCCTTCCTCTCCCTGGCTGCCTGCGGGCTTGTGTCGGCTCAGGGCTCGGGGCTGGACGAAGGCCGTCTGGATCCCGTCTGGTTCGGTTCTGCGGTGGTCTTTCAGCCTTCGAAGGATCTCGGGTTCCAGTGGCTCAAGCCCGGCTTGGATCTGCAGAAGCGTTCCCTGCGGTTGAAGGCCTGGGAGCCCACGGCCTGGCTGCTGGGCAAGCGGGGAACCCAGGATCAGCTCTTCCTGCTGAGGGTGGAGCGCAGCCTTCAGTCCGATCTGGACAAGCGCCTTCGCCGTGGGCTCAAGGGCGCGCTGCCCGTGTCCACCGCAGCGGGGGATGTGACGCTCATTGGCCGCGTGGTGGATGCGGTGGGCGCCGCCGAAGACAGCATGGTGCCCGGCACGATGACGCTTTCTTTCGACGTGAAGCTGGTGGATGGCGACTCCGGCGACCTGCTGGGCGCCTTCCACACCACGCTTAGCGGGCCGGGCACCGAGGCGGTCATGGGCCAGTACTGGCGGTGGTGCGAAGACCTTGGCCGGTTGCTGGCGAAGCAGGTTCCCGCGCCCGCGGCGGCGAAGCCGGTGGCTGCGCCTCCGCCCGCTTCGGTTCCTCCCGCCTTCGACCTGGAGGGTGCCCTGCGCCGCATCGAGGGTCTCAAGCGGGATGGCCTCCTCAGTGAAGAGGAGTGCGCGGTGCTGCGGAAGAAGGCCGCTGCAAAGGCGAAGTGATCAGAGCGGCCAGGGGCCTGCGCCTTCTCGCACCAGGAGGGGCTCGTCTCCGCTGAGATCGACCATGGTGCTCTGCATCCCCAGGGGTTGCCCGCAGTCCACCACCATGTCGAGCGCGTGGCCCTGTTCCTCCTCGATTTCCCAGGCGGTGTTGAGGATGGGCTGGTCGGGCAGGGTGGCGCTGGTGGTGATGATGGGCTCGCCCAGGAGCGCCACCAGCGCCTGGCAGAAGGGATGGTCCGGGATGCGGAGACCCACCACCTGCTTGTTCTGAAGGTAGCGGGGCACCTCACGGCTGGCGGGCAGCAGCACCGTGTAGGGACCGGGCAGCATCTGTTTCAGGATGCGGAAGGTGGGGGTGTCGAGGTGGCGTGTGTAGCGGCAGAACATTTCCATGTCCGAGCAGAGGATGGACATGGGCTTCTTGGGATCGCGCCCCTTGATCTGCAGCACCCGATCCACGGCCTTCTTGCGGGAGGCCAGGCAGCCCAGGCCGAAGAGCGTGTCCGTGGGATAGGCGATGACGCCATCCTTCCGCAACAGCTCGGCGATGCGCTCAAGGTGGCGCGCCTGGGGCGTCTCGGGGTGCAGGGTGAGGATCATGGCTGGTCCAGGATCTCCCAGCGGGCCCGCCCACGGGAAGGGTGATCCTTCGGCCGCTGGAAGAAACGCTCTGCCAGGGCCGGGTCGAGCTCTGCGTCAATGCCGCTGCGCCGGGCCTGGAGGGCCAGCAGGGCCATGACGGTGAGGCTGTCGGTGATCTCTCCGCTCAGGACCCGGCGGAGGCAATCCCGAAAGGGCTCACGGTGGATCAGCAGCTCCTCGTCATCCTCTGGGTGGTGGGCCTCCACGGGGGACAGCCCGGTGGCCAGGAAGAGGAAGGTCTCCTCGTCCGTGGAGGAATTGCTGGGGTGGAAGAAGCACAGGGGTTCCCATACCTGAGCCCGGAGGCCCGTTTCCTCGGCGAGTTCCCGCTGGATGGCCTCGAAGGGGCTTTCGGAGACCTCTCCGCCGCCCTCGGGCAGCTCCCAGGAATAGGCCTCGTGGGGGTAGCGCCACTGGCCCACCAGCACGACACGATCCTGCTCATCCATAGCGAGCACCCCACAGGCCGTGCGCTGGAATCCACATACCACGTAGCGGCCCTCGGCGCCCCGGCGGTGCTGGAAGCGATCCTCGCGGAGTCGCACCCACGGTGAATCGAACAGGAATGTCCGGCCTTGGATGGCGTAGGGGTTGGGATGTTCGGGCTGGGGCAGGGGCTTCAGGTCCATCCACTGACCATAACAAAACGCCCGCTTGCGCGGGCGAGATCGCTTGGGGATGAACAAGAAGAAGCCCAGCTTGGCCGGGCTTCTTCGAGGGGGTCCGGGGGTGTGCGCGCAGCGCGGAACCCCCGGAGAGATTTAACGACGGAGGCCGAGGCGCTCGATCAGGACAGCGTAGCGATCCTTGCTCTTCTTCTTGAGGTAGTCGAGGAGGCGGCGGCGCTGGCCGACCATGATCATGAGACCGCGGCGGCTGTGGTAGTCCTTGGTGTGGGTCTTGAAGTGCTCGGTCAGATCGTTGATGCGCTTGGTGAGGATCGCCACCTGCACCTCGGGCGAACCCGTATCTGACTCGTGCTGCTTGTAGTCGTCGATGATGATCTTCTTCTGTTCCACATTGAGGGCCATGGTGGCTCCTTTTCGGGGGATCGCCCGTCACCCGATCTTCAGTCCCGTACCGAAGGTGGGTCGAACCTGGGAAAGGCCAGGTGCCTTTATCAATCGTGCAGCTTTCTTTGCCCCTGCTTTCTTCGGCAGCGCCGAAAAAAGTGGTGCGGATAGAGGGACTCGAACCCCCACGTCTTGTGAACACTAGTACCTGAAACTAGCGCGTCTACCAATTCCGCCATATCCGCTTGAAAGATCAATTCGTGCCCCGTGGGATCCGAATGTGCCGAACTCCAAGCCTAGCGCGGTTCGCCGCCAGAGGCAACACCGATTCTCGAGGGAGGGATCACCACTCCCGATAGGGGATGCCATTCATGCCGGTGCCGTTGGAGAGGCTGTAGACGTCGTAGACGTGGCCACCGCCCCAGCTGGTGCTGTTGGCGTCATCGCTGGTGCTGCGAAGGCCCCACTCGGCTTTCCCGGTCATGGGGTCCACGGGAATGCGCCGGAGGAACTTGATCTTGCGGCTGAGCGACCCGGTCATGGGCACGCCCTCCACCAGGATCTCGAGGCTTTCCGGATAGAAGTTCGCCTCGGGAGGAGGAGCCTTGATCTTCTGCTGCTCCGCCTGCTTTTTGTACTCGTCGATGGCGGTGCGCATCTCCCGGAGGTTGCGCCGCAGTTCCAGCTCCTGCTGCCGCTTGTGGCCATTGCGGGCCAGGGGCACGGTGACGGAGGCCAGAATCATCAGCACCGCGGCCGTGACGACCAGCTCCAGCAGGGTGAAGCCGCGCTGGCGGCTCACTGCACCGTCACGAGGGCGTTGGACCACCGTCCGGAAATGGGGGCCGTGCCGACGAGGAACTGTCCGCTCTGAATCAGCACCGGCGCGTTGCCCCCGCTGAGGCCTTCCAGTTCCAGGGTGGCGAAGGGGCCTGAATCGCTGCCGCCCGGGTTGCGCCGGAACGTCAGTTTGAGCACGCCATCCTTACCCGGGAACTGCTCGAGGCCACCGCCTTCGCCCATGAGGAAATCACCAGGCGTCACGCTTTGGAGGCGCAGCCCCGGGGGAATGCGCAGTTCCATCGAACCGGACGTGAGGCCGCCACCACCGCTCACGGTGAGGTTGATGCGAACCCGCTCACCAGCCTTGATCTCTGAAGCCACCGGCGACATGAAGATGACGAGATCGGAGGGTGCGGGCGGCGGATCGTTGGGCTTCTTCTCCTGGATGGCTGTGGAGGGCGGGGCCGGGTCGGTGGGGAGCGCAGCTGGGGGCGGAGTGCCCTGTGGCGGAACCTGCGGGATGGGGGACGTGGCCGGAGGCACGGGTGCCGCGGGGGCAGGTGCCGTGGGCGTCACCGTTGCGGGGTTCGAAGTGGCGGGCATGGCCGGTGCTGTCGGTTTGGCTGTCGCAGGCTTTTTGGCCTCTGGCGGCGTGAAGGGCCCGGCCTTCGAGGCGGCGTCATCGGGGTTGAAGGGAGCCATGTCCTGCTCGGACAGGACGGGCTTGCGCACCAGCACGGCACGGATGGTGAGGATCACGTCCGTCTTGGCCTTGCTGTTGTGGGTATTGCCAATGAGCCGACCGATGAGGGGGATGTCGGCCAGGCCCCAGATGCCCTGCAGGCTCTTCTGCTCCTCATCCTTCAACAGGCCGCCGAAGATGGCGGTTTCACCATCTCGCAGGCGGGCGGAAGTCTTGATCTCGCGCTTGCCCAGGTCGGGGCGCCCTGGTGTGGATCCCGACTTCAGGGTGGTGACCGTGCTGTCGATCTTCAGCGTGATTTCGCCGTTGTTGTGGACGCGCGGCTCGACCTTGATCTTCACGCCCACGTCTTCGTAGGAGAACGAGGTCTGGCCCACGCCGCCCAGCAGCGACGAGGCGCTGGCGGCTCCGGTGGTACCCGTGGTGGGCAGGGAGAGCTGACTCTGGGTGGTGGAGATCTTCTCGCCGATGTTCACTTCGCCGGTTTCACCGGAGGACACGCGAACGTTGGGGCTGGCGACCAGGCGCGCATCGCCATTGCTCTTGAGGAAATCCAGAGCGAGGTTGGGGAAGAGCACGCGGATGTCGGCGGTGTGGATCTTGGTGAAGCCGGAATTGGTGTTCATCCCGGAGGTGTTGTTCACGGTGGTGGCGCCCAGACGGTAGGTGCCCGCGCTGTCGGAGGCGTTGAGGACGGGCAGCAGGCCCACGGATTCGAGTGTGTTCTCCGTGACTTCCATGAGCTCGAAATACACCATGACTTCAGCCTTGCCCTTGTCCAGTGTGCGGATCACCTGGTCGGCGATGGCCAGTTCCACAGGCTTGGCCTTCACGATGAGCGCGTTGGTGCGCTTGTCGGTGAAGACACGCAGCTGCGGGTTCAGCGTGGTCAGGGTGGAGCGCAGTTCCGCCGGATCGGCGTAGGACAGGTAATAGGTCTTGATGATCTGGTTTTCGTACTTGTCCTTGTTCTGCTGGGTGTCCTTGAAAACCATGATGGTGTTCTTGTCGATCACCTTGTAGAACAGGTCGTTCTGCAGCATCAGCGTGTCCAGGATGCGCTGGAAGGGCAGGCCCCGCAGATCGATGGAGATGCTCTGATCCTGGTAGGAGGCGTGGGCGATGATGTTCACCCCGGAGGCTTTGCTGAGGGTCGCGAAAATCTCTTTCAGGCTGGTCTTCCGGCTGAAGTTCAGATCGAGGCCATCGACGGAGCGCGGGTTGAGCTGAATGGCGTTGATGGCGTCGGCCTTCACCTTCATCAGTTCGAGGTCTTCGGAGGCGTCGGCCTCGGCCTTGTCCCTGGCGGCCTTCTCCTCCAGGCGGATCAGCCAGTCCTGGGCGATCTGGTTGTCGGGATCGAGGATCAGGGCCCGCTTCACTTCGCTGAGCACCGTGTCGCTGAAGCCGCGCATGTCGGCCTGCCGGGCCAAGGTGAGGTGCGCCTCGCAGGCCCGCTGGGAAGCGCGCTTGATGCCGATGCGGGCCTTGGTATTGGTGGGGTCGCTGCGCAGGGCTGCGCGGTACTCCACCACCGCGTCGTCGAAACGCCCTTCGTCATAGGCCTTGTTGGCTTTGTGCAGGCTGCAGCCGAAGGCCAACAGCAGGACCGCGACGGCCAGCAGGGATTTGCGGAAGGGAGCGAAGGAGGAGATGGGCATCGGTGGCATCCTTCGGATCAGAATTGATTCACAGGCGCGCCGCCGGAGGCCTCGCGGACCTCCAGGACCACCCGGAGGTCCGGGTATTTCGTGTTTTGGAATTCTGCGCGGGTATCGAGCACGGTCACGAGCTTCCAACGGTCCCGAAGCAAGGTGCCTTGCACCAGCGTCACGGGTTCTTCGCCCTTCATGAAGGCGCCCACCGTGCCGGCGGGGCTGCCCTTGAAGAAGCCCAGGTAGCGCAGATCCTGGGGGCGGCCCGCGAATTCGGCGGCCTTGGCCTGGGCCAGCCGCTGACGCTCCAGCTCTTCCGCCGTGGGTGGCGGTGGTGGTGGCGGGACCACGACTTTGGCGGGAGGGGGCGGGGGCAGCGGGGCCTCGAACATGAAGAGATCTCGCTGGGCCTTGGTGGCGGGCGGCAGCTCCCCGGCCTTGCCCAGGGCCGCCAAGTCGGGCAGGTGCCGCAGCCCCTGCAACTGACGGGCATCAAGGCTGGCGCCACCCCGGTTGGCCGCGTCCTTGCGGCCCTTGGGTGTGTCGGGCGAGACCATGGTGTAGATCAGATAGACCAAGACAGCGGCGAAGGCCGCCAGGGCGATCTGGGTTTTGGGGTTGGAGCGGAGCTCCTGGCCCATGGCCCGGAAATCGAGGTTCGAGGAAACGGCGCTCATGCCTCGGCCTCCTCGCGCTCGGCCCCGGTCTTTCGGAAGGCACGCAGGACGATGGTGAGGCGGGCCCCCTCGGGACTTTCATCCAGACGGCCATCGCGCACGGCGAAGGGCAGCCCGGAGCCTTCGAGATCCAGCATGAAGGCCTTGTGGTTGGCGTAGACGCCCAGGGCGACGAATTCCACTTCCACGGCTTCCAGGTCGGTGCCCTTGGCGCCTTCCCGGCTGGGCAGGCCATATTTCACGGTGATCAGGCGGAGGCCGTGCTTCTGTGTGAGGGCGTGAAGCGTCTTGCTCAGGTTCCACTGCAGCTCACCGGCAGAGCCACGGGGCAGCCTCGTCTCCAGATCCGCCAGGGTTTCCTTGCCCCGGCGGATGCGATCCGCCAGCTGCTGGAGCTCCTGGAGCTGCTGCACCTGCTGATTTCGTTTCAGCTCGGCTTCCCGCTTGGCCTTGAGCTTCTGGGAGAGCTGCTGGGAGGCATCCGGCAGCAGGAAGAAGGCCACCGCCAGACCCGTTGCGGAGGCCAGGATGCCCAGGGCCAGGCGGAGGCGGCTGGCGCGCAGGGGCGTGTTCATTCAGACGTCCTCGGATCGCCCGCGGGGCGGATTCGGGTGGGGCGATGAGGGCGGGTCCTCTCATCGTAAGGGTTTGCAGGTGGCGTCACAGTCCGGTTTTGCAGCCCGTCCGCCGTTCCTTGGAGGGGGGGGGCGGTCTGGGGTGGCGCCAGCTGGGTGGGGCGGGTGGGGGCAGTAACCGCGGCACGGGGGGCGGGGACCGCCACGGGGCGGGCCGGGGGCGCCGCCTTGGCGGGCGAGGCCGCAGTCGCGGGGCCCAGCTTGATGGCCTTGACTTGGAAGGGTGGGGGCACCGGGGCGGTGGGCAGGGTGATCTCCACATCCCAGCCGCCGCCCAGGCGCTCGGACTCGCGTTCCAGCACCACCTGGGCGAAGACCGGTGTGGCGCGCAGGGCCTCGATGAAGGCCGACTCAGCTTCGCGGGTGCGGGCCTCGACCTTCAATTTCATGACCACCTGCTGGGAGTTGGCGCGGGTTCGCTGCAGCCCCTTCAGGCGCATGTCGGGCACCATGCACTGCTCCAGTTCGGCGGTAAGCCGGGACCAGGGCAGGCTGCGCTCCAGGAGGATCCGTTCCGCCAGTTTCCACCGCGACTGCTCGCGGGTGGCGTCCATGTCCTGCAGCGACGTCTGGAGTTGCTGTTCCTGCCGCGCGGCCCGCTTGGCCTCTTCGGTCAAACTCACGGCCTCCCGACCGGCCCGGCTGGCCTGGTGATAGGCCCGCCAGGTGAGCCCTCCGGCGCCAATCAGGATGAGGCCGCCCACGGCGAGCGACACCCAGCCGATCAGGAGGTGGCGCTGGCGCCAAAGGCTGGGCCGGGGGGCCAGATTGAGCGGAAGAACGGGGACGGCCATCAGCGCGCCTCCCCGAGCAGGGAACGCTCGTCGATCATCCGGAGGGTCAGGCTGCTCTCAGGCCAGCGGGGCGCGCCCCAAATGTAGAGGTTTTGTGGCGTGCGGGATTCCCGCTGCAGGAAGGCGGCGCTGGGGGCGATGCGTTCCTCCAGCCAGGCCTCGGGATCCAGCGGTTCCTGCCACTGGCGCAGCAGACAGAGCGTGCGGCCCCAGGCCACCAGGGTGCCGGCGTAGCGGCCGGATTCCGCGGGGCTGAGGGAAAGCAGCATGCCCGGCAGATCCAGGGACGGGGCCAGCAGATTGTAGAGGTGCAGCCAACGGGGCGTGAGCGAATGAATGGTCCGATCGAGGCGCAGGCTCAGCGAGAGCATGCTCTCGCGGAATGCCTCCGGGATTCCCGAGGCCAGCCAGATGCCCGACTCCACTTCCATGGCCTGGACGAAATGGGGTTCCTCCAGCGCCAGGGCCTGCATGAAGCGCCATCGGAAGAAGGCCTCCTGGGCCTCGGAGCCCTTGGGCAGTTCGGTGAGGTCGCGCAGCAGCACCGAGGGCGTCCAGAGGTCATCCACCACCCAGCGGGTGGGCCCGGGGGGCAGGGCACTGAGGGCTTGGGCCAATTGGTCTTCGGTGGGAGAGGCGCTCAAGGGGCGCCGGTGGGCGCCGGCCACGACCCGGTGGGCCTCCAGCCAGAGAAGGGTGCCGTCGGGCGGAGCCAGGAGCGGAAGTTTCACAGCCAGTATCCTGAAACACGGCCATTCCGGGCCAGGTCATCGGCCGCTTGGTGGCGCGGAGGGGCTGGGAAAGGCTGCAAGGGGGACTCCTGACTGGCCTGGGAAGCCTGAAGTCTAACGGGCTTCCGGTCGATTCCCAAGAGGGCCAACCGTAAGCAGGGCTCAGATCCCAGGCCTCATGTGGAATGATGGGGGGAGATGTTCCCATCTGATCTCCCAGGAGCGCTGCCCGCGTGCGTCTGATTTCCCTCGAACTCCATGGCTTCAAGTCCTTCGCCGATGCCCAGAAGCTCAGCTTCCCGGGCGGGATGACGGCGGTGGTGGGCCCCAACGGCTGCGGCAAATCGAACATCTCCGACAGCCTGGCCTGGGTGCTGGGTGAACAGCGGGTGTCCATGCTTCGGGGCGCCGAAATGGCCGATGTGATCTTCGCGGGCACGGCCCAGCGGCGGGCCACGGGCATGGCCGAGGTGAAGCTGGTGCTCGAGATGCCGGACCCCGCCCTGCCCGGGGCCACGCGCGAGGTGGTGATCTCGCGCCGACTGTACCGCGATACCGGCAGCGAATACCGCATCAACGGCCGCGAGGCCCGGCTCAAGGATGTGCAGGACCTGCTGCTGGATACGGGCATGGGCACCCGGGCCTACAGCTTCATCCAGCAGGGGCAGATCGATCTGATCCTCAGCAGCAAACCCAAGGACCGCCGCCTGCTGCTGGAGGAGGCCGCAGGCATCACCCGCTACAAGCTGCGCCGCGCCGATGCGGAAAAGCGGCTGGATGAGACCAAGGCCAACCTGCAGCGCCTGGACGACATCCTGTTCGAGCTGAACAAGCAGATGGATTCCCTGCGCCGCCAGGCCTCCCGCGCCCGGAAGGCCAAGGAGCTGGATACCGAGATCAAGGCCACCCAGCGCATCCTGCTGGCAGGCAAGGCGGTGGAGTTGGAGGCCGCCAAGGTCCGCATCCTCGATCAGCTGGATCAGACCGAGCGCCGGGTGGCCGAGCTCACGGTGCAGGTGTCCGAGAAGGCCTCGGAAGTGGAGGCCCTGCGTCTTTCCGTGGACGACCAGCAGCGGGCCCAGGCCAAGCGCCACAGCGCCATGCTGGCCCTCGACCAGCGTCTGCAACTGGCTGAGCAGGAGCGCGGGTTCCAGGAGGAACGCCAGGGCGAAGCCACCGCCCAGCGGAACCGTCTGCAGGAGCGCATCCAGGCCCTGGCGGAACGGCTGGCCGAATCAGGCGATTCCTTCACGTCGCTGGAGGCTCTGCTGAGCGATGCCGCCAAGCGACTTGGGGCCTGCGAAGAGGATTTGGCCAAGGCCGAAGAGATGGTGGCTCTGGCCCAGGGCTCCCTCCGCCACGAAGAGGCAGAGCTACACGCCCTGCGGGACCGCAAGGCCGAAAGTCAGAAGGAGGCCCTGGCCCGGCAGAAGCAGCGCCTGGGCTTCCAAAGCCAGATCGCCCAGTTGGAGGGTCGCCTGGATGCCCTCAATCACGAGGAATCCGTGCGTGCGCCCCGGCTGGAAAGCCTGCAGGCGGAGGCCACCCAAGTCGAGCGTTCGCTGGAGGGGCTGCTCTCCCAGCTGGAACAGGCAGAAGAAGCGGCCTTCGACCAGCGGCGCCGTGCCGAGGTGCTGGAGGAAACCCAGCGCGCCCTGGCCCAGGACCACCACCGCGCCGAGGCGGAGCTGGATGCGGCAGAGCGCCGCCTGCGTCAGATTTCCGATCTGCTGGCCCAGAGTTTCGGGGATGAGGAACTGAAGAAGGGGCTGACCTGGCTGCGCGAGCAGGGTCTGCGCCCCAACGCTCTGGTGGAACTGCTGACCGTGGACGAGGCCCTGCGTCAGGACCTGGAACGGCTGCTGGGCACTTGGCTCCAGGCCCTGTCCGTGGACGCCCCGATGGCCCAGAAGGCCGCGGAGGCTCCAGGGCACTTGTTGCTGGCCCTGGAGGGCGACACCGCCGTGCCTCCCACACCGCCCGGCTGTGAGGCCCTGCGAGATCATCTGCACTGGAGCGGTTCTGAGCGGCCTTTGGGAGCCTTGGTGGACCGGGCCTTCCGCTGTTCCGACGAGGCCCTGCCTGCATTGGCCCAGGCCCATCCCGATTTGGCCTTCGTATCGCCGGGCTTCATCCGGCTGCCGTTTGGTCCCCTGCAGCTGGGCGTTTCCGCCCCGGCGGCCTCGCCCATCAAGCTTCGCGCGGAGCAGGAGGAGGCCCGGGCCACCCGCGAGGCCCTGCTGGACCGGCTGGAAGAGCTGGAAGCCAAACGCGGCCAGGGCGGGGATGAAGCGCGGGGCGCTCGGGAGCGGTCCCAGGAAATCGACGAGGATCTTCGCGCCCTGCGGCGCCGGGCGGACACCCTCAAGGCGCAGCGCACTTCTCTGGATGGCCAACTGGCGGAGATCCGCCAGGCCAGCGAGCGGGCCGATGCCCTCTGGGAGCAGATCGAGACCGAGATCAAGCGCATCCAGGGCCTGCTGCGCGAATTGGATGAGCACCCCGAAGAGGCTGGTGATGCCGCTCTGGACGAGGCCATCCAGCAGGCCGAGGGCCTGGTGCGCGAGGCGCGCCTGCGCCTGGATGAGCGGCGCGACCAGCGGTCGGAATCCGCCAGGACGCGCGATGCCGCCTGGGCTGAGCGGGATGGTCATGAGCGGCACTTGCAGCTGGCGCAGCGGGGGCGCTTTGATTTGGAAGCGGAGCGCCAGCGGCTCGAGGTCGAAGCCACGGAACAGATGGACCGGATCACGGCCTGTCAGCAGCGGCTCGGGGAATTGGAGGCTGAATCCCAGCAGCTGCTGCAGGACCGCGAGGCGGTGCAGGACCAGGCCCGCGAGGCCCAGCCCCGCCTCGAACTGGACCAGGAAGCCCTGCGGGTGCACGAACGGGCGGCGCGGGAATTCCAGGAGGCCCTGGAGAATGCCCGCGCCCAGCACCAGGAGGTGCTGATCCATGGCGCCCAGGTGCAGGGCAGCCAGGAGGCCCTGGCCAAGGAAGTGGAATTGGCGTTGGGCCTGGAGGTGCCTGCCTTCCTGGCCGGGCTCAGCGATGAAGAGCGGGAGGCCTGGGAGGAGGGCGAACTGGTTCACCAGACCCGGCTCAACGAATTGCAGGGTCGGCGCATGGACCTGGGCGGCGTGAATCCCCTGGCCATCCAGGAGCTGGAAGAGGCGGAAACGCGGCTGACCTTCATGAACGAGCAGCGGGCCGATGTCACCGAGGCCATCGGCAACCTGGAATCCACCATCCAGGAGATCAATGCCACCAGCGAGGATCGGTTCCGGGAAGCCTTCGATTTCGTCAATCTGCGCTTCCAGGAGGTCTTCCGCGAGGCCTTTGGCGGGGGCAGCGCCCAGCTCAGCCTGGAAGATCCCAAGAACCTGTTGGAATGCGGCATCGAAATCACCGCTCAGCCGCCAGGGAAGACCGCCAAGGCTCTCACGCTGTTGAGCGGCGGGGAGAAGGCTCTGACGGCCATTTCCCTTCTGTTCGCCATCTTCCATTTCAAGCCCAGCCCCTTCTGCGTGCTGGACGAGGTGGACGCTCCTCTGGATGAGGCCAATGTGGGCCGCTTCGCCGCCATGGTGCAGAAGATGAAGACGGACACCCAGTTCATCGTCATCACCCACCAGAAGCCCACCATGGTGGCCGCGGACACCCTCTACGGCGTGACCATGGAGGAGGCCGGCTGTTCCCGTCTGGTGAGCGTCCAGCTGCGGGAGGCGGAGGCTCTGGTTTAGCTTTTGACCGTGACATCCGGATGACAAAAGGGGTTGACACCCGCCGTTTCGCCCCGGTCTGACCGCAATCCAAGGGCATCTTCCTTGTCAATGCGAAAGAAAGCGGAAATTGTGGAAAACCCCTGATCGAGGCGGCTCGGCAGAAACTGCTAGCATCGTCAATGTAAGTACTGAAAACAGTTAATTAATATTGACGAGAAATTGCCTTGCCGGAGACAGGAAATCCG